>DAIUEO010000005.1:0-51841 GCA_036845125.1 Candidatus Eiseniibacteriota bacterium | reverse complement strand
AAAAAGTGCCTTGACCTAGGGTCGTTCCATATCACTCGAGTATGGCGAGCGCTCCCTGCTTCGTTTCTCCGAGCGCTTCCACCGTGACCAGGTAGAGCCCGGCGGGAACACGACCACCGTCGCCATCGCGCCCGTCCCAGCGCACCACGTTCCCACCCGGGCCCATCGACGCATGATCGGCGACCCGGCGCACGAGACGCCCGGCGCGGTTGTAGACCTTGACCGTGACCGCCGCGGAAGCGCCGAGCGTGAACCCGATCGCGACCTCGCTCGCGGCGTATCCGCCGCTCGGCGAGAACGCGCGCGGGGTGAACGAGAGCGGCGAGATCGTCCCGGATGCCGGCGGCGTGCCGCCGGCTCCGGCCGCGTACACGCCATAGCTGCCCGGGTCGGTGATCACAGCGGTGAGGTGCGAGCCGTCCGCGGCGACGGTCCCTCCCACTACATGCCACGGATCGATCGAACCACCCGCCGACGTTCGGATCGAGGGCGATCTGCCCGCAGGCACGCTGCCCAGCGGCAAGTCGAGCACCGCCGGCTTCATGAGCCGTGAGCCTCCCCAATCGAGCTTCATCGCGGGGCCGATACGTGACGCGCCGTCGCTCAACGTGTCCACCTGGAGCGCCGCGGGCTCGAGTGTGACCTCGGCGTCCCCCGGCAGCGCACCCGGAGGGATATAGAGGTGGGCGGTCCCGTTCACCGCGTACACGTCTCCGCCCGCTTCCCGCCGGATGCGCACCGGCGAGGTGAGTGCGGCGGAAGGGAACGCGTTGTCGACCTCGACCTGCAAGGTCGCGACCCCTTCGAGCCCGAGCGCGTCGAGAACCGCCACGCGCAGCTCGTAATTGCCGTCCGGAAAGCTCCCGGTGTTCCACCCCGCGAGCACGCCATCGCGCACCGGTGACGTTCCGCCACCCGTCGCGGGAAGGATCTGCGGTGTCGCGCTTCCCTGCGCGCGCACCTCCACGCGGAACGACCGGAACAGCGGATCGTCGGCGGTGCCGCGGATCAGGATCGAGTCGCTGACGGATTCACCGAGTGCGGCGATCACGGGGGCCGGCGGATCGGCATCGATGGTGAAGCGCGCGACGGCCGGCGTCGGGTCCGCCTGCCGCAGCGGGTCGCGCGCCATCACGCGAAGCTCGTGAGAACGACTCGGGAGGTCGTCGAGGACGATCAACTCCTGGTCGGACCAGCTGGACCATGGCCCCTGATCCAATGCGTACCGGTACTCCACGCCGGCATCGTCTTCGAAGGCGGGAGCGAAGCGGAACGGCTGCCGCCGGCTCGCGGAGAGTGCCGGCGGCTGCAGCGTGAGGACGGTCTGCGGCGCGACGCGATCGGGCTCGTGGCGAATGACGCCGTCGATCGTGCCGAGCCAGATATCGCCGGACCGCTCCTCGAACAGGGTTCTGATCGCCGTCGAGGGGACTGTCGCAGGGATGCCGGGGATCACCCACGACGCGTCGTACCGTGCCACCCAGTTCTGCATCGCCACCCAGATGGTCCCGTTGCGGTCTTCCAGGATGGCTCGGATGCGATTGTCGATGAGACCGTCCGCGGTGGTGAAATGACGCCAGGACGAATTCTCGAGGACGCTGACCCCCTGCTCGGTTCCGAACCAGACCCGCCCCGACCGATCCTCGTGAATCGCGTGGACGCGGTCGTCGGAAAGGGTTCCACCGGCAGCCCGGTACGTCGTCCAGGTCGCGCCGTCGAAGTGACTCGCGCCGGACTCCGTGCCGACCCAGATCCCGTTGGCGCGATCGGCGGCAAGACAGTGCACGTCATTGCCCGCAAGTCCGTCGCCTTGCGTGAAGGTCGTCCACGAGCCGCCGGCGAAGCGGCTCAACCCGGCGCCTGTTGCGAACCACAGTGCGCCCGACCCGTCTCGGACTACCGCGCGAACGTCGTCCGAAACGAGTCCCGAAGTGGTGGACGAGTACGAGACCCACGAAGCCCCGTTGAACCGTGAGACGCCGCTCGAGGTGGCAAACCAGAGCGCGTCGCCGTCGCGCGCGATCCCCGTGACGGTGTTCCCGGCGAGTCCGTCGGCAACGCCGAACACCGTGATCCCGTCGCCTCGGTAGCGAATGGCTCCGCCGCCCTCGGTGCCTGACCACACCGCGCCCGTCGAATCCTGGGTTACGGCGCGAATGAAGCGATTCTCGAGAGCGGAGCCGACGAACGTCGCCCAGGAGGCGCGGTCATAGCGGATCACTCCGTCGGGCACGCCTCCCCAGATGTTTCCCGGGCCATCGACGTGGATGCAGCTCACAGGGTCCGCAAGATCGGCCCGGTAACTCCTCCACGTCCTGCCGTCGAAGCGACTGAGACCCTGCCCGTGCCCGATCCAGATGTTGCCCGCCGGGTTCTCCGTTATCCCCTGGACCTCCACGAATCTCAGGGTCGGAGTCTCGGCCCATCGGTAGTCCACCCAGCTCATGCCATCGAGCATGCTCACTCCGCCCAAATCGGCGTTGGCGGGCCAGCCCGTCCAGACCTGCCCGCCACGGCTCACGAAGATGGCAGCGATGTCGTCCTTCACGCCTCCCCTTGGAAACGACTTCCACTGCGGCAGACTGTCGGGGTGATATCGATACGCGCCTGCGTTCGTGCCGAGCCAGACCCCGCCGGCCCGGTCCCCGGCGATCGATCGCACGGCGACGCCCGGCAGAGAGTTGGTCCAGGTGCCGGCGGAACGATCGAGTTCACTCACTCCGTGATCGGTGCCGACCCACACGTGACCCCGGGCATCGAGCATCAGGGATCGCACGGCGTCCGACACGAGCCCGCCGGCCGTGCTGGCCACGGTCAGGACCGACCGTACCTGCATGTCCCGATCGAGAGTCGCGATGCCCGAAGCAGTCCCGCACCACACTTCGTCCGGGCCCATCGCAAGGAGTGCACGAACGGACCGCACCGAGACACTGTCGGTGCTCCGCCAGTCGGCACCATCGCTGCGGGTGATCCCCTGGTCGGTCCCGAACCACAGGGTGCCCGATGAGTCCTCGGCCATGGCCAGCACGGGCGCGGCGATCAGTCCGTCAGCGGTGCCGAACCGGCGCCACGCCGCCTCGACCGGCGCGTGGAGCATGGCGAGCGCGCACACAGCGACCAGCGCCGGTACCGTGAGTCGCGCCGATCCGCGAATGGGCAGGTCCGTTCCTCTAGCGCAGCCGAACCAGCTTCTGGTGCTCCTCGACGTCGCGAACCCGCGCCCGAAGCACGTAGACACCTGGTGCCGCCGGTGCGCCTCCATCACGAGCTCCGTCCCATTCGAATGAGTGACTGCCGGGTCCCAGCGTCCGACGAGCAAGGGTTCGAATGCGCCTTCCCTGCATGTCGTACAACTCGAGGACCACCGGCGCCTCGGCCGTCAGGGCGATCGAGAGCCGCACGCGGCTCCGAAATGGATTCGGTGCGCCGCGTGAGATCTCGATGCGATCCTGAGGATCCTCGTCGAATACAGCAACCGAGGCCACCGTGGCGACCTTCTCGGCGTAAAGACCGGTCGAGCCCGGTCGCAGGTCCTCCCACGCGACGATCGCCGAGCCGTCGGGGGTGACCCCCACTCCGGGCCGCGATTGCGGCTCGTCGGCGGCACACATCAGGTGGCCTCCCGCCAGCGACCACTCGGTCGCGGGGCTGCCGAAACGGCTCACGTTGTTCACATAGATGTCGGGGCTCGTTCCGAGCGGACTCGACCTCGTGTCCATCCAGGTGATCCAGGCGCCCTGACCGGCGTTGGAGACGATCTCGGGATTAGTCTGGCCACCGTTCTGCGCGCAGACCACGACCCCGCCCGTCGCCCACATCGGGCTTCCGTTCGGATCCAGACGCTGGGCGTAGATGTCGTGGCCGGTGCTGGGATCGGTGTACTGCCAGGTGACCAGAGCCCCCTTGGCGCCATCCGGCGCAATGTCGAGGCTGACGCTGCGGCCGACCTTCGCCGTGAGCTTCTCCGCCGAGAACGTTCCATTCAGGTTGAGGCGTCCCGCGTAGACGTCGCTGTTGCCGTTACGATCGTCGAGCCAGGCCACGAACGCGCCCCCCCGGCCGTCGCTCGCGAGCACGACCCGGAACTGATCGCTGTCCAACGTCCCGGGGGTCAGGTTGATCCCGCAGCGCGAGGCCAGGCCACCCCAGGTCGAGTCCCAGGCGCCTGCGGAGGTCAGGTGCGACGCGTAAACGTCGCTGAACCCGTCGCGAACGTCTTCCCATACGATGACGGCGCCACCGAGGTGATCCGATGCCACCTTCGGGTGATACTGGAACGTCAACTGGTCGCACAGCGGCGTCGCGAAGCTACCGGTGGATCCCCACTGCAAAGTGACGATCGGATCGCACGGCCCGGCCCCCGAGGCCCGTTGCCCGCGGATCTTGTAGCCGTCGGTCGCAATGTTGCGCGAGTCCTGCCATACGACGAGGAGACCGTCCTCGCCTCCGGGGGCGCCGGTGTTCTTCGAAGCCGCCAGCGACGGGGCAACCTGCTCACCGAGCGCGAGTACGACGGGAAGATCGTCCGCCCGCTCGCCGTTGGGGTTGACGTGCTGGAGGATGATGTCCGTGCCGGTGAACGCTGCCCCGGCGCCGTCCTCCCACGCCACGAAGATGCCCTTGCTGCAATCGAACACCGCGGTGGCGTTCCGCTGCCGGCTGCTCGGGGCGTCGCTCACCAGCATCGGCGCCCCCCACAGCCAGGGGTCCCCTTCCGTCGCCGGAGCGGCGCCGGAGGCATTGAGCCGCTGCACGTAGACGTCCGAGTTCGGCCCCGCCCCGCTCGTCCACACGAAGTAGGCGCCGTACCTGCCATCGGAGATCACGCTGATCCGCTCCGGCTTGATCGTCGGCTGCAGGCTCTGCCCATCGGGGTTCGTCCAGTCCGCCGCGGCAGGGCGAGCGCCGAGGACCATCACGAGGAGGGCGAAGACCCAAGCGGATCGCAGTTTTCGAATCATCGCTTCCCTCCTTCCTTCAAGGCAGCAGCCATCGGGTGAACGCGATGTCGCGAACGCCGCCGATCAGCTCGGACCACACGAAGACCGGCCGCCCGTTGACGTCGATGGCCACGCAAGGATCGGTCGAGGCCCCCGGCGACCCGGAGAGGATGAACGGGCCGCTGAAGGCGTTCCGGGTGCTGGGGATCGATGCGTACAGCACTTCGATGCTGCCGTTGACCGTGGCATCGAACGCGATGTGCAGCGCTCCATCCGCGCTCCGAATCATCGAAGTGTGACGGGCGGTGCCGGGCAGGGCAGGAATGGCCACGGTGAACTGCTTGGTGTACACGACGCCGTCTGAAGAGGACGTCGCGAGGACGAGGGAGTCCGGTCCACCGCCCACCCCGAGCTCGATCCAGACTGCGTCCCAGGTGGAGGGACCCGCGTAGGACACCTGTGGATCACGGGCGCGGCGGCCCATCGCCGAGATCCGGTCCGGGACCTGGAACAGATTCGGGACGGAGGTGCGCGTGTGCATGATCCACTCCTCGCTGGGGCTCGCGCTGCAGTTCCACATCGCCTCGACTCGGTAGGAGTAGCGCGCGATGTCGGGCCGCCATTGGACGTGGCCGTCCGACGGTCCGATCGCCTCTGCCGACTTGAACGTGGCCCCGTCATCGGAGGTCTGGGAGTAGAGGATCACCGAGGAATCGGCGTCCCACACGATCGCGACGACGTGAGTGGTTTCGGCGGCAGCATCTTTTGCGAACTCGGGTCGGGCCGCGTTGTCCGTCGGATCGACGCTTGCGATCACCGGGCCCACGGTGATCTCGCCGGGGCCGGTCCGGAGGCTGGACAGATCGTGCGTGACGGCCGCCACCAGGAGCACTTCGTTGTTCGTCTGGATCGTCGCCGGATGCCGGCTTGGCACGTCGAGCAACCGCGGCTCCGAGAAATTGACGCCCTTCCCCGGCGAGTGGCTGTAGGCCACCCGATAACCGGCGCGCCCCCACACCGCGAACAATCCGCCGTCCTCCATCCGGGTGAGCTTCGGATGGGCGGCATCCGAGGCGTCACCCGACAGATCGACCACGTCGAGCACGGGGTAGACGTCGGCGAAGGTGGTCGCCACGCGAAGCTCGTCGATCCACTCGACGAACGTCGCTCCGACCGGGGAGGCCTGACGGAACCCGTACGAATCGAGCGGCACCGGCGGAGTGACATCGCTAACGCTGATGCTGGGACTCGCGGACGAAACCGGATTCACCCAGAGCCGGCTCAGATTGGCCGCGCCGTCGTACTGGGTCACGATCAGGTACGTGACGTTGAATCGCAGGCGGACCGGCCACGAGAACGAAGGGGAAGTCCCTCCGTGCTGCAGGTAGAGCCCGTAGTCCCCCGGGTTCGCGGGCCCGGGACCGACGGCGACGCGCGTCCGGAAGTTGTTGGCCACCGCCTGCCGGAAATGGGCGAAGTACTCGGTGCCCGTTCCGATCGCACCCGGCGGAACCGTCAGGAAGAACGCCGCGAAGACCGACGCCCCCGCACTCTGAGACGGGAACGCGCGGCTGACGTCCTCGCCGACGCCGGCGCTTTGCTGGAGGACGACCTTCCCCGCGGCCACCTGGACCGTCTTGGATCCGGCCGAGCTGATGGCCGACCACCCGCCGTTCGGAACCAGCGGCCCGTTCGAGTAGTGGAAGCCTTCGTGCATCAGGACGGCGGCGGGAGCCGCACCCGGGCCGAGCGACAGCGCCAGGGCGAGGGCTGCCGCCGTCGTGAGCGACGGCGGAGTCCGTCCGGCATGCTCGAACCGGATCATGCGACCCCCTTCTTCTCCGGCCGGCGGGCAGGCACCGGACCGTGCGGCGAACTCTCGGGCTACAATTCCACCACGCTCGCGGAAGCCGGTAAAGGCCCGGTTGCGATGGCCTCCGCCCCGCGACACATTCATTACCCGTAATCACCCTTTTGGTTGGTCGGCCCATCCGGCTCCCCGGCGGGGAGTCTCAGGAGGCAGCATGAGTGTCACCCCCATCCCGGACATCGACGCGCTCAAGGCGCGGATCAAGGCCACCTGGACCGGAGGCGACTTCGGGGTCATCGCCCACCAGATCGAGAAGTCGAACCAGGAGGTCGTGGACTCCCTCGGCATCCGGCCCGGCCTGAAGGTGCTGGACATCGCCTGCGGCACGGGGAACTCCGCGATCCCGCTGGCACGTCAGGGGGCCGAGGTGATCGGCGTCGACATCGCCCCGAATCTCCTCGAGCAGGCCCGCACCCGGGCCCGCGAGGCGGGAGTCGAGATCCGCTTCGAAGAGGGCGATGTCGAGCAGCTCGCCTTCCCCGATGCGTCCTTCGATCTCCTCATCTCGATCTTCGGAGCGATGTTCGCGCCGCGACCCGAGCTGGCCGTTTCGGAGATGAAGCGCGTCGTCCGCCCCGGTGGCCGCATCGTGATGGCCAACTGGACCGCCTCCGGGTTCCTGGCCCGGTCATTCAAGCTCAATATGAAGTACGCCCCACCCCCTCCCGGCATGGCGCCTCCTCTCCTGTGGGGCGACCCGGCCGTCGTACGTGAGCGCTTCCGGGAGGGCTTCTCGAAGGTGGAGATCACGCCGCGCTCCGCGGTATTCCGCTATCCATACGGCGTGCGCGAGACGGTCGAGAATCAGATCACCTACTCGCCACCGACCCTGCGCACGTTCCAGTCGCTGGACGCGGAGGGCCAGTCGGCCTTCCGGCGCGAGATGGAGGAGCTGTACGCCGCGGGCAACGAAGCGAGTGACGGGACCGTGCTGTTGACCAGCGAGTTCCTGCAGGTCGTCGCGACCCGGACGTGAGCTAGAGCGGGCGCTTCTGGAAGATCCTGAGTCCGATCGCGAGCGCCACCACGACGTAGCCGAGCGACCACCACACCATCGCCGCACTCGGCACCGAGAGCGGCGAGAACGGCGTGGCGCCCAGCTCGCGCATCAGGGTGGGCTGCATGTGGGCGGCGGCGAGCTGCCACATCGCCTCGCTCGGCATGATGAGGCTCGCCACCGTGCCCACGTAGCGGGCCGCCTCGTTGTCGGTGAAGGTGCCGATCTGCTCGACCCAGTTGCCGATGAAGGCGATGCCGTAGAGGCCGAACGCGAACATGCCGTTGGTGATGGTGCTGAGCCGCGTGCCGCCCGCGATCGAGAGGGTGAGCAGCACCGTGCCCTCGAGCAGCATGAGCGGCAGCCCGCGCTCGAGCCGCGGCGGGGATTGGTGCGCGATCACCCGGATGATCAGGAGCACGCCGCCCGTGAGCAGAACCAGGTAGCCCGCCATCACCAGCCAGTGACCGAGCCATTTCCCGAGCACGATGTCGCGGCGCCGAATCGGCTTGGACGCCACGGTCTGGATGACGCCGGAGGCGATCTCGCCGGAGAGCGTGTCCACCGGGAGCAGCACGGCGGTCATCATGACGAGCCGGCTCGCGGCGAAGAGTCCCGCGAGCGTGAGGATGCTGAACATGATGCGGCGCTCCATCGCCGAGGCGTCGCTCTTCACGGCATCGAGGTTCACGAAGTGCATCCCGACCGCGAACAGCACGAGGAACGCGGCGCCGCCGATCAGCGCGGCCAGCAGGACGCGCCGGCGCACCGTCTCGTGGAGCGTGAGGTGGGCGATCGTGAGGAGGTCGCGCATCAGCCGGGCCTCTGCTCCTCGCCCATGACCTCGAGGAACCAGGCCTCGAGGGACTTGCGGGCGAGCTTCATCTCGTAGAGCGCCACCCCGCGCTCGACCAGCGAGCGCGCCAGCTCCGGCAGCGTTTCCTCGTTCGTGACCCGCAGGCGCACGCGGGTCTCGGCGACGGAGGTCCCCGGCTCGTTCCGTCCCAGGCCTGGAACCGGCTCCACGCGGCCGAAGCGTTCCAGCATCTCGAGCGTTCCGTTCATGAGCGGTCCCATCCGGAGCTCGACGTCGAGGGCGCTCGCGTCGCCGCCGAGCCTCAGCTCGTGCACGGTGCGTCCGGCCTTGACGAACACGACGCGGTCGCAGGTGGCCTCGACCTCGCCGAGCAGGTGCGAGTTGAGGAACACCGAGGTGCCCTCGGCGCGCAGCTCGCGGATGATGTCGCGCACCAGCAGCCGGCCCAGCGGATCGAGCCCCGACGTGGGTTCGTCGAGGAACACCAGCTCCGGCCGGTTGAGCAGGGCCTGGGCGAGGCCCACCCGCTGCATCATGCCCTTCGAGTAGGTGCGGATCGGCTGGTGCGCGGCATCCAGCAGGTCGACGCGCGCGAGCAGCTCGTCGGCGCGCACGGCGAGCGCGGTTCCGCCCATCCCGTAGAGCCGGCCGTGGAAGCGCAGCATCTCGCGGCCGGTGAGCCAGTCGGGGAAGCGGAAGTGCTCGGGCAGGAACCCGAGCTTCGCGCGCGCGCGGCGGTCGCCGATCGGCGCGCCCAGCACCATCGCCGAGCCCGCGCTCGGCTCGATCAGCCCGAGCAGCATCTTGAGCGAGGTGGTCTTGCCGGCGCCGTTCGGTCCGAGAAAGCCGAAGACCTCCCCCCGACGAACCGTCAGGGAGAGATCGTCGACCGCCACCTTGCTCCCGAACTGCTTCCGCAGCCCGCGCGTCTCGACCAGTGCCGTCATGCGGTGAAGGCTACTGCACCGACTCCGCCATTTGCACCGCGACCGTCGAACCCAGGGTCGTCCTCAGCGCGAACACGCGGTCGTTCTCGGTCCACAGCACCACCGAGCCGTTCCGCTTCCCGTTCTCCATGGTGACGAGCAGACCGGGCTGCCCGTGGATCGTCACCTGGCGGAACGTGCTCGCGTTCATCGGCACCGGCACGAGCAGCGTGCTCCGCCAGTCGGTGGCCTGCGCGATGCGGCGCGCTTCACCCTGGTCGAGCCCGAGGATGCGGAGCCCCACCTCGGCGAGCCGCGCCAGGTCGAGGCCGGGTGGGAGCGCCACCTCGGGGCTCATCGCCTGCATCAGGCCGACCTCGTTCCCTCTTGCGCTCTTGAACGTCTGAATCACGACCGGGGGTTTGCGCACGTCGACCCACTGGCCCTCGAGACCGGGGGGCACCGAGACGTCGCGCAGATCGAGCAGGTCGAGCGCCTCGCGCAGCTTGGTTTCGCTCACCGCGAATCGCGCTTCGCCCGCGCCCTCCACGTAGATGCTGTCGGGAATGAGACCGGTCGGAATGTAGGTGAGCCGGGCCGCCTTGAGCCCCGCCTCGGCCTCCGCCGCTTCCAGCGAAGCCATGTACCGCGCCGGCCCCGGCTCCCGGTGCACTTCCTTGCGGTCGAAGATGAGAAATGCGCGCTCGTCCTTGAGCGAGCGCAGCTTCTCCAAGCGCGATTCGTCGAACTGGACCACCGCGAACTTCCGCACGCGGAACATGTCCAGCATCGCGGTCGCGGAGGCCCGCACCGACGGCAGGGCAAACAATGACACCGCGATCACCGCCGCCGCGGCGAAGGCGAGGGCCCGGGTGCGGCCGTGCCGCCAGGCGACCGACCGCGACTCCTGAGACCGCAGCTTGTCGCGCAGCGTGGCCGCGAACTCAGGCCGCGGCTCGCGGCGCAGGTTTTCCAGAAAACGCTCGTCCATCGTCATGCTCCTTCCGGCCAGTCGGCGCGCAATCCCTTGATCGTGCGGTGCAGGATGGTGCCGACATTGGATTCGGTGAGGCCCGTCATGCGGGCGATCGACCGGTTCGTGAGTCCGGCGCCGTACCGAAGGGCGAGGAGCTCGGCTTCGCGCGGGGGTAGTTGCGCGACCAGCCGGCCCAGCAATTCGGCATCGGAGCGTCGCTCGGCGAGTTGCTCCGGCGTGTCACCGCCGGGAATCTCGGCGGCTTCCTCCAGCGCGACGTGGGGACGCCGCTGGCGGAAATGATCCACCGCCACGTTGCGCGCAATGACGTAGAGCCAGGTGCCGAACGCCGCGACGTCCCGGCGGTAGCGGGCGCGGGCCCGCCAGGCTTTCTCGAAGGTGAGCGAGGTGAGGTCCTCGGCGAGGGCGTCGTTCCCGACCCGGAACCGGAAGAAGTTGTAGACCCGCGGAAGCTGCTCCGCGTACAGCGCGTCCCAGTTCTCCTCGGTGACCGGAATCGCCCAGGTCCAAAGCCGGCTCATGGTCATGCTCTCGTTGGCCATTGCAGGGGATGATACGGCCCCAGACCACGGGTATCACGGGGGACCTTTGCCCCGCTCCTCGCCGGTCAGCTCAACAGATACCCGTTGACAGCCCAAGGCGGGGACGTAAACTCCCGCTGGCATCTGGATGCGAGCCCGCGCCCGGCGATCCCCCCGTCGAGTGCTCGCGGGCAATACGTGAGGACAACTGCGCATGGACCGCCGCGCCCGCAGTTTCTCCCGCCTATGTGTGCTTACATGTCTCGCGCTCGCGTCGGCCACGACAGCCTCGCCGTCCGTCGTGGTGAATGAGGTGATGTTCCGCCCGATAGCCCCCGAAGACTCGCTCGCTCTCGCGTTCTATGACTCGTTGAGCACTTCGCCTTGGGTGGAGCTCCGTAACACGGGACCAGGGTCGCAGTCGCTTGCGGGCTGGACGCTGGGCAACTCGACGACGGAGTTGGCCTCGCTTCCCGCCTGGGACCTGCCGGCCGGCGGCCTGCTGCTCGTCGTGTTCGCCGCCGGCGAGGACGACTCGGTGCTCACCGACAGCATCGGGGTCCTTCACGTTCCCTTTGTAGTCCCGTTCGTGGACACGCTCGACGCCTGCGCGCTCTACGTCTCCACGCCGTCGGCCGCGCACATGGTGGACTTCGTGGCGTGGTCGTCCAGTGAAGCGACGCCAACGGGACCGGCTTACGCTTGGGCGACGGGAACTGGCAATTGGCCGGTGGGCGGTGTGGTTCCGACGAAGTCGAGCGATTCACTCGGCACTAGTGTCACGGTTCTAATGAAGGGGGAGTCCATCGGACGTGATTCGTCCAGCACCGACTCGAACGACCTCGTGAACTTCGCGGGAGGGGGCGGGAAGGACGCGGGCCTGGCGACTCCGAAGCAACCGAACTGGCGGGCCGCGGCTCCTCTGCTCGCATCTGGGAGCCTGTCGGGCAACGCAGCGGAATATGACTGGCTCGTCATGCTCTACCTGGACGCGAGCGATCCGAAGGTCAGGCTTTCGCTCGTTACAGCAGCCCTTCCCATGATCGAAATGGTTCGAAAGGTCATGAACCTGCCTGCCGTTTGCGCGTCGGGGTTGCTGCCGCGCATGCACATCGTGGTGCAGACCAATGATCCCTGGTTGATGAACGGCAAGGGTGAGACGGGCGCCCGGTACATCCTGCTGGATTCGCGCTGCACCGCAGACCAACCATTGACCCTGAACTCACCCGGGGAGAAGTGGGGCAAGTCGGCGCTTCCGTCCATGGTGCTTGGGGATACGCTGAACGAATTCATCGGTTGGGCGGAGCGCTTGTTTCCCGGGCCCCATCAGCACGAGGCTCTGATCATGGCCGGGCACGGCTACGGGTGGAAGGGAACGATGCTGAGGGAGGGCGGAACGGGGACCAATCATATGAGCATGGGCGAGCTTTACGGAGGAATATTCGGGACGGACGTCGAGACCCTGATGATGATCAGCTGCTGGATGGGAATGGTGGAAGTGGCGGATCAGATTCCCATGACCGTGAAGTACGCCGGCTTGTGCGAGCTTCCGAGCTGGAATTTTCCGGCTGGAGAGTTCTTCAAGAACATCGCCGAGAAGAACCCGGCCACCCTCACGCCCCAGAGATTCACAGAGACCTGGGCTGAGGTCTACGGGGATGACATGCTCGCGAATTCAGCCCGAACCGAGGACATCGCGGTCGGGGCCGTGGATCTCGATGCCGTTCGGAACGTGCTGATTCCCCAAATCGACGTGCTTGCGCACAAGCTCATCCGCGACGTCGCCGACATCGGCGAACTGGCGCTGGACCCGGCCGACAACAAGCAGCTCCTCATACGTGCGTCCCGAGACAACGCATACGAACTCAAGTTCAAGGGCAAGATCCACCAGGATTGGGTGGACATGTCGGACGCGTTCCTCCAGTTGTACACGAACGAGAAGTTGCCCATGGACACGCGAGACGCCGCATGGGACATCGTCTCGAACATGAACAACATCGTGACGCTGAGGCGCAAAAGCGAACCGAAGCTGCGCGGCCTGTCCATCGAATGGCCCCGCCACCAGCGGTCGTCGAACAGCAGCGAGTTCACGCTCGACAATCCGCACATGGGCGGCATGACGCCCGGACCCTACCGCTACATGAAGAACAATGACGTTACACCGTTTCTCAACGCAGGCGCCCACCCCATTCCCCCGCTTCCCCAGTTCTTCTTTGAGACCAACCACTACTGGAGCGACTTCCTGAACCGCTACTTCGAGCCCGTCTGCGTTGCGCGATTCACGAGGCTGAACGGCGACTCGCTCCGGCCGCCGCGCAAGTCGCTGCTGGTGTTCCCCGGCGATGTCGTGGACTACACGGCGCTCGGGAGCTCCGACGCCGACGGCGATATCAACAATCGCTATTGGGACCAAGACGAAAACAAGAACTCCGACGCGAACGACTGGGACAGGAACGGCGCGAACCAGAACACGGACGACGCGGACAAGAGCACGCAGAATGTCACGGAGACTGTGGATCACGCTGGTTACCGGTTTCTCACAGTCTGGAACCAGCATCATGTGGTCGAGGGAGGCGTGCCCACACACTGGGAGGTCGGCCGGGACTCGATCTATCTGTTCATGATTCCGTGGCGCGTCACGGGCGGCGCCTATCCGACGTGCGGCATCCTGCCACGACCCGAGCCATATCCGGTCGTCGGCGACAAGCCGCCGCTCTATTGGGTCGGGGGCTGGACATTTACCGGCGGCATGCAGGGCTGGAAAGAGGAGGACTGGTCGGGACAGGGCGGGCGAGTCGAGATCCTCCCTGTGATCATCCTGCCTCCGCATGTGCCGCCAAGCCACATGCAAGCGCCCGTGCTCGACTTTGTTGACCAGCTCACGGGGCGCCACGTTCCAGGCCAGGACAACCGCGCAGTCTCGCCGCCCATGGGGCTGAACCCAGTGCCGGGCTATCCACACGTCGGCTATCGCCTGAGCTTCGACATGTTTACCCGGCTGCCGATGGCGAACGGGTTCTTCCTGGTGTGGAACGTGCGATCGAAGCCCTCCCCGGATTCGACCGGGGCGCTACAGGACGCGTGGGGGCCGTGGCTCGACTACGGGCTGCGCTACTACGGCAAGGAAGACGCGGTGCGCCGGATCAGTGCGGACATCAGTCCACTGGTGCCGCTCTATGCAGAGAGCCTGCAGGTCGCGATCGGCGTTCAGGACGACTCTGCCAAGTGGCCATGGCTGAACGGCATCGAGGGGGACAGTCCAGGCCCATACGTGGATAATGTGCAGGTCGCGGCGCTCGCGGGCGGTGGCCCGCGCATGGTCGCCCGCGATGCGGACCTGCTGCAGGACGCGTTCCCGACGAATGGCTCGCTCGATCTTCATGCCACCTGCCGAGTGGACGCGGTCGGTCCCACCATCGCCGATTCGCTGGGGGGCGTGTCTGTGATGCAGGTCGTCGACGTGCCATGCCTATTCGTGCGACCGGGCCCGCCCGGCACCCCTCCGCCGCGGGTTCGAGTCCACTTTCGCGTAGACGCGGGGCCGGGAATCGACTCGGTGGCGTTCCTCGACTGGCTCGGGCGGTTCCCGTCATCCGGCGGCTATTCAAGCGCGTCACTCGCGCTGCACAACCTGCCTGTGACTGGGCCTGCCGCGCCCTCCCAGTTCATGTCGGAGCTGAGCTTCGGTCCGATGGACCCGCAGTATTCACCGGACTCAGGAAACGAGGTGTTCCCGGACAGCCTCTTCACTCCCGGCACCACGCTCAACTACTACTTCACTGCCACATTCGTCGACTCGGCGGGGGGGGTGGCACGTCTGCCGGACTCGACCCGCACATTCACGTTCCGCTGCCTGCCCGGCTGGGCCGACACGACGGGCCCCGCGAGCTGCGTGCTCGTGGTGAACGCGGCGGCTGATACTTCCGAGATCGGCACGCTGGAGCGCGCCCTCGCGCAGCTCGGGGTAACGTCGGGTTGGGACCGGTTCGACGTGCGTGCTGCGGACGCCAACCTGGGCAATTCGCCTGGCTCCCGGATCGGCCAACCTGTGGGCTCGACCAGCGGCCCGAGCGCCGCGCAGCTTGCCACGTACAAGCAAGTGGTATGGCTCACAGGGCGGCGTGACGAAGCGGTGCTCGCCGCGCAGGCGTTCGGCAATCCAGCAAACGACCTCGCGCTGCTGCAATCGTGGCTCACTGCCTCGACACCGGATATCGAGCGGCTGTGGCTGAATGGTTCGGGTATTGGCCTTGACCTCACCCGGCCCGAGGTTGCGCCGTTCGCGTCGGCGATCCTTGGCACCAACGGACTCGGCAGCATGAACGAGGTCGCTGGCGGAGTATTCGAAACGACGTGCCTGCGCGCGTTCGCTACCGGCGCACCGGCGCCCTACGACCAATCGATGTTCGGGCTCGCCACGCAATCGGCCCTGCCCGGCGGCGACCTCGT
Organism: Candidatus Eiseniibacteriota bacterium; assembly: GCA_036845125.1. Classification (GTDB taxonomy): domain Bacteria; phylum Eisenbacteria; class RBG-16-71-46; order RBG-16-71-46; family RBG-16-71-46; genus DAIUEO01. The sequence continues at coordinate 36,324 of DAIUEO010000005.1, read as the reverse complement.
GCCGAGGGACGTCTCGGTTTTGGATCCGAACCCCGGCATGAGCGCGGCAATCTACTACGAGGACTTTTACATGAGCGGACCGTTCGTGGGTTCAGTGCGACGGAACCCGGCGCCGGCGGCGACCTATTCGACGCTCGTGGATGGCTTTGCTCTCTCCCAGCTGGGCCGCCCTGGAGACTGTGAGGTCCGTTCGAAAGCCGAGCTATGGACAGCGATTGCGCTCGGGAACGCGGAGGCGCCTGGCTGCTTTGGGAATCTGCTCTCGCAGCTCGTGGACGTGCCTGAGTCCGGCCAGGCTTCGACGTTCGCCTTCGGCCCGGTCGCGCCGAACCCGGTGGTCGCGTCACCGGTCTCGTTCGCGTACTCGCTCACGCGGCGCGGAGAAGCACATCTCGAACTATTCGATGTCTCTGGGCGTCTCGTGCGAAGGCTGATCCATCGGGAACTGGCGCCGGGCCGCGGCCGGGTCGCATGGGATCTGTGCGATTCGCGCGGAGTCCCGGTGGCTCCCGGGCTCTACTTCGCACGCTTTAGCAGCGGAAACGACGTCGCTCGCCGAACCTTGGTCGTATTGCGGTAGTAGAACGGCCCTTCACGACATGCCGGCGTCGGGCACCGCTCGACGCCGAGCATGAGCTCGTGCACGCACGCCAGGCCTTCTCGAAGGTGAGCGAGGTGAGGTCCTCGGCGCGGGCCAGGCCGGCAGTCGGCGTTTTCAGGTCCTCAGCCGGCGCTTCAATGTGAAATAGACGACCCAGAGTGCCGCGCCGATCACGAGGAACACCCCCACCTCGGCCTGATGCTCCAGGACGACGAGGTTCACGCTCGAAATCCGTCCGTCGTGAAACGTGACCCTCAAGGCGAGCCCGATCGCTGTGAACCCGATCGCGAGACCGAAGAGCCATCTCTGGAGCGCGATCAGGCGGCGGGTCCGCGAGAGCATCTGCACCTCGAGATCGGGCGCGGGCGCCGCCGGCATCGCCCGCCCGAGCGGGTCACGGCTCGACTGCACCTGGCGCGCCAGCTCCGGATCCTGCGCCAGGTATTCCTCCACCAGCTCGCGCGTGGCGGGGCTCGCCTCGCCCGCGAGGTAGAGCGGCAGCAGATCCAGGATGACTTCGCGTGTGACTTTCATCGGTGCCTCCTCCCTACCCTCGGGACTCGTCGCGGATGCGCGCCAGCGCCAGACGCGCGCGGTGAATCTTGACCTTGACCGACGCCAGAGAGATTCCGAGCGCACGGGCGATCTCTTCGTACGGCAGCTCGTCGTGGGCGCGCATCAGCAGCGCGGCACGATCGACCTCGGGCAGCTTCTGCAGGGCGACCAGCGCCGCGGCCAACTCGGAGTCGTGCTCGGCCCCCGCGTGCGGCCCGGCGCCCGGATCCCGCAGATCCTCGGACAGCTCGACCTGGCGGGAGGCCTTTCGCCTCCCCTGCAGGAACAGGTTGCGTGCGATCGTGAACAGGTAGCCCTTCACCGTGGCCATGCGGATCGGCGCCGGCGCCGTCCACGCGCGCACGAACGTCTCGGAGGTGATGTCCTCGGCCTCGGTGCGATTGCCCGACAGGTAGAGCGCGAATCGGAACACGTCGGCGGAATGTCTGCTGTAGAGATCGCCGAAGCTCGTCACGCGGCCGCCCCGGAGCGCCTAGATCCGGAATATCCCTGCCGCGATGTCGGTCCACGCGTGCGCGACCATTCCGGGGCGAAGACTGCCTCGAGCATTCGCCAACGCGCCCATGAGCAGACCATACAGTGTGATGGTGACGCACGCCCGAACCCCCTGGTAGCCGTGCGTGACTCCGAACAGGATCGCCTGAAGAGCGAGCGCGACCGACGCGTTCCTCGTGAGCGCGTGGAACTGGGCCTGGAAGTAGCCGCGGAACACCAGCTCCTCGGCGAAGCCCGCGCTCATGGAAACCGCGATCCAGAGTGCGATGTCGAGCGGCTGGTGCGGCAGCATGGAGCTGACCGACGCCGCATGGCCGGGGCCGAGCACGCGATCGATCGACCACGAGAGCCCGGTCCAGACGCCCCAGGTACTAGCGGCGAGCAGCACGTCGGTGGCGACGGCGCGGGGCGAGTTCCATCGCCCGCCGATCAGATCGCGGAGCGAGGCGCCGGCGAGGCGCAGTCCCGCCCGCCAGATATAGAGCACGAGCCCCCATTCCATGGCGATGAGCGACAGATAGAGACCCGCCATGCGCTGCGGGTGCGGAAGCGTCGTCGCGCCGGAGCTCGCGGCGCGGTACTGGAAGAACGCGCCCATTCCGGCCATGACGAGCATCACGCCGATGAGCAGGGCGGTGTGGCGGTACGAAGCGACCGGGCGCGGGCCGGCGATCGGGTCTGCAATGGCGGTGGTCATGGTGGTCTCCGGTGGCGAGTGACGGCTCCGGAGATAGATATGCGCGAGGGCGGGAGAAGTTACACCGGGGTCTTGCCTCTCCTTGGTGCGGGGCGCAGAATTGAGCCGCGGAATCCGCTGAAGGGAGCCGACCCCGCGAAAACCCATCTCGACGGGAGCCCACGATGACCGCACGCATCTGGATGCTGTGTGGCAGCCTGCTGTTCGTCCTGCTCAACTCCGACCCGACCTCGGCATCGTTGTACACGTGGAAGGGTGGAGTCAGCTCCGACTGGGCCACTGCCGCGAACTGGGATCCACAGTCGGTTCCCGGACCGGGAGACCAGGCCCTGGTCACTGACATGGGCAGCTCGCTGCCGCTGATCTCTGGCAACACCGAGATCCAGTCCCTCATCGTCCATGGTCCGGCCTCGGTGACCCTCCAGGATGGCGTCACGCTCACCGTCCGGGATGGCGTCTCCTCGTTCATCGAGCTGCATGCGGGCGCGACAGTGACCGGCCTCGGAACGTCGGCGCGGCTGAACTTCGCCGGAGCCTCACTGGTGAATGACGGAACGATCTCGGTCCCAATGTTCTTCTTCAACCGTGCCGGTGCACAGAGCTTGAGCGGGTCCGGCTCGTGGACCGGGAACAACGTTCAGGTGGCAACCGGGTCGACCACCGCGCTGGGCAGCGACGTCACGCTGGGGCCCGGTCCCCTTGGCTTTGAAACCGTCGGCGTGATGGGCACGATCTCGGTTTACGGTTACACGCTGAATCTGAACCAGGTGGAGCTGCTGGTGGGCAATCCGTTCCTCGGCGTATCGGGAATTGTGGAGGGAAGCAGCCTGATTCGCTTCCAGGGTCTGGGGAATCGGCTCCATCTCGGAATGGGATACTACGGGGTGCCGACGCTTGTGGAGGCCGGTGTGCTGGAGGTTCCCACCGCGCTGTTCCCCATGATTCAGAACGCCCACACCACCGTCGCCGCCGGGGCGGAGCTGCGTGTGGGCACGAACACGACGCTCCAGATGCAGGGCAACCTGACCGTGAACGGGCTGGTGAGCGGGGTGAATGCGACTTCGCGGCTGAACTGTGCCGGCCCTGCAGTCGTGAACGCCGGCATCATCTCGATCGCGACCTTTGGCTTCAACTATCTGTTTCCGCCGCAGTTCGTGAGCGGTTCGGGTCAGTGGACCGGCAACAGCGTCCGGGTCGAGACGGGCTCAACCGTGAGGCTGACCGGTGACGTCACCCTGGGGCCCAATGCCACGGGGTTCATCAACGTCACTCTGGAGGGCGCGCTCGTCACCAACGGCTTCACCCTCACTCTCCATCAGGCGCAGATGATGGTTGGCAATCCATTCACCATGGTGCCCGGAGCGGTTAACGGGCCGGGTCTGGTCCGCTTCCAGGGACCCAACAACCAGCTGCATCTGGGTGCGGGAGCCTGGGAGGCGCCGGTGCTGGTGGCTGCCGGAGTGACGGAGGTCCAGACCGCACTGATTGCGCTGGGTTCCGCCGGCGTGACGCCGGTGACGGTGGCGTCCGGTGCGGAGCTTCGGGTGGGCGCCAATACCACGCTACAGGTGAATGGGAACATGGTTGTGAATGGCGTGGTGGGCGGCGCGAACACGACCTCCCGTCTGAACTTCGCCAGCTACTCGATTGAGAATGCGGGTGTGGTCTCGGTTTCAACCTTCGGCTTCAATTTCAGCTTGACGCAGTTCGTGACGGGAGCCGGTTCGTGGACCGGCAACAGTGTCGTGGTGATGCCGGGTTCGACGACACGGTTGGGTGGGAACGTCACCCTGGGCCCAGGTGCTGCCGGATTCATCGCGGTGAGCGTGCAGGGCACGCTGCTCCTGAGTACTTACACGCTTTCCTTGCAGCAGGCGCAACTTCTGGTCGGCAATCCCTTCACGGCGGTTCCAGGCAGCGTGGCGGGACCGGGCCTGGTCCGGTTCCAGGGACTCGGCAACGAGCTTCACCTGGGTGCGGGGAGCTTCGACGCGCCGCTGCTCCTGGCGGCCGGGACGACCCAGGTCCCGACCGCGGTGATCCCGCTGGGTGCGAATGCGGCCACCACCGTGGCGTCCGGTGCCGAGCTGCGGGTGGGCATGAATACCACGCTTCAGGCGAACGGCAGCTTGACCGTGAATGGCGTGATCAGCGGCGTGAATTCGAGTTCGCGTCTGAACTACGGTGGCACCTCCCTGGTGAACGCGGGGACGATCTCGATCGGGAACTCCACCTTCAACCGTGCCGGTGCGCAGACCGTGCGCGGTCCGGGCTCCTGGACCGGGGGCGTGGCCGTCGCTGCCGGCTCGATCACTTCGTTGGGCAGCGATGTGAGTATCGGGCCGGCAACTCTGGCGCAGCTCCTCGTGTTCGGCACGCTCGATGCCGCGGGGCACACGATCTCGATTGCGGGTTCGTTTGTCGGGATCGCGCCGGGCGGGGTGCTCAAAGGAGGGGGAACCGTGGCGACCGGTCCCGGCTATCTCTCGAACCAGGGTCGGATCGAGCCGGGTGCGTCGCCCGGGCTGCTCGTGGTGAACGGCGCACTGACCGAGGAGCCGGGCGGTACGATCGCGATCGAGATTGGAGGTCTGACACCGATCACCCGGCACGACCGGCTGGCGGTAACCGGTCACGTCAACCTGAAGGACACGCTGAAAGTCACCTTGCTCCCGGGCTACACGCCGGTCATCGGCCACCAGTTCCGAATCATGTCCTTCGCATCCCGCTCCGGCACGTTCGACCACCTGGTGGTGAAGGGCAACTTCCAGCTGACGCCCACCTACGACGACACCTCCGTGGTGCTCACGGTGGTGGGTTTCGTCGGCGTCGATGAGGATCCCGATGTCGAGCCGGGAACTTCGGCACTGGCCCCATCTCGAACCACCCTGCATGCGGTGACCCCGAACCCGTCGTTCGGCGTCATGGCGATTCGCTTCGATCTCTCGTCCGACCGGACGGCTCGTCTCGTAGTCTTCGATGCAGCCGGGCGAAAGGTGCGAACCCTGGCCGACGAAAGACTCGGGCCCGGCACCTACCAGCGCGACTGGGACCGGCGTGACCAGCAGGGGAACCGCGTGGCTCCGGGTGTCTACCTGTTGCGCTTCGAGGCCGGCGCGGCCCGCCAGACCCGCCGGCTGGTGTTGATCGGCGGCTGATCGCGCACCGCTATTCGTAGCGCAGGGCCTCGATGGGATCGAGACGCGCCGCGCGCAATGCCGGCAGGAGCCCGAACGCGATCCCGACGGCCGAGCAGAAGACCAGGCCGATGACGGCCCACTCGAGCGGGACGTCGGCGTCGAAGTGGGTGAACACCGTGACGAGGTTGCCGAGCCCGAAGCCGGCGAGGACCCCGAACACGCCGCCGATATTGCACAGGACCACCGCCTCGAACAGGAACTGGTACAGGATGCTCCGCGAGGGCGCGCCGAGCGCCTTGCGGATGCCGATCTCGCGGGTCCGCTCGGTCACCGAGACCAGCATGATGTTCATGATGCCGATGCCCGCCACGAGCAGGGCGATCGTGCCGATGACGAACGCGCCGAGCTTGACCCCCTGGCTCACCTGGTTGAACTGGGTGATCAGGCTCTGACTGTTGAAGAACTCGAAATTATCCTCGTCCTTCGGACCCAGTCCGCGCACGTGCCGCAGCACCTGGCGCGTCTGCTCCATCGCCTCGTCGACCTGCGCCGGCGTCTCGGCGCGCACCGTGATGTTGACCGAGCGCCCGAAGCCGTTGCGATCGGTGAGGCCGTATACGTTCACGTAGGTCGAGACCGGGATCAGGACGTAGTTGTCGAAGTTGCCGCCGAACGCCGACTTCTTCTCGTCGAAGACCCCCACCACCTGGTACTTCCGTCCGTCGAGGCGGATCTCCCGGTCGATCGGGTCCGTGAACGGGAACAGCTTCCTGGCGATCGCATGGCCGATGACCGCGACGGAGCGCCCGGCGCGCACGTCCATCTGCGAGATGTTGCGGCCGAGGCCGACATAGTGCGTGTTGTTCTGCGGGTATTCGGGCGTACCGCCGCAGATCGAGACGTTCGGGTTGGTCGACTGACCCTTGTACGAGACGGTGTAGCCGAAGTCCCAGATCTCCGAGCCCACCAGGTCGACACCCTGGACCTGGTCGCGGATGGCCTGCGCGTTCTCGAGCGTGAGTGGCGGGCGCCGCATCGCCTTGCGGCGGGCGGCCTCGCCGCCGAACCCGCCCGCGGGCCACTTCTGGACCTGGAACGTCTGCGTTCCGAGGACGCTCATCTCGCGCTCCATGGCCCCCTGGATCACCGCGATCCCGGTCATCACGGCGATGATCGACGCCACCCCGGCCACGATCCCCACCAGCGTGAGCACCGAGCGAAGCTTGTTGGCCACGATCGCCTGGAGCGACATCATCAGGACGTCAGGAACGTACATGGGCTTCGCTCCCGCGGCGGGTGTCACTCATAGCGGAGCGCCTCGATCGGATCGAGCTTGGCGCCGCGCCAGGCGGGCGCCAGCCCGGCCAGCACGCCGACTCCGGCCGACACGCCCACCGCAATCGCCACGATCGGCCACGACACGGCCGCGGGCATCAGCACCGCATTGATCACCGCGGTCAGGATCACAGCCAGCGTGATTCCAATGACGCCTCCGAGCAGGCCGATGACCGAGGACTCGCACAGGAACTGCAGGAGGATGCTGCGCCGCGTGGCGCCGATCGCCTTCCGGATCCCGATCTCGCGCGTGCGCTCCGTGACCGTGACGAACATGATGTTCATCACCCCGATCGCGCCCACGAACAGCGAGATGCTGGTCACGATCAGTCCGACCAGCAACAGCACGCCCATCATGTTGTTGAACGTTCCGGTCAGCGTGTCCAGCTTGTTGATCGAGAAGTTGTCCGTCGCGGACGGGCGCAGCTTGCGGATCGAGCGCATCTCGCCGATGACCGAGTACTCGAGATCGCGCATCGCCTCCTGCCGCGGCGCCTTGACGGCGATGTTGACGTCCTCGCGGCCGCGGCCGCTGCTGAACGCCCTCACGTAGGAGGTGATCGGGACGAAGATCCGGCGGTCGAAGTTGGGGCCGCCCATGAAGCTCCCGCCCTCCTTCTCCATCACCCCGATCACCCGGAACCGGGCGCGCCCGATCTTCATCTTCTTGTTGATGGGATCGACGGTGCCGAACAGCCCCTTCTGGATGTCGGAGCCGATGACGCAGACGTCGCGCTTGTAGGCGACGTCGAACGGGAGCAGAAAGCGCCCGGTCGAGGGCAGCTGGGTGGAGATGACGGACTGCTTCTCGGTGGTTCCGATGACGATGACGCCTTCCATCGTCTGCTCCCGGAACTTCACGTCGTGCTGGCCGTCCACCGTCGGATTGATGATGGCCCGCCCGCGGAACCGGTCCTCGAGCGCGCGCGCCTCCTTCAGCGCGATGCCCGGACGGTTGCGGTAGCGGAAGAAGTCGTTCATCACCACCCACGGCATGCGCGACACGTAGATGACGTCGCTGCCGAGGGCCGAGAAGCTCTCGCGGAATTTGTTCTGGAGCCCATTGGCGGCGGTCATCGTGAGCACGACCGCCACGATCCCGATGACGATGCCGAGGGTCGTCAGGGCCCCGCGCGCCTTGTTCGCGCGCAGAGCGGCGATCGCGATCGCGATCGACTCCTGGAGCGCGACCGGGACTCTCATCCGGGCTTCCCCGCCTCCTCGCCGGGTTTTTCCTTCAACGGTTCCTTGCTGATCGTCACGACGGCGCCATTCACCAGGTCCTTCGAGATCGCGCGATAGCTTCCGATGACGACCTCGTCCCCCTCCTTGAGACCGTCGAGGATCTGGATCAGGTTCTCGCTCTGGATCCCGGTCTTGACCTGCTTCGCGACCGCCTTGCCACCCTCGACGCAGAACACGATCTCCGCGAAGCCGTCCTTGTCGGCCTTGTAGCGCTTCTCGGCGTCCTTGCGCTGCTCGCCCTTCATCGCGAGCTGATCGATGGTCCGCACCGCCACGCTCTGGATGGGAACGCTGAGCGCCTGGTCCTCGGTCCGGGTGATGATGTCGGCGCTGGCCGTCATGCCGGGGCGCAGCTCCTTCGGCGGATCGGTGATGCTGATCTTGATCGCGAACTCGGTCTTCTGCTCGGTGGTGCCGCTGCCGGAGGTGTTCGCGCTGTTCGAGATCTCCGAGACCACGCCCTTCAGCGGGCGATCGGGAAGCGCATCGACCTCGATCTCGGCCTCCTGGCCGATCGCGATCGAGCCAACGTCGTTCTCGTCGACGTTGACCTGCGCCTCCATCTGCCGGAGGTCGCCAATCACGAGGATGACGTCCTTCTGGAACTGGGAGCCGAGCGCGATCTCGCCCTGCTCCTTGTTGAGGGCGCTGATCGTCCCGGCCATCGGCGCGTAGATGGTGGTCTTCGACAGGTCGTCACGGGCCTGCCTGAGCGCCGCGGTCGCCTGGGCGACCTGATCCTGCGCGGCCTTGTAGCGCGCCGCTTCGACCAGGTAGTCGGCCCGTTTCGCTTCGAACGCCGACGCCGTCTCGATGCCGTTCGATTGAAGCGACTTGGACCGTTCGAACTCGCCCTGGGCGCGGTTCATGTTCTCCTTCACCATGGTCGCGTTGGCCTCGGCGGCGCTGACGTTGGCGACCGCACTCTCGACTGCCGCGACGTAGCGTTCGCGGGCCAACCCGACGAGGAAGGTGCCCTTCTCGACCCACTGCCCCTCGACCACCCCGAGCTTCTCGATCTTTCCGCTCACGTCGGCGCTGATTTCGACCTTGGTCTTGGGCTGGATCTTTCCGGTGGCGCTGACCTTCTGAACGATCTTCTGCCGGTCCGCCTTGGCCGTCTGGACCGCCATCGGCTTCTGGCCGCGGCCGCGCGCCGCCACGATGCCGACGATCAGGACGACCGCCACCGCGCCTGCAATGATCCACCAGAGTTTCTTCTTCATCCGGCCTCCAGTTCCCAAGGAGGGAGCTACGTCGAACTGCCAAGCTGCAAGGGGATTACGGCGAATGCGGCAGCCGGGTTCCCGAGTGCCGCCCCATGGCCGGCGCTAACCCGGTCCCGCCGGGCCCTGAAGGGAGTCCGGAAGGGCTATGTTGGGCGAGCCGGTCCGGGCGAAGACCGAGATCCTCGCATTGTCCCCCCACAGCTGCGGATGGGGCGCCGTCAGGGAAAATACCTGCCGATATTGCCCGACGAAGCGATCGCGGGCCTCCGGCGTCTCGAACAGGGGGCCGCCGTGATGGTGGCCGTTGGTTTCGAACTCGTAGGCCCTCAGCACCAGGAAGTCGGGATGGTAGGTGTCGAGGACGCGCTCGAGGGTCTGGGCGTTCGAGCGGCTCTCGGCGTGGAGCCGGACCACCTCCGGGCTGACGATCCCGGCCAGATCGATGACCCGGCGCCGCGAGTAGGTCCCCTGGTAGCCGATCGCCTCCATCGCCACCACGGCTTCCGGTCGGGAATGGTCACGGATCCACTCCCCCACGCGCCGCCGGGTTCCGTCCTCGTTCTCCTGCGTGAGCCGCTGATGCTCGAAGGAGCCCGCGAGACGGACGCCGAGTCCGATTGCGACCACGAGCCAGGCCGCGACGAACGCTCCACGCGTTGCCGACGGAGCCCAGCCTCTGCGCTCGCAATACGCGTCGAGCATGCGGCGGAACTCGAGTGACCCTTGAGCGCCCACGATCAGGCAGCACCACGTGACCGGCACCGTGTACCACTCGAAAGGCGGAGCCTGTCCGATCCACAGCGCGGCGCCGAACGCGACCGGGAACACGGCGAGCGGGATCCACCTGCGGAGCTCGCGCGTCGTGAGCAATGCGACCATTCCCGCCACCACGAACATCAGCCAGATCGGAAACTCGAACGGGGTGAGGTCGCCGATGAAGGCAACGCCCAGCGAGTTCATGATCCACGGCAGGTACTGGACGCTTCCCGCACCGAGTCCGATCGCACGCTTCGCAATCACGCTGTGGGGGACGATGCTCCCGAAAGTCATGGCGGCGTAGACCAGCCACGGGGCGAGGACCGCAAGCCCGAGGGCGATCGGCTTCCACACCCGGAGCTTCATCCGATACGCCGCCACGACGAGCAGCAGAACCACCCAGACGGCCCCGTCGATCCGCGTGAGCAGGAGCAGGCTCGAGGCAACCGCGGTCTGATACCAGCGCTCGCGCTGGGCGCCGTCGAGACCGAGAGCCATGAAGAAGATGACGAGCGGAGTCTCCAGTCCGCCGACGACGCTCCAGACGATCTCGGCGTTCAGGCCCGACAGGAGGATCACCAGCGCTGCAAAGAGCGGAGTTCCGCCCGCGCGCACGATCAGGCGTCCGATCAGGATTCCGGTTCCCAACGCGGCGGCGATGGCGAGCACGTTCGAGACGAGCGGGATGTTCTGGACGCCGGCCAGCTTCGCGACGAGCGCCAGGCACAGGGTCATCAGCGGTGAGGTCGTGCCGAAGACCGGCTCGCCCGGATTGAACCCGAAGCCGCGGCCGAGGGCGAGGTTCTCGGCGTGCCGGTAGGTGATGAGCGCGTCTTCGAGGACGATTCCGGTGTAGACGCGGAATGCGATCCAGACTCCGCCGCAGATCAGCAGGGCGGCGGCCATGATCGGCGTGAACTGAAACCCGGCGGGCGCCGGTGGAGCCGCCGGGGACGCGGTCCTCGCCTTCTTCGCTCCTTGCGGCTCGCGGATCATTCGGCGTAAGTATAGGCGAATGTCCCCCCCGGGCCCGCGTTCCCCGTCCGCCTCCGCTTCCCGTCCCGGCTCCGCTCAGAAGATCCCCACCGCACTGCTCGTCGTGGTGGCGGTGCTGTTCGTGCTGGTCTACGTGGGCGTTGCGGTCGCGCGCATGTCCTACCCCTACGAGCTCGAATGGATCGAGGGTGGTCTCCTGCAGGCCATGTCGCGCGTGCTCGACGGCCGCCCGCTCTACGTGAAGCCGTCGCTCGAATACGTGCCGTTCAACTACCCGCCGCTCTATCCGTGGATCGCCGCGCTGGTGTCGAAGGGAACCGGCGACGGATTCCTGCCCCTCCGGCTGACTTCATTCCTCGCATCGCTCGGAGCTTTCGTGGTGGCAGGGTGGCTGGTGTGGCGCGAAACCGGACGGCTGCTGGCCGCGACCTTGACCGTCGGGCTGCTGGCGGCGACCTACCGGATTTCAGGCGCATGGTTCGACGTCGCGCGCGCCGACTCGCTCTATCTCTTCCTCCTCCTCGGCGGCTTCACGACGCTGCGCCTGGACCGCACGCCCTGGCGCTCGCCGCTGATCGCCGGTGCCCTCTTCACGCTCGCGTTCCTCGCCAAGCAGTCGGCGGCCATGGTCGTGCTCCCGCTGCTGATCCATCTCGCGTGGACCCAGCGGATGCGATTCCTGGTGTTCGCCGGAGCGCTCACGGTCGGGATCGGCGGCACGACCCTGCTCCTCGACCGCATGAGCAGCGGCTGGTACCGCTACTTCCTGTTCGTGGCGCCGGCCCGGCATCCGGTCGAGGCGGCGCGTGTCTTCGATTACTGGCCGCGCGACATCTTCATGCCGATGGGACTCGCGCTGCTGATCGGTGCGGCCTACCTGCTTCAGCCGCGCCCCGCAGCGGCGGCCGGAGACGAGGTGCCCGCGGCGCCATCCGGGCAATGGTTCTACGCCGCCATGCTCGCCGGGACGCTGCTGAGCTCATGGTTCCATCGCATGTTCCCCGGGGGATACGACAACGTCCTGATGCCGGCGTACGCCACGATCGCGATCGTGTTCGGGCTCGGCGTTCACGCGGGGCTGCGGTGGCTCGCGGAACTCCCGGGGGACGATTCGCGGCGGCTCGCCACCGCGCTCCAGGTCGCGATCGCGCTCCAGCTCCTGGCGCTCGCCTACAACCCGCTGGCCCAGATCCCGACCGATTCGGATCGCACGGTCGGCGATCGATTCGTGGAGAAACTCCGCTCGACGCCGGGGCGGGTGCTCATTCCTTCGCATCCCTACCTCGTGCGCCTGGCCGGAAAGCCGGATCACTTCCACGAGATGGCCTTCGTCGCCGTGGTCGAGATCGCGAAGGGGGACGTCGAGCGGGAGCTCGTTGCCGAGCTGGAGCAGGCGGTGCGCGACACGGCGTATTCGACGGTCGTGCTCAGCACGCGCGGCTGGCTGGGCTCGACCATCCGCACCGGCTACGATCCGGCGACGAACCTGTTCACCGACCCGGAGGCCTTCTGGCCGGTGACCGGCATGCGCACGCGCCCCGAGTACGTGTACCTGCCGCGGAGGCCCGCGGCCAGGTAGCCCGGACCCGCCGCTACTTCTGCTGCTGGTACGTGGTCGGCTGGCCCGCGATCGCGAGCTTCGTCTGCATTTCCTGGAACGCCGGGAGCGCGGCCACCTGCTGCAGGTTCTCGCGGCTCTTCCACCGTCCGGCGATCAGGTAGCCGTAGCCGGGATCGCCCGCCACGCACTTGAACAGCGACGACGCCAGGTAGCCGGGCTGGGTCCTCATGAAGCCGTTCGCGACAATGAAATCCGTCACCGCCCGCGCGCTGTCCACCTGGGACGTGATCGGAATCACCACCACCACCGAGCTGAGCACCTCGTCCCCCAGCTTCCCGTCGGCGGCGGCCCGGCGGAAAAGTCCGGTCTTCGCCCATCCGCCCGCCGGGACCTGGGCTGCGGCCGCCTGCAGGCCGCCTTTCGCCGCGCTCGAATCGTCCCAGATCGAGACCACCATCGCGTTCGACTGCCGCTCGTCCAGAGCGGTGAACACCGCCCAGTAGCGGAACCCCGCCACGCCCTTCATCGCGTCACGCGCCTTCGCCCATTCCGCCGGGACCGTGCTGCCCTGTTCGAACCACGTGAACGCGACCACCGTGTTGGGCCCGGGAGGAGGCGGCAGAGCACCGTCGGCCGGCTGGGTGACGGCGGCTCCGGGCTCGGTCTTCTGGCCCTTGGTGCAGCCGACCACGAGGATCAGCGGAACCATGACGACGAGCATGCGGAGTGATGTGATGTGTAGCCGCATCGATTTCTCCTTATGAGCGCGGATCGGAATCTAGAATGGGTTCGTGCGCGAAACCCTAGCGGCCCGACGATGTGGGATCAACCTGTCGACACTGGCCCAATGTCGAGGCGCCAACGCGCTGGAGCGGGTAATTGCTGGCGATACTGAACAGATCGCCAGCGGAACTGAACCTGGCCACTTTTCGACTGGCCCTGCGGACCAACCCGTCCTAGCCTCGACGCCGGTCGCCATCGTGCGGGCGGACACCAGGCCGCGGGGTCGCCGGAGCTCGAACCTCGGGAGGTGCTCAATGTCGCTCGCCCGTATTGCCGGATTCCTCGCCGCCGCCACCGCGGCCCTCGCCGGTCCCGCCATGGCACAGCTCGCGGCCATCGGCACCAGCCCGGCGCGCAATAGCATGGCGAGCGTCTCGAGCCTCGTCTCGGTCACGTTCGACCGGCCGCTGCTAACTTCCTCCGTCACACCGGCGAGCTTCCGGGTCTTCGGGCGGTGGAGCGGAAACGTCTCCGGGACGTTCGAGTTCAGCAACGGCAATCGGACCGCGACGTTCGTCCGGCACCGGCCGTTTTCGGCCGGCGAGATCGTGAGCATCAACCTGTCGCACGACGTACGGGGCGCGGACAACATCCCCCTGAGGCCGGCCGGTTACTTCTTCCAGTTCCTGGCCGAGACCCAGCCCGCGACGCGCCAGTTCGACGAACTGAACGTGATCTCGAACCGTATCGACAACGTTCAGACCCGGATCTACGGAGCCTCGGCCGGCGACCTCAACGGCGATGGATACTGCGACCTCACCACCGTGAACGAGGTGAGCGCCGACGTGCGGGTGTTCCTGAACCTCGCGAACGGAACCGGCAACTACGGCACCATGCTCACCCCGCAGGCGATCGGCGACGAAGCGAGCCCCAACGAGCCCGCCGACTTCGACAACGACGGCAACAGCGACCTCTGCATCGGCGCCACCTCCACCGACGATGTCTGGATCCTGATGGGCAACGGCGACGGCACCTTCGGCCCGATCACGAACATCCCGGTGGGGTCCTGGCCGCACGGCATCGTGCCGATCGACGTCGACGGCGACGCCGACATGGACATCGTCAACGTGAACCAGGGCAGCGACAATCTCTCGCTGCTCATCAACAACGGCAGCGGGGTGTTCGGTGCCCCGAGCTTCTTCAACAGCGGCGTCGGCGGCGAGTGGGGCCTCGCGGTCGGCGACATGAACCTCGACGGCATCGCCGACCTCGTGACCGGCGGCATCGGCGGCCAGGTTCAGACCCTGCTCGGCAACGGGAACGGCACGTTCACAGCGGCGGGGCCCGCTCAATCGGCCGGCGGATTCCCGTGGGGCGTGGCGCTCGGCGATCTGAACGGCGACGGCCGACTCGATGCCGTGACCGCCAACAGCACCGGGTTCAACGGCGGCGTGCTGCTCAATACCGGCACCGGCACCTTCAGTCCGGTCACGACCGTCGCGGTCGGCGCGCACACCCCGTCGGCGGATGTCGGCGATCTCGACGGCGACCACGACCTCGACATCGTGCTGTCGTCCTTCGGCGGCGGATTCTGGCGGATCTACACCAACAACGGCGCCGGCGTCTTCACGTTCGACCAGGACATCATCGCCCCGTCCAACCCCTCGTGCGCGATCCCGCTCGACATCGACAACGACCGCGATCTCGACCTCGTCCTCACCGACGAAATCGCCGACGTGATCATCCTGATGGAGAACCGCGACGCGACTTCCGGAGTCGAAACACCGGTCCCCGCCGCCCTCGAGCTACGCCCCAACGCCCCCGAGCCCGTGAGCGAATCGGGCACGCTCATCCGTTTCGGCCTCCCACAAGCCGGAGACGTCCGCATCACCGTCTACGACGCGTCGGGCCGGAAGGTCAACGGAGTTGACCAGACGGGTCTCGGACCGGGATGGCACTCACACCGCTTCGACGGTCGCGACCGGAGCGGTCGACTCCTCCCCGCCGGCGTGTACTTCTATACGGTCACGTCGGACGGGCGCACGCGATCCGATCGCATGGTGCTGCTGCACTGATCATTGGGCCGGCGCGGGACACCCTCTCGCAGGGATTGCGGATCATCGGATTACCGCAATTCGCCCGACGCTGATGCTGCCACCTCCTTCTGCGTCCAGGCGTTCGACAAGTTTCCGCTTGAGATCATCGTTGGCGTTTAGCTCTGCGAAGTACTTCTGCGCGGCCGACAGCAGAGCGCCGTACATGTCCTCGGCATTCAAGATCACCTGACCTCGAGTCGTCACGCGCAGGTGCATGTCGCTCCTGTGATGGATTAGCTGGAACGGTCCCGTTGAAAAAGCGTGCACCAGCTTCTTGCGCAGAGCATAGAGGTCTTCCGCATGAGGCGTGTATGCATCAGGGAAATACTCCCGTACGAACTTCACGAAGCGGTGGTTTAGGTTTCCACCGCCGTAGCGGTAGCCAGAGAGCGCCTCGGTTGCAGTGACGACGCAAATGAACGCCAGAAACGCGGAGTCGTTCGTGATGATCGGCGGTATCCCGCCAAGGTAGATCGTGCTGAACCATTGGACCGTCTCTTGAACACGATCACGGAAGTCGCGTGGATCTTTCAGCCGTTGCCTTGCCAGGATGCCCCCCTTTCCCTAGAGGCGGGACAGGCCAGAGACAGAACACCTCGTTGAAGGGATCGAACTGCTCACGACCCGCGCTCAAGCTCGCCCGGGTCTCCCGGCGGCACTGGAGGAGCCCATCCGAGCAAACTCGCGACGAAGCGAACGGCGACAAGAGCAAGAACTACCCATAGGGCGTACTTCAGAGTGGGGTTGAGCCATTTCGACGTGGCCTGAAGAACGCGCTCAGCGCGAGCTGCTGACTGCGGGAACAGAGCTTGGACACCCATGGTTCCGAGCAGTAAGGCCCACCCCAAACCCAACCCACCCATCAGTGTGAAGATGGCGATGTCGACAAGGCGATCGCCGAGTGCCCCACCGTTCGCCATTCCGCACCCTCCCGCTCAAGGACTTCGGTCAGCGCGATCGTAACTGCCACTTCGGGTTGCTGAGAAACTGGTAGAGGGCAGCCGCAGAAGCATGCAGTGCAGGCTGACCTGCCTGTATCCCATCGGCAACGCCTCGCCCGAACCCTGATCGGAGGATTGCGAGGATTTCGTCTCGTTCCGTTGCGGTGAGCGAGAGTCGCGCCATCTTGCCTGTGATGGGATCGGCCCGCACGACAGCGAACGTGCCGAGGGCCACTGCATGAATCAGAACTTTCCACGTTTGTTCAAGGTCTGCTTGGGTCTGCGCTTGTCGTTCTGCCATCTCTCCCGCTGAAAACGAACCGTCCGGTTCGAGGAGCACCTTAGCCTGAGACACGAACTCATCGTCCACTTGTGAAAGGCGGTCAAAGATTCCCGCAGTGGCCTGGGCGCTTGCACTGATGATCGAGTCGGAACTTGCCTCGTAGGGCATTACCTGGCTCGCGGCGCACCTGTAGCTCGACTGTTGGAGTCGAAGCACCACGACAAGCGAATACAGGTCGGTGTCCGCTTCCGTAACGCGATCGAGACCCTCCTTCGCGTAGACGAGTGCATTCGCCATGCTGACGAGAAACTGGTGAGGGCTGTTCCTCTCGACCGTGGGCGGAACGCAGAGTGACCCAGCCTGCGCTACCGCGTGAACCAGGATTAGCGCACCAGCAAACGCAACTCTCATCAGCATCAACCCTCCAAAATGCCTCCGGGGCGGCCATGTAGCCGCGGCGCCTGCACCACGACTAGTCATCGGCATCCGCCGCAACTGTCTGCACCGCAGCCTCATGCGTGGTAGCCTGCCTCGGTTTGCTAGGAGGTCGCATGGTCGTTCCTTGGACAGATCCTCGGTGCATCGTGTGTCTTGAAGAACGGGAACTCACGGTAGAACACATCATTCCCGCTCTGGTGGGTGGAAGGCTCAGGTCAAGCTTCCTCTGCAAGCCCTGCAATAGCACCCTAGGAACGACGATCGACTCCCGCGTGAAGTCCGACCCACATGTTCGCAGAGCCGCCCTTCAACTGAAGGAGACGCTGCCGGAACTCGTCGAGACTATCGAGGATGGGGCCGCCTACGTCGGCAAGTCCGGATACGGCGAGTTCCAGGGATCGGTCAAAGCAGGCGCTTTCCGGCCCCATCCCCTTCGGCCGGGTGACGGCTCCCTGATGCTGGCCACCCCCGAAGCTCGTGACGCCATCGTCCAGATGCTCCGGAAGCAAGGTCGTGACCTGGAGATTCCTGCAGCCCTAGAGAAGTTCGACGGAGCCCCGGCGAACGAGCGGATCGAGTTGGCACCAGGAATCGAAATCATCGAGTGGCATACGGAGGGAATCCGTCCCGCCCTTGAAACCGGATTGGGCGCGCCTGATACATGGGCGCTAAAGACGGCCTACGAGTTCTTGGCGTGCTGCATTGGAAGTGCGATCTATTCGGACGCTCTAGAACCCTACCGGCGTATGCTTCGCGGAGGCAACTGGGAAGATACGGCCGCCGCCGTTGAGCGCCTTCAGGCCGGCGCGGTCACACCCATCCACGGGCTAGTACTCGAGGACAATGCCCCTCACACCAGGGTGCAAGTGCGTCTGTTCCGCCAAATCTGCTTCCGCGTCCATTTTAAGCGTATCGCTCTCTCCGGCCCCAGATGGATCTACCAGCAACATCTCGCTGAACCGAACGAGCTGTTCGCTATCCTCGAACCGAGCGATTCAGCGGGGGGGACAATGACAGCGCCTAATTAGCTGTACGTCGTCCTTCATGCCTTGTTCGTGCTTCTGTCCTCACCGACGAGATCGCGGACGTGGTCGTGCTGATGGAGAGCCGCGACGCTGGTGGGAGTCGCCACGGCTGCCCCTCAGGCTGCACCCTAGCGCTCCCGAGCCTGTGAACGAATCAAGTGAGGTCTAGCTAGCTCGAACATGAGACCGGCCGGATCACGTTGGAGGTGAGGCCGTCACTTCGGTCGCTAGCAGCGTGCTACACGGAGGCACCTGCCCGCTTCGGATCGAACTGCGGTGGCATCCTCTCGAAAAGATCGTCCAAGAACTTGCGAAGTAGTGGGTGCAATGGGCGGTTGCCGAGGGTTGCGGCTCTCCAGTCTTCGAAGGACTGCCATGCCCAATCGGACCCCTGCCAAGCATCGAATTGGGCTGCAACTCCGTGCCCTTCGATCGCTCCGAAACACAGCTCTTCCCAATCTTCGCTGTCGAGGATTCGTACTGCCTCGATAAACTCCGGCCTGAGAGCGTTCTTGCGCATGATGTCTCGGTACCAGTGCCATAGTCCGAGATGTCGAGGCAAGTACCTTAGCGTTACCAGCAGCGGCACCACCCTCTTCACGTTTGCTAGGTTCAGGCCACCAGCGGTCACCCGTTCGGCCAACACGCCTTCATGGGCATTCTGCAGCTGTTCTAGCTTGCGAGAAGGTCCGAACCAGGCTCTGCTAATCGCACCCTCCAGGACCGCCGGGTCGCAGCTCACAGCAGCCGATGGCGGCACTGCGCTACTAGTGACCTCAATCACAAACAGAACGGAACCATCCACCAGGAGTATGTCCGGAACCTGCTGCCCCTGCTGAGCCTGGATCTCTCCATCCCAGTCGGACCACACGCGGACGTCCCCGTCGCGCAGCGGGCGAGTCAATTCAGAGCAGAACCATTCGAATGCTCTGCCAAAGGAAGCATTGAGTCGGCCGATGTCAGGGCCTCGATTATTCTGCCTCAGCACTCGAACAAGGCTCCAGAACCATCCTTCGGTCGTCTGGCTCCGGAGGAACTCAAAATCGAGGGGAAAATAGACTTCCGCTTCGCGCATGAGCGGCGTGTTGTAGACGCTGAAGAACTGCTGCACGTTCTTTCGCGGGCCCACAGCAATTGCTCGCATTGCCGCCACATGCGCATCCCAGTCCGCCGAACATGCCGCGAAAATCGCCTGAGTTTGTGCTCTCATTTCGGGTCCACCGAGCGCGTTCAGTAGATCAACGCCCACGAGAAACCTGTCTGGCCTCTCGTTGAGTTGCTCTGGTGTGAAGCTCGAGTAGTACGCCACCAGGGCAAACATGATCGTGAGCATGTCGGTTGGGGCGAATCCAAGAAGGGCCTGGTGTTCCCTCTGCACATCAAAAACCTCCTTCGGGAACTTGCCATGCACTGCCCTTCCGCCAAAGGTCAGCAGACCCCAGTGGCGCCCCATCGCTGGGCCCCAGTTTGCACGGTGACTATAGAAGTGATTGCGGAACATCGAAGCTGCCAGAGCATGGTCGACGCCCTGCGATGTTGTGCTAGCGCCTTTCGCTTCCTCGTAGTCGCCTTCGAGCAGGTCGTTGACCATCAAGAGGAGTCTCGCAACCTCTTCGAAGGTCTCTGCGGATGGCTCCATTGTGCTGCCTTCCTGCTCACCCGCCAGCATCCGTACCTGCATCATTGCTGGGATTGTGCAGCGATGAAACACCCGTTGTGCTCGACCGCTTGATAGCCAGGCCTCCACTTTCTTTGCCACAATGGGCTCCGCGAAATTCCGGAGGAAGCTCAAGCCCACGTTCCCCGGGCGATTGCTCGAGAATTCTCCTTCCAAAAGCCACTGCAGGATTGACAGGAACCGAATGAGCCAAGGACCTGGCAAGAGGCGGCAACGCTGCGCGATGACGTCGTAGTTGGAACGTAGTCCGGGCCAAAGCAATTCATGAGTCACAAACATGCCCGCGTTCTTGACTACAGGTTCCCGTGCGAACTCGTAGAAGCTTCTGCAGCAGTGCTTCATCTTCCTGCCGCTCTCGCATCGACACGGTTCGTTGCGTCCGGGCGCGGGGAGCTCAAACCATCGGGGTGCTCCAGGAACAAGCCCTCGATCAGGGCTTCGGGACATTCACCCGCTCCGATCGAAGGAGCGTTGTGGGTGAACGCGACGGCTGGGCGGCGGGGCGTCTTGCACCCGTCCGACTGCTTCCGCCTTGGAGACCGCCATGTGAGGAAGAATGGTGGAGCTGAACGGGATCGAACCGTTGACCTCTTGACTGCCAGTCAAGCGCTCTCCCAACTGAGCTACAGCCCCACCCAAGGCGTTGCGGACCTAGTTTTCTACCTCAGGAGCGCGCCGGGGTCAACGTTCGCGCCTCTTTCGAGACGGGTCACTTGAGGACGGCGGCCCGCACGGATTGCGTGAACGCGCCGGTTTCGAGGGTGATGAAGTAGATCCCGGCCGCCATTTGGCGCCCGGACTCCCCCACTCCACTCCACGGAACGCGGTGCTCTCCTGCCGTGAGTACGCCGTCCTGCAGGACCTGGACGGTTCGTCCCGCGACATCCACGACGCTCAGCTTCACGCGGCCCTCGGTGGGGAGCGAGAACGCGATGGTCGACGCGCCGCGGGATGGCTGGGGCCACGACCGCAGGGCTACACCGGGAGTCGGCATCGGGTCCGGCGCCGCGACCACCGGCTGCTCGATTTCGCCCAGAACGAACGCCGCGTTGCCGGGGGTGATCGCGACGTGGTCCTCGTTGGCGGTCGGGAGATACACGGCCGCGAATGGAGTGCCGGACGGAACCGAGGGGTTGCCGATCAGGGGCGTCGAGAGGCCTACGGTACTGAGCGCGATCGCGCTGGGGGTCGGAATGAAGCAGTGCGCGGGATGGAGTGCCACGATGTCGCCGTAGGGTGCAGCGGTGGTGTCCATCTGGGTCATGGTGGCGCGCCGGCCGCCGGGTGCGCCGTCATAGGGAAGCGTGCCGCTCACGGGCACTGACTTCTGGGTGTCCGAAACGAACAGGATGCGGATGCGGCCGTTGAAGATCGTCGTGGTCGGAGTGTTGTCCGGCAGCGCCCAGATGTTTCCGAGGATCGTGACGAGAAGGTTGTTGTACTCCCAGCGGATGATCTGCGCGCCGAGTCCGAAGCCCTGGCCGGTTCCGGTGCCGCTCCCATTCGCGACCGCCACCCTTCGAATGCGCGTGGGCCAGTCGCCCGCGGCCGCCAGGTTCGCGAGGAACGCGGGGCGCTGCGGATCAGCGCTCGGCGATGAACTCGCGGGTGTCGTGTAGTGGTAGACCAGCATCTCGCGCGCGGCGGGCGTGTCGAGCCGCGAGAGCAGGAACGCGGCATCCGCCGACTGCGACGCGAAGAACTGCATCCAGTACTGGATGCCGAGCGGGATGTTGGCGCCGAGGTGGGGCGTGTCGAACGAGATCCAGGTCTTGGTCGGCAGCGGCTCGCCCAGCTGCTCGAGGTGCGCGAGTGCGTAGCGCGAGCAGAGGCCGCCCATGCTGGCGCCCACGACCGACATCCGCGCGCCGGGCGCGAGCATCGCGCGCACCTGGCGGATCAGCTCGGCGGTGAGCAACCCGTTTTCCTCGATGGGATTCGTGGCTTCGTCGAAGTCGAGCACGATCGCGTCGTAGCCGCGCGCCTGGATCGTGTCGGCGAGCCCTTCCTGGTTGAGCAGCGCGTAGAGCTCGTCCCAGCTCATGCTGTTGTCGAGATCGAAGCCTTCGATGACCACCACCGGGTTCACCACGCTGGTGTGCCCCTGCCCGTAGCGCACGTACGCGCGGCCGGTGCCGAACTGGCCGAGCCATGCTTCGGAAGCGGTGACGAACAGGGTGTCGTCCGGAAGTGGCGCGGCCAGTGCACGGACGTCGAAGGCGAAGGACGCCTCGCGGGCGACACCACCGCGCGTGACGCGGACGCGAACGATCACTTCCCCGGTCGCGCCGTAACGCGCCTCGACCGGCTCGCCGAAACCGGCGCTTCGGAAACCGCCGCCGTCACCAGGATCGATCTCGATTCGCGTCACCGGCAGGGCATCGTTGCCGCTCACATCGTCGGGCTCGATCACAAACGACGTGCGTGCGCCGCGATAGGTGTGCTCGATCGCCGGCGCGGCGAGGAAGGCGCGCGCCTCCTCGAGTGCATCGGGCGGAACCTCGCCCCGGCCGATCGCCGCGCCGGCTTCGGGACGCACGCGCTCGTACGCCACGTCGAGCACGCGGATCGGGATCACGGCGCTGCCCGCCGCCCGCGACGCGAAGGTTTGAGCCTCCGGGAGGCGCAGGGCGCCGCGCGAGGCGCGGCTCAGCTCGTAGGCGGCCTGCCGGAACAGCGCGAGGTTCCCGCGCGGGGCGGACGGCGTGCCGTCGAAGCGCGAGAGTCCCGTGAGGTCGAGGACGCGGTCGTGAAGGATGCCGGTCCGGAGCGGCAGACGATCCGCGGTGCCCAGCGCCTCACGAATGGCCTCATCAATGGAATCGGCCGCGAAGGAGACAACGGGAAGCAACATCAACGCTGAGGCGAGAAGCCACGGGCGCGGCGCGGGCGGCATGGGGAGACTCCTGATCGGTGGCGACGGGAAGCAAGTCTATCACGCACACCTCGGACCAATTCGATTGAACTCCCCATTGTTGGCGGCTACCCTCCCTCCCTGCCACCGAGCTGCGCACGAAGGCCGCGAGCAGTGTCGGCGCACACGCTAAGTAGGCATTAATGGCCGCAGGACAACCGAGTCGGGAGTACTCCCGCGCCGCGCGGTTCGCGGCCGCGTTGCTCCTCTGTGCCTGCTCTTCCTGCGATCTCGTCAAGCCGAATGACCGCCTGTACAACGACGCGGCGCAGCCTCCCGACGTCGGCCGCCTCGACCCCGCCCTGATCCGTCCGGGCCAGCATCTCGCCGGGATCGTTACTCTCGAGATCGACGCCGCCGACCTCCCGACGCTCTCGAGCCCGGTGGCGGCTCTCGGGTTGTTCGTGGACAGCGTCGTCGTATCGGAGACCGCCAGCGCTCCCTACGTCCTTTCCGTCGACACCCGGACCTGGCCGGAGGGTCCCCACACGCTGGCCATCGCGGCCCGCGAGACGAAGCCCGACATCGGGCTCGCCGGGATCGCGGGCTACCCGTCCGTGGTTCGCCTCGTTGACGTCGTCTTCGATCAGAGTTTGCCGACGCCGGTGACACTCACGTCCGTGACGTGGGATGGCGGAGTTCCGCAGCTCACCTGGACGGCCAGCTCCGACAGCAACTTCTACGCGTACTGCATCTCCCGCGAAGGCAACTATGGAGGCAACCTCCTCCCACCCGAGTACGCTCCGCCGGGACCCAAGGTCTTCGACCGGGACTCGACCAGCTACCGGGATGCCTCGATCTCCGGAACGGTCATCGGCGTGCGCCTGGACTACCGCGTACACGTGAGCAATCGAACCGTGGCGGCGGCCAGCAACGTGGTCCGGCTGCTGCTGGGCGATGCCGTCGTCGGTCTCACGCCCGATCTCTCGTCCTCCGCGGGCATGATCCCGCCGTTGGTTCCGAGCCCGACCCTCGATGAGTTCTACGTACTCTTCCGCGACACCCTGCGGGCCTACTCCTCCGTGAGCCAGACCGAGCTGCGGAGGACCTCGCTTCGCGCCCCGGGAATCGATGTGACTTCGGACGGCGCTTCGATCTACGCGACCTCGTACGAGCCCGCCTTCCAGCAGAACATCTTGCTGATCTACTCGGCCTCGACTCTAGCCCTGACCACGAGCCGCAACATGGCCGGCACCGCTGGGACCGTCGGCTACGCGCTTGTTGCGGGTCGCCCCGATCGCGCCTATCTGGCCACGTATTCGGAACTCGTCGCGATCGATGTCAGCGATGGGGGAACCGTCGGCGCGCTTCAACTTCCTCTCTCCAACAACACCCGGTTCGTCATTTCTCCGGACGCCAATACTCTCTACGCGGCCACGACCGATTCACTCTACCGGATCGACGTGTCGACCGATGCGATCGCGATCGTGGATCGGCGGGGCGTCACTCCGTCGATTGCCGACCTGCAGTTGAGTCCGGACGGCGCGCGTTTGTACTTGGGCCACGTCTACGGGGCCCCGTCCAACTTCGTCGAGATCCTCGATGCCGCTTCCTTCTCACCCGTGGGTCAGCTCGCCGCGCCCTCTGATCAGCAATTGTTCGGGTTCTGGGTCACCGCGAGCCACCTCTACCTGTCGCAATCGCGGTCCGACCCCAACGGCATCTATTTCCTCCCCGGCAGAGTCGTTCAATACGACCGTCTGAGCCTCGCCCAGGTCCGGAGCTGGGACTTCGTCCAGGTGCCGCGCTGGGTGTCGACCTCACGCGACGAGCAGTGGTTCTACGCCGAGGGGTTCGAGACCTGGGTCGTGGCGGCACTGTCGTCGGCACCGTTCTTCTCGAGAAACTGACGTGAGCGCGCGGCCCTGGGTTCGCGGACTTCGACTCTCTCTCGGCATCGCCTTGCTGGCATCGCTGGCCGGAGCCGCCACGCCGGACGTCTCGTCGCTCCGTCCTCGGCGCTGGCTGTTCGAGGTCGTGGGCGGGGTGAACAACATGGCACTCGCCGACGCGAAGAGTTTCTATTCGGACGTCCTGGACTTCTACCAGCAGAGCGGCATTCCGGTGGAATCGCAGCGTGAGTTCCCGCCCAACCTGATCTTCGGCGCGGATCTTCTCCGCGGGTCCAACCCCAATTTCCGCTGGGGGCTGGGCACCCGCTACACCTGGACCCATGCGTACTCGCTCTACGGGGACTACTCGGGCACCCTCGACATCGCGATGGAGGTGCGGCTTCTCGCGTTGCAGATCGTGCTCCAGAAGGCGTGGTCCGGGAGCACGTGGTCCCCATTCGTGGACCTGCGAGTCGGAGAGGGCCTGGTCTGGTTGGATGCGTCGGAGACCCTGGACTTCTCGTCCTCCGGCGGCCCGACATCGGTGACTGAGCTCATCGGGGATGGCCGGGCTCCGCTCGCCGAGCTGCACTTCGGCACGCGGCGCTCGATGGGACGCTATCTCGCCACGGGGTCGCTCGGATACCGGTACTGCAACGTATCCGGGCCGTTCGATCTCGACGTCTCGGGAGTCGTCCTGACCCTCGGCCTCGGCTTTCCCTTCTAACTAGTCGCGCAAGGCTTCCGGCTTGGCGGCGCCGCCCGGCAGCACGCGACGCATCGCTTCCACCCAGCGCTTCGCTTCGGCGTCGTTCTCCCCCATCGCGCCGGCCAGCTCGAAGTAGCGATCGAACGACTTCAGTGCTTCGAGGTAGCGATCGCGCCGCGCCTGCACCATGGCCCAGCGCCGCCACACGATCGGGTCCAGGGGCGCGAGCACGCGTGCGGCCAGGGCCTCGATGGCGGCGTCGGGATCGTCCGGGTCGCGGATCAGCATGAGGTCGGCGAGCAGCGCGTGCGCTGCCGCGTCGAGCGCGTGGCGCTTCACCTCCTCGCGCGCGAGCGCCATCGCGCCGAGCGTGTCCCCGCGGGCGAGCGCGTCGTAGGCCGCGCGCTGCCCGGATGCGGGCGCACTCTCGAGTCCGTATCCGGCGCTGGCGAGCGATTGCCGCCCCTCGTCCGGCCGATCGAGCGCGTAGCTGGTCCATGCCGACCAGTAGCGGGCGCGATCGCTCGACGGGTCACGCTCGATCTCGAGTGACAGCGCGTCATGCGCGCCGGGCGGCCAGTCGCTCACCAGCATGCTGAACGCGATTCGCAGCATTCGGTCGGATCCTTCCGCCATCTCGGAGATCGAGTCGCTCTGGCTCACGAAGTAATAGTTGGGGCCGCGGGTCGCCTTGTCGCGCGAGAAGTTGGTCAGGTAGTAGGAGCGCAGGCTGCTGTCGCGATAGGCCCAGCGGATGAGCGGCCCGTCCGCCACCTGGAACGCCACGTTGGGCTTGAGCCCGGCGAAGAACAGCGTGCTGCGTTGCGGGAAGTCGGGGTGCAGCGCGCGCAGGTCCGCGAGGTACCCCTCGCAGACCCGGGTCGCGCGCTCGATGTAGAAGCGGTTGATGTGGGACATCGCACTCCACGGGTTCCGCGCGGAGGTGAACTCGTCTAGGTGCCGCGCGCTCGCCGAGCCCCAGGCGAGCGGGACCAGCGCCGCCACCGCCCAGCCGCGGGGAACCCGGCTCAACGCCGCGCCGAGCGCGAGCGCCGCGCCGCACATCGCGTACAGGTAGTAGTAGGCGCTCCACAGCACCGCGACCGCGATGATTGGCACCGTGGCGAGCAGCGCCCACAGGATGCCGGTGACGATCGCGTGCCGCGCACGCGATTGGCCGCTGCGCCCGAACGGCAGAGCCTCGCGGGCCGCGGTGTGCGTCGTGTCGCTCGCCGGGGAAGCCGGCTTCGGGTCCCGCGCGCGTCGCGACTCCCGCGCGAAGAACACGGCCACCGCGGCCAGCACCAGCGGCACGAGCGGCGGCCCGACCCGCGGGAGCCGCCACAGCTCGCCCTGCCGCGCTTCGAAACCGAAGAACACCTGGAGCAGGTGAACGTAGGTGGAAACCGCGCCCCACGGATGGAGCTCCACCTCGGTCGAGGCGGCCTGTCGCGTGTGTGGCGCGAGCAGCCACACGGCCGCCCAAACGGCGACGCCGATTCCGAGCGGCCATGCGCGGCGCGCCGAATGCCACAGGCTCTCCCCCGGGCGGCGGTCGGCGATGGCCGCGATCAGCGGCGTGAGCAGCACGATTTCCTTGGAGAGCGCAGCGACCACCAGGAACGCCGCCGCGAGGAAGCGCCGTCCGCCGAGATGGAGCCACAGCGCCGCGAGGGCGCCGCCCACCGAGAGCAGCTCCTGGCTGCCGCAGGCCCAGCGCACCGGAACGTCGCCGGCGTAGTGGAGCGCGAGGAAGGCGGTGCCGATCGCGGCCGCGACACCGCCGGCCATACGGCGCGCGACCAGGTAGAAGAGGCCGACCAGCACCACGAAGAAGAACAGGTTCGAGGCGTGGAACGCGAAGCCCGATTCGTTCGTGGTCGCGGAGATGATCCAGAAATAGATCTGGCGGCTCACCGGGCGATAGAAGTTGCTGAGCGGATCGGCCACGCGCAGAGACTCGAGCAGCGTGCGCGAGCGCACCTGGTCGAGAAACAGGAAGTCGTCCGCGAAGAAGGTGCGCGGCAGCCCGGGAACGTGGAGCAGCACGATCGCGACCGCGAGCAGGGCGAAGACCACGAGCGGCGGCACCTCGAGCCCGGCCCACGGAGCGGGGCGGGCCGCGGAAGCGCCTCCGGGACGGGCCGGCTTCGAACCGCCCCGGGGGTCGCGCGCCATCAGAAGTAGCGGCGGCGCCGGCGCACGGCGGTGCCGAGCAGGGCGCCCATAACTCCGCGCATGATGGTGTTTGCCATGGGCGACTTCAGAATCTGCTCGAAGGTGCTGGGCGGCTCCTGAGCACCTCTCCTCGGCGCGGCGGGCGCGGTCGCAGGCGCTCCGGCCGGGCCGACTGCCGCCGGCTCGCGCCCGGCGAGGATCTCGCGCGCACTCACCCGATCGAGCGGTGTGGCGTACTCCCGAACCTGCGCCGATGCCGCGAGGCGCGCCGCGAACTCGGTCTCCTCCATGGGCGCCATGCGCGAGGCCGGCGGCACGATCCGCGTCGCGAAGGGCGGCGTGGGCGTGCCGCGCTCGGTGAGCACGGTGACGAACGCCTCGCCGATCCCGAGCGAGGTCAGGGTGGCCGCCACGTCGTAGAACTCGGTCTTCGGGTACGTGCGCGCCGCCGCGCGCAGGGCCTTGTCGTCATCGGGCGTGAAGGCACGGAGCGCGTGCTGAACCCGGTGCCCGAGCTGGCCGAGGATCTCGTCGGGAATGTCCTTGGGGTTCTGGGTCACGAAGAACACGCCAATACCCTTGGAACGAATGAGGCGCACGATCTTCTCGACTTCGGCGCGAAATTCCTTGCTGGCGCCGTCGAACAGCAGGTGCGCCTCGTCGAAGAAGAACACGAGCTTGGGTTTCTCGAGATCCCCCACCTCGGGCAGCTCGGCATAGAGCCGCGCGAGGAGCCACATCACGAACGTGGACGACAGCGCCGGCTTGTCCTGGACGTCGGACAGCTCGAGCGCACTCACCAGCCCGCGGCCTTCGGATGTGACCACCATGAGGTCCGCGAGGTCGAGCTGGGGCTCGCCGAAGAAACCCTCGGCGCCCTGGTGCTCGAGCTCCACCATCTCGCGCAGCAGCACGCCCACGGTCTGCTTCGACATGCCGCCATAGTCCTTGAGCTCCGCGGCGCCGTCGCCGGTCAGGTACTGCAACACTGCGCGCAGGTCCGGGAAGTCGAGCAGCGCGAGCCCGCGGTCGTCGCAGTACTTGAACACGAGCGTGAGCACGCTGGTCTGGGTCTCGTTGAGGCCGAGCACCTTGGACAGCAGCAGCGGGCCGAACGACGACACGGTCGCGCGCAGCTGGGCGCCGCGCCTGCCGCTCAGGCTCAGGAACTCGACGGGCGCCGCGAACGGCTTCCACGCGTAGCCGGTCTCCTGCGCGCGCTGCTTCACCCGATCGCCCATCTCCCCCGGCGACCCGATTCCCGAGAGGTCGCCCTTCACGTCCGAGATGAACACCGGAACGCCGCGCGCGGAGAGCTGCTCGGTGAGGAGCTGCAGCGTGCGGGTCTTGCCGGTGCCGGTGGCGCCGGCGATCAAGCCGTGGCGGTTCATCATCGCGAGCGGCGCGGAAATCAGCGGCTCGGGATGACACGCGCCCTCGTGCACCACCGCCCCGAGCGTGATCGCGTTCGTGGAGACGGGAAACGCGGCGCGTGCCGCCTCGACGACCTTCGGGTTCACGGCCTTGCGGTCGTATCCGGGGCGGCGGGCGCCGGCTCGAACAGCATGGTGCCGAGGCTGTCGTCCATCGCGTAGGTCAGCGCGAGCCGGCCGGCGTAGAAGCCGATCCGCTTCGTCGCGCCGAGCTGGGTGAGGAAGCGGCGCTCCATGGCGGCGGCTGTGGGCTCGCACGCCATGCGTGTTCCGAACGACGGGCCGACGATGACGTCGCCCGGGTTCTCTCCCGACGACACCGAGGCGGCGTAGCGATTGCATCCGGAATTCCCGGACCAGCGCCCGGCGGTATAGATGAGCGTCACCGTGGGGTCCTCGGGAGCCGGCTCACCGAGATTCCACTCCTTCAGCTTCCAGTCGACACCATCCGTCGCTTCCGGGCTCAGGCGTGTGTGCGGTATGCCGGAGGGTCGCTCGACCAGCGAGTCGCCTTCGAGCTGCCACCTGCGGGTCACCAACTCGGCCGGGCAGCAGGCGGGATCGCCGGGGGCGGCTTCGACCAGGTCGAGGACGATGTTCGCTCCCTCGATTCGAGCGCCACGAATCTGCACGCGGTCACCCACGATGGCGTTCGCGCGCTGCATCACGGCACCCTGTCGACGGTCGAGGACGACGATATGCAGGAGATCTCCGGAGCCGCCGGACGCGAATGCCAGGAACGCCACCGCTTCGGGCGAGCCGTTGCCGTCGAGGTCACCCTCGAGCCTCATATCCTTCACGTAGATGACGTGCGGGCGAACCTCGCTCCGCGAGTCGTAGGGCGCGCCCTCCCAGGCACCTCCACTCAGGTGGACGGTGCGTGACACCTCCTCGAAACCGGTGTACTCGGTGTTCTTCAGCTCTTCCAGAGTGGGCGCGCCGGTGGCGGTCTTCGAACCCGATTGCTCCGCAGGTTTCTTCTGGCAGCCGAGCACGGTCAGTCCCAGCAACACGCACAACACGGACGTGATTCGCATGGGGCGCAGGGTAGCAGGTGAGCTAGATTGCCGTCATGCCACCGTCCGCGGCTGCCAGTCTGGTCGTCCGCCGCGCCACCGTCGCGGATCTCGAAGCGCTGGCGCCGCTCTTCGACGCCTACCGCCGGTTCTACGACCGTCCGGGCGACCTCGAGCTGGCGCGTGAATTCCTCGAGGCCCGGCTCACGCGCGGCGAATCGGTGGTGTTTGTGGTGCTCGTGGACGATGTCGCTGTCGGCTTCACGCAGCTCTACCCGAGCTTCTCGTCCGTGTCGGCCCGGCCCATTTTAGTGCTCAACGATTTGTTCGTGAGCGAGGCCGGTCGGCGCCGGGGCGCCGCGCGGCGGCTGTTGGATGCGGCGATCGCGCACGCGCGATCCGAAGGCGCGGTCCGCCTGGCGCTCTCCACCGCGCGCTCGAACCTGGCGGCACAGAAGCTCTACGAATCGACCGGCTGGAAGCGCGACGACGAATTCCTGACCTACGAATTCGAGCTGGAGTAGCAGGTCGTCAGCGGCCTTGAGTTACTAACGTCAACGAGAGGGCCTTCGGCGCTCCACGCTCCACGAGATGGGTTCTCCCCTCTCGTAGGCGAGGGTCACGGTGATCCCTTTGGCGTCCGTGCCGTCGCGCCCCTCGGCTTTGGCAACGAAGCCAGTCTCGGACGCGTCGCTGACGGAGAATTCCCATCGACGAAGCAGGCTGCCGAAATAGATTCCGAGAGCGCCGCGGAAGTCGGCTGTCCCCGGCACATTCGTGAAGGTTGCCCACTTCTGGTAGTAGACCTGCTCGCCGGAAAGCACCGCTCCCAGGGCTTCCTTCACCTCGGCGATGAGCACCTGCGGTGGCAGGTGCTGGCGCCCACGGCCGCGCACCATCACCGGTTCGCCCGGGTCGCCTGCTCTGAGGCTTGGATCGCTGAGCGGAGCCGCGGCGGTTGGCAGTCGCGCTTCACGCCCGCATCCGCTCATGACGACGATTAGAACCACCCGCATTAACAGTGTGCCAAGGCTGGACGACCTAAACACCGGCAAGCTCCTTGTCATGGAACGACGGGTACATGTTCACGCACGTCGGCAGAGAGAGTAGGGCCTGAGGCGGCGTTTGTCGCCAGTGTGCCCAGCCAGGGCCGCCCGGGTGCATTTCGGACATCCCGGCGACCGTTCATCCGGTCCGAACGACCGTTCATCGGACTGCCCATATCGAGCGCGGCGGACTGTCCGTAACCTCTCTGCATGACACCGATCGACAGCGCTTCCCCGCTCGCGCGCAAGCCGCGCACCCCGCTTCAGCGTCTCTGGACCATGGCGTGGCGCGCCCCACTGTGGGCGATCCTCTCGGCCATCTTCTTCGGCACGCTGTTCGGCAGCGACCTGCAGAGCTACGCCCTCGCCTACGCGGTCGCGCTCGTCTTCTCCTACGTCATCGGGTTCGCGATGTGGCTGCTCGAGTGCTTCGTCCTCCCGCGCCGCGACTACGCGGGCACGGGCCGCGGCTGGATGATCCCGTTGCACTACCTCGGCGTCGCGCTCGTCTCGTCGTATACCGCCGCGCTGATCGTCCATTTCACTCTCATGCCCGGGTTCCTCGGCTCGGCGCGCGCCGTGGCGATCTCCGGAATGTTCGCGCTCCTCTTCACCACGCTGATCGGCGGGTTGGTCAGCGCGGTCAGCTATCACCGCACCGCGCTCGACCGGGCGCGTGCCATCGAGCGGCTGCGCGCCGAGCTGGCCGAGGCCGAGCTGCGGGCGCTGCGCGCCCAGGTGCAGCCGCATTTCCTGTTCAATGCCCTCAACACCATCGCCGCACTCGTGCGTGAGCACGCGGACGAGGCGGAGGACACGATCGTGCGGCTCGCCGACGTGTTCCGTTACACGCTGCGCGCCTCCGAGCGCGAGCACACCCGCCTCGACGAGGAGCTCGAGTTCCTGCGTGCGTACCTGGCCATCGAGCGGGCGCGGTTCGGCGCGCGGCTCCAGGTCCAGGAGCGCATTGAGGGCGCGGTCGGCAACCTGGGCGTGCCGAGCCTGCTGCTGCAGCCCGTGATCGAGAACGCCGTACGTCACGGGATCGGGGCCCGCGCCGCGGGCGGCACGATCACGCTCGTCGCCCGCCGCGAAGGCGACCGCCTGTTGATCGTCATCGAGGACGACGGACCCGGCTTCGATCCGGCATCGAAGCCCTCCGGTAATGGCTTCGGCCTGCACTCGGTGCGCGAGCGGCTGCGCAGCGCCGGTCCTCCCCACCAGCTCAAGATCGGGACCCGGGCGGGCGGCGGCACGCGGGTCGAGATCACGCTGCCCGTTCTTCCATCACCCCTCACCTCAACCCCCAAACTGGAGGAGATGCCATGAAACCCCGCTTCGCGTCGATCATGCGTCCCGTTCTCGCGCTCGTCGCGGGAATGACCCTCGCGGCCGCTCCCGCGCGCGCCGTGGAGCCCGCCGTGCTCGCGGAGGCGCGCGCCACCGCCTACGCCGCCCAGTACGACTCGGTCGAGGCGCTGGTCGCCGCGCACGAGCAGCTGGCGGCGCTGTCGGCGGCCAATCCCGACTCACCACTGCTCCACTACTGGGTGGCCTACTCCGACTATCGACTGATCCCGCGGATGATGATGCGGGACAAGAAGCAGGCCGACCGCTACTGCGACGACGGCGTCAAGCACATGGACCAGGCGATTGCCGCCGATCCGAAGAACGCGGAATACATCGCACTCAAGAGCGGCGTCATGGGGCTCTCGATCATGGTCGCGCCGATGCGCGGCATGACGGTCGGCAATGAGATCGGGGACCTCCAGAACCAGGCCCGTGCGCTGGCGCCCGACAACCCGCGCGTCGCACTCATGGAAGGCATCAACACCATGAACAAGCCGGGGTTCGTCGGTGGCGGAGCGAAGAAGGCGTTGCCGCAGCTCGAGCGCGCCATCGCGCTGTTCGCGAAGGCCGCGCCGTCCGACAGCACGGCGATCGACTGGGGTTACGACGACGCCTACACCTGGGCCGGACGCGCCGCCGCCAAGCTCGACAAGCCCGCCGAGGCGCGCGGCTATTACCAGAAGGCGCTCGAGATCAATCCCCAGAACGGCTGGGTTCGCTACGGGCTGCTGCCCGCGCTCGACAAGGCGGAGAAGAAAGAGAAGTCATGAAGTCCGCCCTGGTGATCGTCGCGGCGCTGCTCGTGGCCGCGACGACGGCCCACGCCGCGCGCATCACGGGCCTCGTGGTGGACGGCGCCGGGAAGCCGGTCGAGCTCGCGAACGTGCGGGTCGCGGCGCTCAGGACCGGCGCCGTCACCGGCACCGACGGCAGCTTCAGCCTCGAGCTGCCCGACGGCGTGTTCACGCTCGAGGTGAGCCAGCTCGGCTACCACGCGGTGAGTCTCGCCGTGACATCGGCTCCCGGCCTCGCGCCGCTCCGCATCGTGCTCCGCGAGGAGCCGCTGCCCGTGAGCGAGGTGGTGGTCGCGGCTTCGTCGTTCGGCAAGGCGGGAAAGAGCGAAGGACCCACGCTTCGCAGGCTCGACGTCTACACCACTCCGGGAGGCGCCGCCGACATGCTGCAGTCGCTGCGCACCATGCCCGGCATCAACGCGCCGACCGAAGGCGCCGCGCTCTACGTTCGGGGCGGCGATCCCCACGAGACCGTGGTGCGCATCGACGGCGGCGAGATCGGACATCCCTATCACTACGAGGGCGCCTCGGGCGGCCTGTTCTCGACGCTCGACACCTACATGCTGAAGAGCGCGTTCTTCTCGAGCGGCGGCTTCTCCGCCCGCTACGGCGGCGCCCTCTCCGGCGTGCTCGATGTCGAGACCCAGGATCCGATGAACATCAGGACCGTCTCGGTCGGCGCCAACTTCACCGGCGGCGGCGTCTCGGCCGGATGGGCGCTCGTTCCGGACCGCCTGTCGCTCGTCGCTGCGGTCCGCGCGAGCGACATCACCCTGCTCGACAAGATGTACGGATCCTCGCGCGAATTCATGCAGGCGCCGCGCAGCACCGATGGCGCCGCGCGCCTGCTCTGGAAGTACGCACCCACCGGCCGGTTGTCGCTGCTCTACCTGGGGGCGCGTGACCGGATTGCCGTGAGTGCGCACCAGCTCAACTACGAGGGCACGTTCACCTCGCGCACGTCGAGCCAGCTCGGCGCGCTCCAGTGGCAGCAGGCTTTGGGTCGCGCGGTCGCGCTCCGCGGTCACCTGGCACTCCAGCACTACGACTCCGACTGGACCTTCGGTGCTTCCGCGATGGACCAGCAGGAGGTGCGGCTCACCGGGCAGCTCGACGCGACCTGGGCCGCCTCGCCGCGTCACGAGATCGCGACCGGCCTGCGCTTCGCGCGGCGCGCCGACGATCTCCTCGGCACCTTCCCCGCCGACAGCACCGACCTCGCACCCGGCGCCCCGGTGCGTTTCCACGACACCCGGCCGCGGCTCCAGAACCCGGGCGCCTATCTCGAGGACAAGATCCGGCTGTGGGGCCCGCTCTACGCGACGCTCGGGGCGCGCTTCGATCGGGTGTCGCTCGCCGACACCTGGACCGCCGATCCGCGCGCCGCGCTGGCGTGGCGAGTGGACGCGCACCAGACGGTCCGCGTGGCCACCGGCCGCTACCACCAGCCCGCCGAGCCCGGGTACCTGGACCCGGTCTACGGCAACCCGTCCCTCGGTCCGCTCGAAGCCGATCACTGGATCGCCGGCTACGAATGGCTGGGTGAGGAAACCAACGTGCGTGTCGAGGCCTACCGCAAGCGTTACGACGATCTCGTCACGCAGTCGTCGGATACGTACTACGCGAACGAAGGTCACGGTTATGCGCGCGGGATCGACATGTTCGCGCGCACCCGCACCGGTCCCTGGACCGGCTGGGTGTCTTACGGGTTCCTCGACACGCGCCGTCGCGAAGGCGACGCGCTGACCGAGACTCCGACCCCCTACGGCGTGCGTCACTCGCTGACGCTGGTCGGCGCCGTGCAGCTTCCCGGGATGTGGCAGCTCGGCGGGCGGTTCGGCCTCTCGAGCGGCCAGCCGTACACGCCGGTGACCGGAGCGACCTACGACTCGACCCGCGGCATCTGGCATCCGGTCGAAGGCCCCCACTACTCGGCGACGATGCCGGTCTACCACCGCTTCGATTTCCGCGTGACGCGGCTGTTCTCCCTCCCGGCCGGACTCGGGCTCCCGGCGAGCGGCGTGAGCGTGCTCTACGCCGAGGCGCTCAACGTATTCGCGGTGCCGAACGTGCTCGAGTACGTCTACAACGAGGACTACAGCGCGCGCGAGGAGGTGCTGTCCTACTTCAGTCGCCGCATGATCGTGGCGGGCTTCGCCCTCACGTGGTAGCCGTGCGTCACGGCAGCCGGATGCCCAGCGAGCGATGAAATCCTCGGCGGCCGTCGGTCGTGACGTGGAGCGCGCGCGACCGGAGTTCGCGGCGGACCCAGTCCCGCTCGAGCAGCTCGGCCGCGAGTGCGGCGCCCAGGGCGCCGCCCAGGTGCTCGCGCCGCTCGGTCCAGTCGAGGCAGGCACGCAGCATGGGCCTGCGCCGCGCCGCGAGCGACGCGACATCCACGCCGAAGCGCTCGAACCAGCTCCTGCCGCGGGCCGCCAGCACGAACGCCCCGTTCGTGAATTCGATGAGACGGCGGTCGAGCAGAGCGTCCGCGATGGAAACGCCGAGCGAGCCCGCGAGGTGGTCGTAGCAGAGGCGTGCCGCGCGCAGCGGCTCCGCAGCGCCGCCAGCGGCGACCGTTGCGGCGCGTGGCGGCATCAGGTCCGCAAAAGCCTCGAGGAGCTGCGCGACGCGCGGTCCGGCCAGGCGGTAGTAGCGATGACGGCCGCGCGGCTCGACCGCGAGCAGACCCGTCGCCACGAGGCGTGCGAGGTGGCTGCTCGCCGTGGGCGCCGACACCCCCGCGAGCTTGGCCAGCTCGCTCGCCGGGCGCAGCCTTCCATCCCACAACGAGGTGACCATCGCGGCGCGGCCCGGATCTCCGAGCACGGAGGCGATCTCGGCCAGTCGGTGTCGTGGAAGCATGGAGGTAGGATAGCGGATCGCATGAGCCCACCCTTCGATCGCGGTCGAAGCATCCCGGTGCCGCCTTCGCGCAGCATGAGGCGCGAAAGGAGGCACCATGAGCGTGACCGTGTTCATCCGCTACCGGCTCGATCCCTTCCGCCGCGAGGCCTTCGAGGCCTATGCGCAGCGGTGGCTCTCGATCATTCCCCGCTGCGGGGGCCGTCTGGTGGGCTACTGGATGCCGCACGAAGGAACGAACGATGTGGCGTTCGGGCTCATCTCCTTCGACAGCCTCGCGGCGTACGAAGCCTATCGCGCGCGTCTCAAGGCCGATCCGGAGGCCGCCGCCAACTTCCAGAGCGCCGAGGAGGGACGGTTCATCCTGAGCGA
>DAIUEO010000004.1:24754-52309 GCA_036845125.1 Candidatus Eiseniibacteriota bacterium | reverse complement strand
AGCCGTTGAGCCACGGCAGATCGAGCACGCCACCGGTCACATGTTCTTCGAGGGGAGCGGCCGCGGATGGGAGCGGCGCGACGGATGTGAGCAGCAGGAGAAGTAGAACTGCGCGCCGCCCCGATTGGCGGCCGGCTGTGGTACCGAGTCGCATTTGCGAGCCCCTCTGAGATGCCCGCACGCGCGGGCGGGTTCATATTTGATTTCGTGATGTGGAGCAGACTTCAACTGTCGCGAAACGAATCAATACTACGTTTCGTACAACGTTCGGTGCGGCGAACCTGCGACGCACTGCGCAGCGGCATTGCAACACGTCAATGAAGCAGCATGAATTTCGTCGCGGCGAGCGGCTGTCCTTCGATCCGCGCGAAATAGATCCCGGCCGGTGCGCGCCTGCCGCGCTCATCCCTGCCGTCCCACGAGCTGCGGCCCTGAACCAGCGGCACGCGCGCCACGCGCCGGCCATCGACTGCGAACAGGAGCACGGCGCCGTCGGCGACACCCTCGGATTCGAAGTGCACCGCGCCACGCGCGGGATTCGGACTCGCCGCGAGCGCGAACGTCGGTGCCGCCGGCACCGGGTCACCTACCGCGACCAGGCTTCCGTTCAGCCGGCGCTCGAGCCACGCGATGCGCCGCACGTAGAGGGTCGGTGTGAGCCCGCGGTCCTGCGACTCCGCGATCCCCGCTTCGTTGGTGGCCGACGCCTGGAACAGGAGGCCGACGCGGCCGTAGGAGTTGATCGGCGCGATCGCCACGAACCGCTCGTCGGTCTGCGGGGTCTGCGTGAGGTTCTGCGCTGTCGACCACGCGCCGCCGAGACGAGAAACGCTGCTTTCGATGTCGCCGAACCCGAGGCCCGTCACGCCCGGAATGCCGGCGTTCGCGGTGGGGTCCACCTCGGCGTCCACGCAGCGCACCCACACCACGTACGTCTCGGTGCCGTCCGCCGAGAAGCCGACCTGCGGCCAGTCGTTCGAAATGTGATTGAGACCCACGTAGGGACCCGACTGGCCGTTGTCGATGTTGTCGTAGCCGCCGGTCTCCGCGCCGCCCTGCTTCACCACGCGCACGCCGGTCGTCGAGCTCCAGTGCATGATCCGGCTGTGGAAGTCGGCGTAGAAGACGGTCGAGCCGCTCTTCCGTGCCTGCAGCTCCGACCACACCACGTTGGGGGTGGTGTCGCGGTAGGCGAGGTGGCAGTTGATGTACGGCCGCCACTCGGTCGAGGTCGAATCGGACTTCACCACGGTGGCGGGGGAATAGTTCGTGAGCTTGCGGGTGCGCACCGTGCCCGCGTTGAACGTGCCGTTCGTGGACTCGATGAGCCACACGTTCTGGCCGAAGTCGGTGACCGCGACGCCGACCCGTCCGTCCGATCCCGACGCCAGGCTGGGATAGCCGCCGTGGCCGTCGGGGAACGTGCCGGCGGGAACGACCTGCGTCCATGGTCCGCCCTGCCATCCGGTCGGACACACGAAGGCCGTGCCCGCCGCAGCGATGCGGCTGATGCGGAACTCCGCGGTCTCGAGATAGGACGCCGGCGGATCCGTGGTGTTGAGCCGCTCGCCCAGCACGACGAACGAGCCGTTCGGCAGCGCCGCCACCTGACCGAAGAGGTAGCTCGGGCTCTCGATCGGTGTGAGGTACGCGGTGTAGGTGAGGCTGGCCGGCGCGTCGAGGTAGTAGAACATGCTGCGCATGTCGCAGCCGTCCTCGCTCATGTGCTCCGAGATCGCCACGCGATTGGCCGGCGAGAGCGCGAGGCCGCCGAGCCCGCCCATCAGGTCGGTGATGCAGCAGTTGCGGATGTCGGGATCCGACACGCGCCCGCGGTTCGCCCACACGCCGTTCGCGTCGCGCACCGCGTAGGCCATGCCGCGCACCGGATACGGAATCGGAGCGCCGAGATTCGGCGGGCAACCGGTCGGGGAGAGCGGGCAGTTGTCGTCCTGCCAGGTCACGTGCACGCGGCCGTCGGCGCCGACCGCGACGCGGTTCGCGAGCGAGCCGATGTCCTGGAGGTCGTAATAGGTGGAGTCGAGCTGGATCGCGCCGAACGGGAGCGGAGCGTTGACCGCAAGCGTGCGGGGAGTATCGCCCGGCCCGGCAGCGCTCCGTGCCGCCGGACGCGCGAACTCCCCGCCGCGGTCCATCTCCGCCGGTCCGAACGACGGATAGAGCGTGCGCGCGTCGGGATTGGGCCCGCGGCGCGCGGACGCCGGTGCAGCGCACAGCAGGGCAACGAGCAACAGGCCCGCGGTGCGATTTGGAACGGTGTTTCGCGTCAAGCGCACTCCTTTATAGAGGCCAGCCGGCCCGGAACTCACGGCGGAGCGAGAGGGCGAACGTGCGACCCGGTTCGGGGATGAAGCTCTGCGGTTCGTAGTAGTAATGGTCGAACAGATTCCGGACCGCGAACGCGGCGCGCACGCCGGCGATGGTGCCGGCCACCTCGAGCGCTGTGGTCGAGAACGCCGGCCGCAGCAGCGGCTCGCTCACGTCGGCGATCGCGTCGCTCCAGCGCACGCGGGTGCTGAACGTGCCCTGCGGCACCAGCCGCGGGATCGGGTAGAGGATCTCGAACGTCGCGCGCGCCGGACCGAGGTCCTCGAGGCGCTTCCCGGTGTCGAGATCCTCGCCCTGCGGGTAGCCCGCGCTGAGATCCACGAACGCCTTGCCGAGCCGGAGCTGCGCCGTGCCTTCGATGCCCTGGAGCCGCGCGCGCTGCACGTTCCGGTACTGGAAGTGCGGCACCAGCCGTACCATGCCCACGTACACGAACGTGATGAGGTCGTCGACGTCCGAACGGTAGACCGAGAGCCGCCCGCCGCGCAGCCACGAGCCCTCGTTGTCCACCCTCAGGCCCGCCTCGTAGGAGAGGCTGTGCTCGCTCTCGAGGTCGGGATTGCCGAACAATCGCAGGCCGCCGTGGATGTAGCTGTTGAAGTAGCGCTCGTCGAGGTTCGGCGCGCGGAAGCCGGTGCCGACGTGCGCATACGGCTCGATCGTTCCCATGCGCCGCGACAGGCCCACCTCGCCGCTCGCGCGCTCGTCCACTTCGTCGAGCGCGGTGGTGCCGGGGATCGAGTCCGCGTGCGAGGCCAGGTAGTCGTAGCGCACGCTGGATTCGACCTTGAATCCGCTGACCTGGGGCGCCGCCGCGATGCCGCCCGCGTACGACCGCCGCCACGCGGGCGGGACGCTCTTGCTCATGCGATGGGTCGAGCCCGTGATGTCGCCCGCCAGGTTCGTGACCGTGCTGTCGACCAGCCGGTCGCCGTCGGCCTCCTCGAAGCGGAACTCGCCGAACAGCCGGGCGGCGCCGAGCTGCCGGAAGCGCAGCGACGGCTCCACGCTCGAGATGTCGGTGGTGACGCGGTCGCTGGTCACGATCGTGCGGGTGCCGACCCGCGAGCCGCGATTGGTGTAGATGTCGTCCGAGACCGTCTCGTCGAAGTGGGCGCCGAGCTGCTGCTTCACGCCGAGGACGCGCAGGTCCGGCATCGCGTCGCGACCCGCGAACGCCAGCTCCAGGCGGTGCGCATCGCGGCCCTGGTAGGGGTAGGAGCCGGTCGAGCCGCCACCATCGAACGCCGGGAGGCCGACATCGCGCGCCGCGTGATGGCTGATCTCGTAGTCCGCGGTCGCGCGACCGAGACGACCCGCCGTGCGCGCAACGAGGTCCTCCTCATTGCTGCCGCTGTTGGGGAGCACGCTGTCCGGGACCGCGAGGTGGTCGAGCTTGCTCACGCCGCCCGAGATCTCGAAGCCGAGCGAGGGTCCGGTGATGCGCGCACGGGCAAAGGGTGCGACGGAGCCGCCCGGCTCCGAGCCGCGGAAGCCCACGAGGTAATGCGATCCGGTGACGTCCGAGAACAGGCTGCGCTGGGTGACGATGTTGAGAACGCCGCCGAGCGCGTCCGAGCCGTACGCCGCGCTGCCGGCGCCCGGCATCAGCTCCACCGCGTCGAGCCGGTCGAGCGACACGAGCGAAGGTTGAACGCCGTGTCCGCGCACCGAGTTCATGCGCACGCCGTCGACCATCAGGAGCACGCGGTCGCCGGAGAGGCCGCGGATCGAAACCCGCGACGCCCAGGGGCCGGTCTTCACGAGATCGACGCCGGGTACTGCGGCCAGCGCATCGGCGACCGTGACCGGCTGGAAGCGGCTCGCCTTCGAGCGGTCCATGCGCACCGAGGTGGTGGTGCTGCGGTCGGGAACCAGGCCACGCTCGCGCTCGACCGTCACCTCGGGCAGAACGGTGACGGTATCGGCCACGCCGCGAACCAGAGGGGGCTGCCCCGCCAACGAATCGCTCGCAGCCACCGACGAGTCACGCGCCACAACGGGAAGGTCGGCACGCAGCGAGTCAGGGACTTCGGGCGAGGGTTGTGCGAGGACAGCCCCCACAGAGGCCAACAGCCAGGCCAGAACCAGGAGGGGTATCCGGGACACTCTGACTGCAATGTCGGGTCTCCAGGGGCCTCACGCCATTCCGATGATTGCGGAGCCCGCGTCCGTGGAACTACGGAGATTGGGGGCCAGGCCCCAGAATCCCTCGTGCGACGTGTCGATCCGGCGCTCCCTCGATCGTCGCCATGGTGAAGGCGGCGATGACCGTCGCCCGTGAACCCAAGGAGAGAGCAATGCGCGTGATGGCGATCGTGAAGGCGACGAAGAACTCCGAGGCCGGGATCCTCCCCGGCGACCCCGGTGCCCCGGCCGGCTACGACGGGCTGGTGAAGGCCATGGGGGCGTTCAACGAAGAGTTGATGAAGGCCGGCGTCATGCTGGCGGGCGACGGACTCCGCCCCAGCTCGCAGGGCAAGC
This sequence comes from Candidatus Eiseniibacteriota bacterium, assembly GCA_036845125.1. Taxonomy (GTDB): domain Bacteria; phylum Eisenbacteria; class RBG-16-71-46; order RBG-16-71-46; family RBG-16-71-46; genus DAIUEO01. The sequence continues at coordinate 47,476 of DAIUEO010000004.1, read as the reverse complement.
GCGTCGCCATCGCGGGCGCGAAACGCACCGTGCTCGACGGTCCCTTCGCGGAGACCAAGGAACTGATCGCCGGCTACTGGATCTGGCAGGTGAAATCGATGGACGAAGCCGTCGAGTGGGCGAGGCGATGCCCGGATCCGATGCCCGGCGAGGAGTCAGTGATCGAGATCCGCCCGCTGTACGAAGCCGAGGACTTTGGAACGAGATGAGGAGGAGAAGGGCGGGAGCAACTTGCGCTGGCGCAAGCTGAGGGCTCCCCGCCGGCTGACTCATCTGGTCGACACGAAGGGTCAGCTCAAGGCTATCTCCATCCCGGCCCGCCAAGCACCCGTTGGTGCAGGAGCTCGATCGGGTCAGCGTCCGGGTTGTTGAATCGCAGCTCCAGGTCGGCGTGCTTGTCCTTCATCAGGATTCCAGGCAGCACGGTCTTGTAGGGCGCTCCCTCCGGCCACACCGCACAGGTAAACCCATCGGGCGAAACGAGCGAGACATTCTCGCCGGGTCGGAAGACAAAGCTGATCGGCCCGGTAATGCTTCCGGGGCTGGTGTTCGTGATGCGCACGCTTCCGACGTACTCCCCGGTGCGACGATCCTTCCGAAAACCTCGGAGGCGAATCATGACTTGATCAGTGACATCGGTCGCGCGCGGGCCGACCAGCATTCCCATTTGGCATGCGTACGCCGTCACCAATTCCCGCGCCGCGGAATTGCTGGAAAGCACGTCGATGAACTTGGCGAGCAGCGACCGACTGGCCGTCGTATCGATAATGGACTCGAATACTAGGACGGTGTCGTGCTTCTCGACCGACAGGGCGAACGACAGGTAGCCATCGATGCCGCCATCAGTCACCGCCGGAATGGTTGCGATGCTGTCCAGTAGGGCACCAGCCTCCTGGCTGCTGACCGCGAAGGTCCTTGCGGCGCTCCTATCCCCGCCGTACTTGTTGACGAAGGCTGGGCGGTAGAACGGGCGAAAGACGGAAATGTCGAGTGGATGGCCCGTCACTGAGTACGCGAGCGTAAAAGGCGTCCGCTCCTGGTCTCCGACCTCGGTGAACTTGCCCTGCACTGTAGCGAGTTCGATCGATGTCAGACCCTGAAACACCGAGAATGGCGATAGCTCCTCGGACCCTGCTGTTCCCGGCAGCCACCAGGCAAGAAGCCAGAGAAGCGCGCCTGCGCGTCTACACTTCACAGGTAGCCGACGAGCGTCGCATTGTGATGACCGCCTTCTCGTAGGGTATCTCCTACCTCTCGATCAGCCCTTCGCGCAGGGCGAACTGGGTCAGCAGTGCCACCGAGCGGAGCTCGAGCTTCCGCATGAGATTCGCGCGGTGGGTCTCCACCGTGCGCGCGCCGATCGAGAGCTGGCTCGCGATCTCCTTGGTCGAGAGCCCGCGGGCGACCAGCTTCAGAACCTCCAGCTCGCGCGCGGTCAGCTTGTCCACCGGGCGGGCCGTGGTGTCGCCGCGCATGAGCTTCGAGAGCGCGCGCTGCACGGGCTCGGAGTACCAGCTCCGGCCTTCCATCACCGCGCGGATCGCGGCCATCAGGTCCTGCGCCGCCGAGTCCTTCAATAGGTAGCCGTCGGCGCCTTCGCGGATCGCGCGCGCGGCGTGCTCGGGATCGTCGTGCATGGTGAGCACGATCAGCTTGATCTCGGGCCAGCGGCGGCGCGCCTCGGCCAACAGCGCGAAGCCGTCCATGCCGGGCATCGTGAGATCGAGCACCACGGCGTCGGCGCGCTGGCGCCCGAGCTCCTCCAGGGCCGCGGTGCCGTCGGCGACCTCGCCGGTGATCAGCACGTCGGGCTCGGTTTCGAGGATCTTCCTCAAGCCCGCGCGCACCAGCGTGTGATCGTCGACGAGCAGCACCTTCACGCGGTCGGTCACGCGTCGCCTCCCACCGGAATCGTAGCCGCCACGCGGAAGCCGCCGCTTCCGGCCGGTCCGGTCTCGAGCGCGCCGCCGAGCGCGGTCACGCGCTCCCGCATGCCGAGCAGCCCGAGGTTCGGCTCGGCTTCGCCCTTGAGGCCGCGGCCGTCGTCCTCGATCCGCACCTCGAGCTGGGTCGGGTCCGCGCGGTCGATCTCGATGCGTACGCGCGCCGCGTCGGCGTGGCGCGCCACGTTCGTCAGCGCCTCCTGCACCACGCGATAGACCGCGACCTCCTGCTCGGGGCCGAGGCGTGGCATCTCGTCCGGCAGGGCCAGGCTGGTCTCGATGTGCGTGCGCTCGGAGAAATCGGCGGCCAGAGAGCGGATCGCCGGCAGCAGGCCGAGGTCGTCGAGCACGGTCGGACGCAGGAGGTTGCCGAGGTTCCGCATCTGCGAGATCGCGCGGCCGACCATCTCGCTCGATTCCTTCCGGCCCGCGAGATCGAGATCGATCTTCACCGCGGTGAGGATCTGCCCGGCCTCGTCGTGCAGCTCGCGCGAGATGCGGCGGCGCTCCTCCTCCTGGGTCTTGAGCAGCAGGCGGGTGAGCTGCTCGAGCTGGGTGCTGCGCGACTCCAGCAGGCGCTGCTCGTGGCCGAGCACCAGGAACACGCCGCCGACCGCGATCGCCATGATGAAGAGGCTGTCGGCGAACACGCCGTACAACACACCGGCGCCGAGCGGCCTGAGGAACGGATAATCGAGGTGGTGGAGCCCCCACAGCGTGAAGCACCACGCGAGCACGGTGGCGCCGATCGACGGCACGCGGCTCCGGTAGCGCCAGAACTGGTAGCCGGTCCACAGCGTCACCGCGGAGAGCAGCACCGCGGACGTGAGCCCGGCGATCATCATGTTGTGCAGCAGGTACACACCGATGTAGGACCACACCACCACGACCCCCGCGATCACGTAGTAGCGCGCCCGACCGCGGCTCGACCGCGAGAACTGCAGCGTCGCGAACAGCAGGAGCAGCGCGGTGAAGCCGGTCGTGACCTGGTGCATGAAGAGCCACACGTTCTGACGGTCGATGATGAACGCCGAGATGAAGGCGAGGCGAACCGCGTAGAAGCCCCACGCGGCGGCCCAGGTGGCGTAGTAGGGGCGGCGGCGCTCGCGCCACAGCGCGTAGTAAACGAGCGCGAGCAGCGCGGTGACGACCGCCTGGAAGCCGAGGGCCGTGATTTCGACGGTGGTGCGATCCATGACGCCCGCGAATGTAACAGGAGCTGCTACTGCGTCGCGGGAGGCTCCAGCTTCTGGACCCAGGTGCTCGACGGATCGTGCAGCCGGTAGAGATCCATCGTGCGGCGCGCTTCGTCGTCACGGCCGACCGCGCGCAGCAGCACGATCCGGTCGTACAGCGCCGCCGGGTACGCGCGTTCTTCGGGGGCCACGGCGAGCAGGTGTGCCAGCGCACCGAGCCGGAGCGAGCGGCGGAAGCGGGGCGCAACTTCGGTCTCCGCGCGCAGCATCAATGCCATGGCGACGCCGAGATGGGCCTCGCCGTATCCGGGAGCACGATCGACGGCCGAGCGAAACAGGCGCTCCGCCTGGCGGGTCCGGCCGCGCACCAGCGCGAGCGACCCCCGCGCCGCGGTGAACCGCGGATCGGCGTGCGCCCACTCCGGCGCGCGATTCAGCAGATCGCCGATCTGGCGCGCCGCTTCGCGCGTCTCGGGCATCGACGGCACACCCATCGCGCCGTCGCCGAGCAGCGCCGAGTAGAACCGCAGCGGGCCGTTGGCCTCCGTGAGCCTTCCGCGCGCGAGCCCGGTTGCCATCCGGATCTCCTGCGTCTCCGGTAGGCCCTGGAGCGGAAGGTGCGGCGTCCGGAGCTGGAGCATGGCCAGCGCCGTGAGCGAAATCATCATGACGACGAACAGTGCCAGGGGAACGGCGCGCCAGTTGAGGCGGCGCTCGATGGCAGAGGTGGTCGCGGGCGGGGCAAGTGGAAGCGCACCGGACATGTGGCCGCATCCTAGTCCGCGTTCGGGACCCCGGCAATCTCACCGGGACGGGGGGTTGACCGGTCCACGGCGCAGGGCGGACTATCCCCCCGCCCCTAGCCCGGCACGGCCCGCCCACGCTCGCCCGAAGGCCCGTCCCGTGACACCCATCGAGAGGTCCGATCTGAAGAACAACAAGCCAGTTCCCGCCTCGCTGACCGCGCTCCGGAGCGAGATCGACGGTTTGAATCGGCAGCTCCTCGAGCTGCTCCAGCAGCGCGCCGAGATCGTCCTGCGCATCGCGGATACCAAGCGCGAGCACGGCCTCCAGGGCTACGACCCGAAGCGCGAGGCCGAGATGCTGAACTCGCTCATGCACGGCTCGCCGGGCTCCTACAGCGCCGCCGAGATCAAGGACATCTTCCAGGCCGTCTTCCGCGCCTCGCTCGACATCCAGGACCGCGAGCGGCGCCGCTCGCTGCGCGTGCTCAACCGCGACCTGATCCCGAAGGAAGGCATCCGCGTCGGCAACGTGTTCGTGGGCGGCCCGGCGCCCGTCCTGTTTGCCGGACCGTGCTCGGTCGAGACCCGCGAGCAGATGGACACCATCGCCGCGTTCATTGCGAAGTTGCCGGTCCAGAAGATCCTGCGCGCCGGCGCGTTCAAGCCGCGCACCAATCCCTACACGTTCCAGGGACTGCGCGAGGAGGGACTCGAGATCCTGCGCGAGGTCGGCGACCGCTATGGCCTGCCGGTGGTGACCGAGGTGCTCGACACCGCCACGCTCGACGTGGTTGCGGCCAAGGCCGACATGCTGCAGATCGGCGCCCGCAACATGTACAACACCGAGCTGCTGAAGGCGGTCGGCCGCATCCGGAAACCCGTGCTGCTCAAGCGCGGCTTCATGGCCACCCTCGAGGAGCTGCTGCTCTCGGCCGAGTACATCTTCGCCGAGGGCAACCAGAACGTGGTGCTGTGCGAGCGCGGCATCCGCACGTTCGAGGACAGCACGCGCCACACGCTCGACATCTCGGCGATCCCGCTGCTCAAGCAGGAGACTTCGCTGCCGGTGATCGTGGACGTGAGCCACGCGCTCGGACGGCGTGACATCCTGCTGCCGTGCGCGAAGGCGGCGATGGCCGCCGGCGCCGACGGGCTCATGATCGAGGCGCACCAGCAGCCGGAGCAGGCGCTGTCGGACGGATTCCAGCAGGTGACGCTCGAGGAGCTCGGCCGGATCGTCGAAGGCCTCGGCTGGACGGACCCCAAGGGAAAGACGGCGAAGGAGCCGGCGCTGGCCGGCACGGGAGGCAACCGTGGATAAGCCCGACACGACGAGTCTCGGCGCCGCGCCCAAGGTGGGCGGCCGCGACAAGCTCTTCGGTGAGCGGCGCGAGCGGATCGACGATTTCGACTTCGGCGCCGGCACCGCCGGCGTGTTCGACGACATGCTCGACCGCTCGGTGCCCTACTACCGGGAGATCCAGCGGATGACCGCCGAGCTGTCGGCGGATTACGCGGCCGACGGCACCTCGGTCTACGACCTCGGCTGCTCGACCGGCACCACCATCCTCAACATCGCGGCGCAGATCCCGCCCACCACCGACGTGCGGTTCATCGGGCTCGACTACTCGCCGGAGATGCTCGAGATCGCGGCGAAGAAACTCGGGTCCACCAGCTTCGGCCGGCCGTTCGAGCTGCGCCATGCGGATCTCAACTCGGGCGTCGTGATCGAGAACGCCTCGGTCGTGCTGCTGGTGCTCACGCTCCAGTTCGTGCGCCCGCTCTACCGCGAGCACCTGATCTGCAGCATCTACGAGGGCCTCACCGAGAACGGCTGCCTGATCCTGGTCGAGAAGGTGCTGGGCGAGAACTCGACCTTCAACCGGCTCTTCATCAACCACTACTACGAGATGAAGAAGCGGAACGGCTACAGCGAGCTCGAGATCGCGCAGAAGCGCGAGGCGCTCGAGAACGTGCTGGTGCCGTACCGGCTCGAGGAGAACAAGGAGCTGCTCCGCGCTCGCGGCTTCCGCCACGTGGATCTGTTCTTCAAGTGGTACAACTTCTGCGGCATCATCGCGATGAAGTAATGGCTTCACCGACCACGAGCCCCGTCCGTTCCGATCCCGTTTCGCCGGCCGTTGCCATCGGCAACGTGCTCTTCCACTGGCGGAACGGGCTCTTCCCGATCGCCTTCCTCGCGATCGCACTCGCCTCGCGCCCGCGCTGGTTCCTCGGCAGCCCGCGCGCCGACGCGATCCTCGACGTCGTGGGAATCCTCGTCGCGCTCTCCGGGCAGGTGCTCCGCGCGCTGGTGATCGGGCTCGCCTACATCCAGCGCGGCGGCAAGGACCGCCGCATCCACGCCGATGCGCTCGTGACCGAGGGTCTGTTCAGGCACTCACGGAACCCGCTCTATGTCGGGAATGCCCTCGTTTACCTCGGGCTTTTCCTGATCCTGAACTCCACGCTCGGCTACGGGGTGGGGGTGCCGTTCTTCTTGTTCGCCTACTGGTGCATCACGCTCGCGGAGGAGAACTTCCTGCTGGGCCGTTTCGGCGCCGCGTACGCCGACTACTGCCGGAGCGTGCCGCGCTACCTGCCGCGACTCGCCGGCGTCGGCGAAACGATGCGCAGCATGGAGTTCGACTGGCGGCGCCTGATCCGGAAGGAATACGGATCGACCTTCTCGTGGATGACCACCGCGCTCGGCCTCCTCTATTGGGAGAGCTTCCGCAACCGCGGCGCCGAGGCGTCCCGCCCGGTGCTCGTGGGGGTGCTGGCGGTGTGGGGCGTGCTCCTCGCCGGGTACCTCGTGGCGCGCTGGCTCAAGAAAACCAGGCGCCTCCAGAGCCCTTCCTGAGCGGCCGATAACACCGCGGGCACTCATTTCCTCCGTTGAGGGGGTGTGAACCCGCTGCTATGGTGCCGACGCCGCCTGAGGAGCGCCGCACCCGCCCGTACAGGATGACGGAGCGCGCCGTTCCGGCGTAGCGGCTACCGACGACAGGGACTGTTCGAGGCAGCTCCGTGCCCCTCCTTCGATTGCTCCAGGTCTCCGATCTCCACCTCGGCTCTCGCATGGGGTGGCTCACGCGCGAGCACCGCCAGGATCGCCGCCGCGACCAGCAGCGTGCCCTCGAAAAGGCGATCGAACAGGCCATCGCCCGCGACGTTTCGGCGATCCTGATTCCCGGCGACCTCTTCGACCGCGCCGGAGTCGACACCGAGATGCTGGCGTTCGCCGTGCTCGCGTTCGAGATCACCGGGTGTCCGCCGGTCTACATCACCCCCGGCAACCACGACCCGATGGCCCCCACGAGCCTCGTGTGGAGCGAGCGGCTGCTCCGCACCCGCGGCTTCCGGTGGCCGGCCAACGTCGAGATCTTCGATTCTCCGTCCTGGACCGCACGGCCGCTGCTCGGTCAGCCGGTGCTGATCTGGGGACGCTGCTTCCAGTCCGGCACGGCCGTGGACGAACGCCCGCTCTCCGAGGCCTCGATCGCGGCCATCGGTCCGCTCGATCCGGCCTATCTCCACGTCGGGCTCTTCCACGGCTCGCTCGAAGGCCACTGCCCGCCCCATCAGAAAATGGTGGGGCCGTTCAGCGAGGACGATGCCCTCCGCGCGCCGTTCGCGTATCTGGCGGTCGGCCACTACCACCGGCGCTGCACGAGCCGTCCGATGTCCGTGGTGGACGCCAGCGCGGCGATCGACGGCAACGGCGACGGCACGCACACGGCGCCGCCGAGCGCCACGCGCTGGGGCTACGCCGGCTCGGCGGTCGCACTCGACTGTACCGAGACCGGGCTTCACGGCGCGCTCGAGGTGCGGATCGAGTGGGAGGCGAACGAACAGCGCCATCCCGAGGTGAAGTCGTCGGAGGTCGAGGTCGTGCCGCTCGACACCCGGCGCGTGCACGAACTCACGGTGGACGTGAGCGGCTGCGCGAGCGCCGACCAGGTCGACCGTCGCGTCCTCCACGCGCTCGACTCGGCGGCCGTCTCGGAGCGCGATCTCACGCGCGTGCACCTCGCCGGGCGGCTGGTGCGGGGCGTGCGATACGGCGGGCCCGGCGTCGAGCTCAAGGAGCGCGCGTTCCATCTCGCACTCGACCTCGGCGGCCTCAAGCCCGATTACGACCTCGAGAGCTACCGGATCGCCGCGGACGAGACCACCGAAGGCCGGTTCGCGCGGGCGCTGCTCGAGCGGCTCGAACACGAATCCGACCCGCGCCGCCGCGCCACGCTGGAGCGCGCGCTCTACTACGGGCTCGACGCGTTCCGTCTCGGCGAGGTGCAGCCGGCCTACGAGGAGCTGGCCGAATGAAGCTGCTCCGGCTCCGCATCGCCGGCTTCGGCACGCTGCGCGGCGAATACCATTTCGATCCCACGCGCATGACGCTCGTGCTCGACAACAACGAGCAGGGCAAGACCACGCTGCTGGCCGCGGTGGTGGCCGGACTCTACGGGCTTCCCGCCGACCGTCGCTCGCACCGCCCCATGACGCCGCTCGAGCGCTGGCGGCCGTGGGAGGGCGGTGCCTACGGCGTCGAGCTGGAGATCGAGTGCGAGGGTGAGCGGCTGCGGATCTGCCGCGACTTCGAGAACGCGCGGGTCGAGGTGTGGAACGATCGCGGCCAGGACGTCACCTCGCGCTTCCGCGACGGGCGCGACGACTACCCGGTGGGCAAGGTGCTGCTCGGGCTCGAAGGCGAGGAGTTCCAGAAGTGCTCGTGGATCCACCAGGGCGAGCTGGAAGAGGTGGTTCCCTACGACGAGCGCTCGCGGCGGGTGTCGACGCTCCAGGCCCGCCTCGAGCGCGCCGCCGACACGCGCGGCGGCGACAGCAGCGCCGCCGAGGCCATGCAGGCCCTGGACCGCGCGGCGCGCAGCTACACGTCGCCCGAGCTGTCCAGCACGCTCATGGTGGAGAACGCGATCCGCAAGCTCGAGGAGCGGACCGGCGTGCTCGACGTCGAGATCCACACGCTCGAGCACGACCTCGAGACCATCCAGACGCCGCTGCTCCGGCTCGCGACGCTCGAGGAGCAGGAGCGCTTGCAGCAGAAGCGGGTGAACGACCTCCAGCGCGAGCTGCGAATCTGCATGATGCACGACGCGCGTGAGCGCCTGACGACCGAGGATGCGCGACGGGTCGAGCTGCAGAAGCTCCGGCAGGAGGCGGAGACGCTCGAGCCCGAAGGCGATATTCCGCCCGATGCGGATGCGCGGCTCCGTGCCCTGCTCGGCCGGATGGATCAGTCGGGGCGTGGTCGGGAAGTGCTGCGTCGCCGCGTCGCCGAGTTCGTTGAGGAGCACGCCCGGCTCGACGAGGAGTGCGGAGCGCTCGGGGCCTACGCCGACTACACGGACATCGACGCCGACCGCTTCGCGCGCGCCGCCGCCGAGATCCATTCGGTGGACGAAAACTTCGACGCACTCGAAACCAAGCGCCGGGCACACTACGAGGCGCTCGCCTCGCGCGGAGTCGACGAGGACCGGATCGCCGATCTGCAGGACCGCTTCGCCACGGTCGAGGCCTCCGAGTGCACCATGCTCGAGGGCGTCGCGGGACAGCGGCTCGATCAGCAGACGCAGATCGCCAGTCTCGAACGCATGCGCACCGAGTGCACCTCGTCGCTCCACGCGATCGATGCCCAGCGCTACCAGGCGCGGCTCCCGGGGTGGATGCTGATCGTGCTCGGGGTGGCCACGCTGGCGGCCGGCGGCTACGCGGCTGGCTGGCAGGTGCTGCTGCCCTTCCCGTCGTGGGCGTTCGCGGCGGGTGCGGGCGGTTTCGGGCTGATCGGGATGGCGCTGCTGATTCGCGCGGCGCGGCTCCGCGGCGGCGCGCGCACCGAGGCGGCCGAACGGCTGAAGAGTGCGAACGAGCAGCTCGAGACCCTCGACAGCGGACGCCATGCGGCGGAGACGTCGCTCGTCGAGCTGGCCACCCGGCTCGGGTTCGCGGATGCGGAGGAGCTGCGCACCGGGTGGCAGCAATACCGGCGGCTGCAGGAGGAGACCGCGCCGATCCGGCCGCTCGAAGAGCGCCTGAACGCCATCGAAGCCGAGCGCTCGGATCTCGTCCAGAATGCGGTGGTGATGCTCGAGCGCTCGGGCGGCGGCCCCGTCGAGCCCGAGCACCTGGAGCTGGTCTCCGGGATGATCCGCGCGCTCCGCATCAAGCAGGAGCGCCGCGAATACGTGCAGCGCCAGATCGATCTCACGCGCGCCGACCTCCAGTCGGCGGAGGCCGAGGAAGTCGAGCTGATCGTGGCCGCCACCTCGGTGCTCGCGGAGGCCGGCATCTCCCAGAGCTCGGAAGGTGGGTGGCAGGCAGCGGCCACGCGGCTCGAAGGACGTTTGGGCGATGCACGCCGCCGGACGATGCTGCTCCAGGAGCTGATCCCGGCACTCGAGAATCAGCTCTTCACCGCCGAGGCGCGCGAGGAGCTGGAGATGCTGCTCGAGGCCTACGCCGCCGAGCACCAGCTCGACGCGGCGTCGGGCGATCCGCCCGTCACGCGCACCGAGCTGCGGATGCCCGCCGAGATCCAGATGGAGGGTGAGCAGGCGTCCACCGCGCTCCAGCAATTGCGCGCCGAGCGCGACGAGCTGAAGCCGAGCATCGATCACCGCCTGCGCCGCTTCCACGCCGAGTATCCCGACAAGCTGAACCAGCGCGAGGACGTGCAGAAGGCGCTCGAGCACGCGCAGCGTTTCCGGGAGGCCGTGGACATCGCGCGCGAGACCATCCAGAAGGTGGCGATCGAGACCCATCGCCGCTGGGCCGAGCACCTGAACGAGCGGGTCGGCGAGATCCTCGAGACCATGGGCACCGGCATCGCGCGGGTCCGGTTCGGCGAGGACCTCGACTTCGCGGTCGAGCTGGCGGAAGGCCGCCAGATGGCGCGCGGCAAGGCCGTGCTCCAGCTCTCGGCCGGCGCCCGCGACCAGCTCCACCTGGCCGTGCGTCTCGCGATCAGCGAGTTCCTGTCGCGCGGCGCCGAGTCCATGCCCTTCCTGCTCGACGACTGCTTCGCCACCAGCGACGACGCGCGTGCCGCTTCCTCGCTCCGGCTCCTGGTCGAGCACTTTCTGCCCCGTCACCAGGTGCTGCTCGTGACCTGCCATCGTTCGCGCTTCGAGCAGCTCGCCGCCAGCGACCCCGAGGCGTTCCGCGACAAGGTGCAGTGGCTGGACCTGCGGCCGGCCTGGACGGTCCGCTGAACGCGCTGTCGCGTCAGGAAATCGTCATTCGTTGACCTGAAGGCGCTGCCCCACTGGCCGGGCACTCCGGGGCGCGGGTATCGTCATTGTCCGCATGGAAACCTCCGAACACGCCCCCAACCGACTCGCCCGCGAGAAGAGCCCCTATCTGCTTCAGCACGCCTTGAACCCGGTCGACTGGTATCCGTGGGGTGACGACGCATTCGCGAAGGCGCGGACCGAGGACAAGCCGATCTTCCTCTCGATCGGCTACTCGACCTGCCACTGGTGTCACGTGATGGAGCGCGAGTCCTTCGAGGACGACGCGGTCGCCGAGCTGCTCAACCGCTGGTTCGTGCCGGTGAAGGTGGACCGCGAGGAGCGCCCCGACGTCGACCGCCTCTACATGACCGCGATGCAGGTGATGGGGCTCGGTGGTGGCTGGCCGCTCAACGTGTTCCTCACCCCCGACCTCGAGCCGTTCTACGGCGGGACGTATTTCCCGCGCGACCAAGGCTTCGGACGCCCGGGCATGCTCCAGGTCCTGCCGCGCGTGCACGAGGTGTGGAGCACCGAGCGTGACGCCGTGCGAAACCAGGGCGCGCAGCTCCTGAAGGCGCTCGCCGCGCACGCCAGCGTGGCGCCCGAGACGGTGGACCGGCGGACGCTGCTCGATCGCGCGTTCAGCGCCCTCGACCGCAGCTACGACGCCGAGTACGGCGGTTTCGGCGGCGCGCCGCGCTTCCCGAGCCCCGGGAACCTGATGTTCCTGTTCCGCCGCGCCGCGCACGACCCCGCGAGCCGTGCGCGCGCTCTCGAGATGGCCCTCGGCCAGCTCGATGCGATGCGCGCGGGCGGCATCCACGATCACCTCGGCGGGGGATTCCACCGCTACGCCACCGACGACGTGTGGCTGGTGCCGCACTTCGAGAAGATGCTCTACGACCAGGCGCAGCTCGCGATCGCCTATCTCGAGGCCTGGCAGCTGATGCGGCGTCCGGAGGACGCCGCCGCTGTCCGCGGCATCTTTGAATACGTCGCGCGCGATCTCACCTCGCCGGACGGCGGGTTTTTCTCCGCCGAGGACGCCGACAGCGAAGGCGAGGAGGGGAAGTTCTACGTTTGGACGCCCGAGGAAATCGAGGGCGCTCTGAATGTGGACGCGGAGCTGTTCATGAAGCGATACGGCGTCAGTCCCGCGGGGAACTTCGAGCACGGCACCAGCATTCTTCACGAAGCTGAATCGCTGGCGTCAGCGGCCCGCGCCGCGGGTCTCCCGGAAGACGAGGCCGAGCGCCGGCTGGCGGCCGCGCGCCGGCGCCTGCTCGAGATTCGAGAGCACCGCCCGCGGCCGCATCTCGACGACAAGGTCATCGCCTCGTGGAACGGGCTCATGATCGCGGCGTTCGCGCGTGGTGCGCGCGTGCTCGGCGATTCACTGCTGGCAGAGCGCGCCACGCGCGCCGCCGAGTTCGCGTGGACCCGCCTGCGCGACGCGCGGACCGGCGCATTGAGCCGCCGCTGGCGCGACGGCGAAGCCGGAACCCCGGCCCAGCTCGACGATCATGCCGCGCTCGCGCTGGGGTTCTTCGAGCTCCACCAGGCCATTCAGGATTCGGTCTGGCTCGAGCGCGCGGTCGCGATGATCGACGCCGCGGTCGCGCGCTTCGCGGACGCGATCGAAGGCGGCTTCTTCGAGAGCCCGGCCGGCGACGACAGCGTGCGGGTGCGGATGCGCTCGGACTTCGACGGCGCCGAGCGCGCGGGCGTCTCGCTCATCGCCGGGCTGCTGCAGCGGCTCGGAGTCCTGCTCGATCGCGACGACTGGCGGGACCTCGCGCGACGCACCTTCGACCTCCACGCCGGCCGCCTCGACGGCCACGCGGTGGCGATGACCCACCTGCTCGTGGCCATGGACCTCGATGGCCCGTCCCGGCACGTGGTGATCGCGGGGGACCCCGCGGCGGACGACACCCGGGCGCTCATGACCGAGTTCCACCGGCGGTTCCTGCCGCGCGACGTGCTGCTCGTGACGGGCGCTGGCGCGGCCCGCGAATCTCTCGCTAGACTGGCGGCGTTCACGCGCCCGCTCGCTCCGGTTGAGCCGAAAGCCACCGCCTACGTGTGCGTGAACTACTCCTGCCGCCTGCCTGTCACCGAACCCGCGGACCTCGGCGCACTGCTGGATGCGCCCGCGGAGTCCGCTTCTTGAACGGAGTCGCCGGAACGTGATGAACCGACTTCTCGCCCAAGCCCCCTTGCTCGTTCTCTGCCTCCTGATTCCCGTGGTTGCCGCTGCCCAGGTCGGAGGCGAAAGCACGATCCCGCCGGCGACCGAGCTGGTGAAGGCTTCGGTGACGCCGATCACGGTCGCCGCGGGCGGCACCGTGCGAACCGTCGTGAAGCTCACGATTGCCGAGGGCTGGCACGTCAACGCGAACCCGGCGTCGCTCGACTACATGATTCCGACCGAGGTCGAGCTGAGCACCTATCCCGGCCTCGTGTTCCACAACGCGCGGTATCCGCGGCCCGAGATGATCAAGGTGGGGTTCGAAGACACCGAGCTGCTGTCGTGGTCGGGGAGTCCCGAGATCCCGATTCCGGTCGAAGCGAAGCCGGACATGAAGAACGGGAAGCACGAGATCCGCGGAACCGTGAGCTTCCAGGCGTGCAACGACCAAGTGTGCCTGCCACCCGCGCGCATTCCGATCGTGCTCGCGGTGACCGTGACGGGCGGCGTCGACGCCGGCAGAGCCACCCCGCCGGCCGCGGGAACGGGCGACACCGCGCACACGCTGGCGGCCGATACGTCGAAGGCGCCGACCGGCGCGTCCGGCACCTTCGAGACCGCGCCGCCGGCCGGGGGCGCCCGCTCGCCCGTGCTCGACAACCCGATCGCTCGCGAGCTGGAAAAGGGCGGCTGGGCCGGCTTTCTCACGCTGTTCCTGATCGGCCTCGCACTCAACCTCACGCCGTGCGTGTACCCGATGCTCGGCGTGACGGTCTCGATCTTCGGCGCGCGCCGCGCGGCGCCGCCGCTCCAGGTGCTGGGCCTGGCGCTCGCTTACGTGCTCGGCATGGCCTCGATGTACAGCGCGCTCGGACTCGCCGCCGCGTTCACCGGCGGACTCTTCGGCGGCTTCCTGCAGAACCCGATGGTGCTGGTCGGGATCGGGGTCCTGCTGCTCGCGCTCGCGCTCTCGATGTTCGGCGTCTACGAGTTCCAGCTTCCGGGCTGGCTGCGCGAGCGGCTCGGTGGCCAGCAGGCCACGGGACTGCTCGGCACGTTCGCCTCCGGGCTCCTGGTCGGCATCTTCGCCGCGCCCTGCATCGGCCCGCCGGTGGTGGCGCTGCTCGCGGTGGTGGGTGCGAAAGGGGATCCGTGGTTCGGCTTCAGCTCCTTCTTCACGCTGGCAATGGGTCTCGGCGCGCCGTACCTGGTGCTCGCGATGTCGTCCAACCTGCTCCAGAAGCTGCCGCGCTCCGGCGACTGGATGGAATGGGTGAAGAAGCTCTTCGGGATCCTGCTCGTGGCGCTCGGCCTCTTCTACGTGCTGCTCGGACTCGCGCCGGAGTGGGTGGGCTGGGTGACGCCGCTCGCGCTGCTGGCCGGCGGCGTGTACCTCGGCTTCATGGAGAAGACCGGCGAAGGGAAGCCGCGCTTCCGCGCGTTCAAGCGCGTGGTCGGCGTGGGCGGGGTGCTGGCGGCGGTGGTGATGGTGGCGACCGCGCCACGCCAGGCGCTCACGTTCCAGCCGTTCACGGCGGAGGCCCTCAACGCCTCACTCGCCGCCGGCAGACCCGCGATGCTCGACTTCTCGGCCGACTGGTGTGCGCCCTGCCACGAGCTCGAGCGCTTCACGTTCACCGACGGGCGTGTGATCCTCGCCGGCCGCGATTTCGACCGCTACCACGTGGACCTCACGCACTACGACTCGCCCGAGTCGGAGGCGCTGCGCCAGCACTACGAGATTCCCGGCGTGCCCACGGTACTGTTCCTGCTGCCGGATGGACGCGAGGTCGAGGCCGCACGCGTGGTGGGCTTCATGCGCGCCGAGGACTTCCTCGCACGCATGAAGCTCGCGAGTGGCCAGGCGGTGCCGGCCGCGACCCGCTGATCCTGCGCCGCAGCGAGCTCAACGATAGATCGACTTCACCTGTCCCCAGGTGGTCGAGCGCACCGGCGTCAGCGCGCAGTCCTTGGGCTCCGGACCCGTGCGGAACATGTGACTGCGGATGATCTGGCACAGGGCGAACGGAATGCACCCCTCGGGCACCGGCACCGCGCTGATCTGGGCGACCGAGAACGCCGTCTGTCCGGACAGCGTCATCTGGGTTTCCATGGTGAACTGAAGGTCGCAGCCCTCCTCGTACGGGACCAGGCCGCTGCAGCTGAGCTGGGCGCTGTTGTCGTCGGCGCTCCCGGTGCAGGTCAACTCGAAGCCCTGGAGTTCCTGGCTGTAGTCGCTGCCGGCGCACAACGTGTCGGTGCGGGTGCTGGTCGCGATCAGGTTGGGAGGGTCGGCACAGTCGTAGACCGAGTCGGTCGTCTCCCAGATGCCGGACCAGGCCGCCGGGATCTGGGGCGTTTCACCCATCAGCACCTGGGGGAAACCGGGGAATCGCGGGGTGGCCGCATGGGCCTCGAGGGCGGTGAAGCAGAGCAGGGCAATGCCGAAGAGCGCGATGCGGCGCATGGGGGGACTCCTTTGGGTCGTTCTCCCGCGGGCGCGCGGGTGCGGCTACAACAACTTTCCAGCGAGAATGATACTCGCGATCGTGAAGTAGATCACGATCCCACTCACGTCGACCAGCGTGGCGACGAAGGGGGCGGACGCACTCGCGGGGTCGAGGCGCAGCGCGCGCAGCAGGAAGGGGAGCAGCGAGCCCGCGGTGGTGCCGAACATCACGACCCCAATGAGGCTGAACGCGACCGTGAACGCCACCGCCAGGTAGTGCTGGCCGTAGATGGGCTGGAACTGCTGCCAGGCGACGATGCGCACGAAACCGATCGCGCCGAGGATCAGGCCGAGCGCGAGGCCGGCCATCACCTCGCGCCGCGCCACCCGCCACCAGTCGCGGAGCCGCACCTCGCCGAGCGACATCGCCCGGATCACGAGCATGGTGGCCTGGGAGCCCGAGTTGCCGCCGCTGCTGATGATGAGCGGGATGAAGAGCGCCAGCACCACGGCCCGCTGGATCTCGTCCTCGAAGTAGCTCATCGCGGTGGCGGTCAGCATCTCGCCGACGAACAGCACGGCGAGCCAGACGCCGCGCTTCCGGATCATGTCGAGGAAGGCGGTCGCCATGTAGGGCTCGTCGAGGGCCTGCATACCGCCCAGCTTCTGGATGTCCTCGGTGGCCTCCTCGCGCACCACCTCGACGATGTCGTCGGCGGTGACGATGCCCTTCATGCGCCCTTCGACGTCCACCACCGGAATCGCCAGGAAGTGGTGGGTGGTGAAGAGCCGGCTCACCGCCTCCTGGTCCATGTCCTCGGACACCGTGACGACGTTCACCCGCATGACCTCGCGGATCCGCTTGTCCGGTGACGAGGAGAACAGCTCACGGAACGGCACCACGCCGAGCAGCTTCTGATGATCGTCGAGCACGTAGGCGTAGTGGAACGAGATCAGGTGCTCGCGCGCCTGCTTCCGCAGGTAGGTGATCGCCTCGTCCACGGTCATGTCGGGACGCACCCGCGCGAAGCGCGGGTTCATGAGGCCGCCGGCGTCGTCCTCCGCGTAGGCGAGCAGCGCGCCGACCTCGCGCCGGGTCGCGTCGTCGAGCAGCGCGAGCAGGTTCTCGCGTTCGTCGGAGGGTGCGGCCTGCACGAGGTCCGCCGCGTCGTCCGGCGGCAGCAGGCGCATCCACGAGCGGCGATCCTCGGGCACGAGCGCGAGCAGCACGGCCTCTTGGTCCGCCGAAGAGAGGCTGAGGAAGAAATCCTCGGCATCCTGCGGCGGCAGCGTGCGGAAGGCCCAGGCGCGCTCATCCGGCGGCAGGAGCGCCCAGGCGTCCTGCAGCTCGGCGAGCGAGAGCCGCTCTTCAGCGAGTTCGCGGTCGGGATTCATGGTCGGGACGGCCGGGAACGGCGTGGAGCGGCGCCGCCTCCGGGGGCTACCTCTTGAAGTTCCAGCCGACCATCAGCTTCAGGTCGGGAATGTCGCCGAGGCCGAGCTTGAGCTCGCCGAAGAACCGGCCGTTGCCGCGTGGCGGCGCCTCCGCCCCGATGATCAGGGCGCCGCCGACGTCGGTATCGGACTCGTCGTTGGCCGGCGGGGGCGCATCGAACGAGACGAAGCTGATGCCGATCCCGGCGCCCGCGTACGGACGCCAGGTGGTGTTCGTCTGGAACTCGTAGTGAAGGTCGAGATTGAACGCGATGATCGTGGCGTCGTCGCCGAAGCCCAGCTCGAGATTGGGATCGAACGTGAGGTGGTCGGCCACTTCGGCGACCGCGTACTGGCCCCCGAAGACGATCTGGTCGGGGCCCGAGCTGAAGCCGATGCGGGGACCATAGGTGCCCACTTCGGCGGCGCCGGCGATCGCGGGGGTGACGGCCAGGAGAGCGGTGAGGAACAGCTTTCGAATCATTCGAGGCCTCCGGAGTCGATATCCCTTCGTGACCGGGCCTCGCCAAGATAGCCGCGCGCTTCCCGGCGGCGCAATGCTAGTCTGCGCGAAATCCCTCACCATTTCGGACCCACGGAGGCCCCGATGTCCCGGCGTTCTTCCCTCTGTCTCACCGCATTCACCGCCGCACTCGCACTCCTGCTGCCGATCTTCGCGCGTGCCGAGATCACGCCCGAGGCGCAGCTCATCGTGGACCGTTACCTCGAAGTGACGGGCGGCAAGGCGTCGTTCCTCGCGATCCACAGCTCGCACCTCGTCGGCACCGTCGAGGCGTTCGGTCTCAAGGGCCGCGTCGAAACCTGGACCGAGGCGCCCGCGAGCAGCCGTTCGAACACCGAGATCGGGCCGCTCAAGATCCAGGACGGATTCGACGGTACCGTGGCGTGGCGCGTGGATCAGAGCGGGAAGCTCGTGATGCTCGATGGCCAGGAGCTCGAGGAATCGAAGAACAGCGCCTTCTTCGACCAGGACCGCTGGCTCCATCCGGACCAGGGTGGCGGCAAGGTTGCGGTGGTGAAGGACCCCGATGCGAAGGACCGGGTCGTGCTCGAGGTCACGGCGCCGGCCGGCCGGACGCAGCGCTTCTACTTCGATCCGGCGACCGGGCTCCTCGCGAAGATCATCCGCAAGCGCGACCAGATGACCGTGACCAGCACCCTCTCGGACTACCGTGACGCCGCCGGCCGCAAGGTGCCGTACACGGTGAGGCAGCAGGTGGTCGAGATGCCGATGAACGACCTCACAGTCAAGGTCGAGACCTACGAGACCAACACCACGATCGATCCCGAGCTCTTCAAGCCGCCGGCCGGCGAGGACGCCGCGGTGAAGTGGCTCGGCACCCCGGGCATGGCGAAGCTCCCGTTCCGCTATCGCGGCCGGCACATCTGGCTCACGGCCTCGATCAACGGACAGCCGCCCGCCGACTTCATCTTCGACACCGGCGCGAGCCTCACCGTGATCGACAGCGCGTACGCCGCGAAAATCGGGCTCGCCCCCGAAGGGCGCCTGCAGGCGGTGGGCGCGGGCAGCTCGGGGTCGGCCGCGTTCGCGCAGCTCCAGTCGCTGCGGGTGGAGAGCGCCGGCGACGGCGTCGAGCTCAAGGACCGCAAGGTGGCGGTGCTGTCGGTGAACCCGTTCCTCGCGCCCTTCTTCTGGAGGGACGTGGCCGGGATCATCGGCTACGACTTCATCACGCAGTTCGTGACCGAGATCCGCTACGACGACAGCACGCTCACCCTCCACGACCCGAAGACCTTCAAGTACTCGGGCAACGGGGCGGAGGTGCCCTTCGAGCTGGCCGGCACGGTGCCGGCCGTGCGCATGAAGATCGACGGGGTGTACGAGGGGCTGTTCCGCCTCGACGTCGGGAGCAGCGCGACCGTCGACCTCCACGGCCCGTTCGTGAAGCAGAACAAGCTGCGGGAGCTGTACGGGAAGAACGCCATCGAGGTCACGAGCGGCGGCTTCGGCGGCACCTTCCAGAGCCTGCTCGTGCGCATGAACCAGGTCGAGATCGGCCCCTATTCGTGGAAGCGCCCGCTGGTGTCGCTCTCCGGCGCCGAGGGCGGCGCGCTCGCGAGCGAGCAGTCCCAGGGCAACGTCGGGAACCAGATCCTCGAGCGATTCGTGTGCTGGTTCGATTACGAGAACCGCAAGCTCTACCTGGAGCCCGGCAAGCGCTACTCGAAGCCCGACGACTTCAGCCGCTGCGGCGTCCAGCTCGCGAAGTTCGGCGACGAGATCAAGGCCATGCAGGTGGTCCCGCACTCACCGGCGGCCAAGGCCGGCTTCAAGGTCGGCGACCGCGTGCTCAAGGTGGACGGCAAGCCGGTGCTCGAGCACGACGCCGATGTGCTGCGCGCGAACCTGGACTACGGCGAGCCGGGCACCAAGGTGGCGTTCGAAGTGCAGCGCGGGAAGAAGACGAAGAAGCTGACGGTGACCCTGGGGAATATCTTGTAGCGGTGCTTTCTCGCAGCTCCCCGGCTGAGCACCCCAGAGCTAGACCGGTTCGCGAGGGCTTTGAAAGTCCTCGCTCTGTTCGTCGGCGATTCGCGTATTGAGGAAGAAGGTGCAAACAGGGCACGACCACCCATGTGGCTTCCTCAGCATCCGAACTGCTTTGCCGCCCTGTGGCCAACACTTTGGACAGCAGGGGCCCTCGACCTTGCCGCCTTCCTCCAGCCAGTAGAGGTTTCGCGAAAGACCATCGTGCCCCGCAACTTTGCTGCCTCGCGCAGTTGCATTAGCTCATCGCGGAGACGCACGTTTCGGAGTGGCCTTGCCATTCCGTCAGAAACCCACTTGAAGGCGAACCTCAAGCGACCTCCCTTTCAGGTATCTAGGGAGCGTCTAGCCTCCCAACGCCCCCGTGGCTGCAAGTTTAGCGAAGAGCTTCTGGGTCGACGGGTATTGCCCACCCGACCGACTTCTAGTGCGGAGGTTGCTATTGCGGGGCGCAACTCGAATCGCGACAAAGAGCTCGGTGCATCGTTGCACGCAAACGTCCGAAGCTGGTTGGTTGAAACATTGTGCGCCCCCAAAGAGTCGACGTGACATGCCCTGATCTCGGGTCATCCCTTCAGAATGCACGGCGTGAGCAACTTCAATAAGATCGACACTGAGGACTCATGAAGGTTAGAACTGCCAGACTAATCACCCTGTCCGCTGCGATTGCTATCGGCGTCGGTGCTTGTGACGACGACAGTCCGGTCGTTCCCATCAATCACCAACCTGTCATTTCATCGCTTACCGCCGTGCCGGATTCTGTGGGACCACAAGACTCGATTGTAGTGACGTGCGTGGCATCGGATCCGGACGGGAATCCACTAGTCTACGATTGGTTCACGGACACGCGCCTGCGGATTAAGGGCGCGCCTGGCGGGGTCTACCTCTACAACGCAGGATCGGTGCAGGTCTTCTATTATGGTACGCCCTGGCCTACAGACAGCATCGCTTGGATCACTTGCTACGCACGCGATCAACGTGGAATGCACGCAGGCAGCAACATCATCGTTAACCTCTGAGCTTGCGTCCTCAACGTCAATTGGATCGATATGAACTACAGGTGAAAGAGCACCCCAAGGTCAGGCGCGCTCGAGGCTCCGGCCTTCGAACGCCTCGAGCTTCCGCCGCAGGTCCTCGGGCACCGGGATGCTGTGCTTGGCGGTGTAGTCGTAGCAGACCTGCACCGAGGTGGCTTCCACCACCAGGCGCTGCGTCTCGCGTTCGCGGATCTCGTAGGTGAACGCGAACGACTTGCCGCCGACCCAGGCGCAGCGGATGCCGATCTCGAGCGTCTCGTCGATCAGGGCCTCGGAGCGGAAGTCGATCGTGACGTGCGCGAGGATGAAGGGAACGTTCCGGTAGTTGGCGTCGCCGGTGAGGTTCAGCCAGTACTCCTGGCGCGCCACCTCGATGTAGGTGACGTAGACCGCGTTGTTGATGTGGCCCATCGCGTCGCTGTCGCGGAAACGCGGGTTCAGGGTGTGCACCACGCGGAACGGGATAGCCTTCGCGCTCATCGCACCGGCCGCCTCAGAACGCATTGAACTGGTAGAGGAACGCGGGCCGCGCGCGGAACCAGCTTTCCGCGACCTCGGCGGCGCCGTCCTCGGAGCCGATCAGGCCGGCTTCGGCGGCGCGCACCGGCGACAGCGTGCCGGCGAACAGCGGACCCAGTACCTCGGCCGGGGCCTTGAGCCGCGGCAGCTTGGGACGCAGCACCCCGCGGTCGCTGGGCTTGGGGACCTGCTCCGGCCGCACCTTGAAGCGCCCTTCGCGCACGCTCAGCTTCCACGCCCGCGCGTTCTGCGGCAGCACGGAGTCCTCGACCTCGAGCACGACGTCGCCACGCTCGCCCGGCGCGGCCGGCAAGGCTTCGAGCGCGAGCTTCACGTCCACCACGCGCAGCATGCAGCCCGCCGCGGCGTTGCCGGTGTCCGCCATCAGGCCGATCTCGGCGCCGGGGCGGAGATTCTGCGAGGTCTTGAGCAGCAGCGGCCACGCGTTGTCGGCGGGCGCCGCGTAGTGGATCTCCGACACCTGGTCCGAGAGCGACGCCAGGTAGCCAACGAGCCCGCGATGCGCCTCGGGCGTCGAGGCCACGAACTCGTTGAGCGCAATCGCCAGCTTGAAGGGGCCGTGCGAGGTGTCCACCTCGTAATAGAGGTAGCCCTCGATCTGCCCGCGCCGCCGCCCTTCGTACACCACCCACTCGCCGGGGTAGCCCCACAGCCGGCGGTTCCACCAGTCGGTGGTGCGGGCCAGCGCGAAGTGGCCCTGGGCCGCGACCTGGTCGTAGAGCGTCTGCACGGCCGGCCGGTCGGGCAGCATCAGGCGCCGCACGCCCCGCGTCTCGTCGGCGGACGGAAGGTTCCCCGCCGAGATCGCCATCACCTGCACCATCTCGAACGTGCCGTAGCCGAGCTTCCGGTAGTACGAGCCGCGGAACGGATAGAGCGCCGACATCGCCTGCCCGCCCTGCCGCATCTCGCGGAGCGCCGAGCGCAGGAACGCCTCGCCGATCCCGCGCCGGCGGTGTTCGGGCGAAACCGCCACCGACCCGATGCCGGTGATCGGCACCCGCTGTCCGCGCACGAAGGCGGAGAACGGGTACAGCACGAGCGAGGCGACGATCTGGCCGTCCAGCTCGCCGACCCGCACGTCCTTCAAGCCGAAGCGCGGATGGTCGGTATAGAACTCGCGGCGCTTCTCGAGGCTCGAGACGCGGTAGGCACGGAAGCCGAGATCGGCCAGCGTCTCGACGTCGGTGCGGCGTGCGGCCCGATAGCGCAGCGCCGGCGGGCGAGGAGCGCGGGGACTCATGGGGCGGACAAACTAGCGAAGCCGCTTCCGGCCGTCCATCCCCGGGTCTGGAGCTCCTGCAACAGCGCGATCACGGCCTCGCGCTCGGCGTGGGTCGTGAGCAGCAGCAGGTCGCCGGTGCGCGCCCACTCGAGCGCACGCCGGACCGCCGACAGCTCGG
>DAIUEO010000004.1:14535-24744 GCA_036845125.1 Candidatus Eiseniibacteriota bacterium | reverse complement strand
CGGAATCGCAGTGCTCGATCGCCTCGGCCGGCGCACCGGCCTCGCGCAGCGTGCGGTCGATCATCGCCGGCACCACGCCGCGCTCGCGGCCGCGCAGGTAGATCTCCATCTCCTTCACGAAGATGCGGTCCGGGCGCAGCGTCCACGCCGCGTGGGCCAGCTCGCGGATCGCCTCGTCGTCGCGGTCGCCGGCCTGCCCGATCACCAGCGCCCGCCGCTCCGCCGGAACCGCGCGCGCCATCGCGGCCATGGCGAGCAGGCCGTGCGGATTGTGCGCGAAGTCCACGATCGCGGTGATGCCGCCCAGGTCCCACACGTTGGCGCGGCCCGGGTTGGCGTCGGACGAGCTCTGGAACGACGCGAGCCCGCGTGCGATGGCTTCCACCTCGAATCCCAGCGCATTCGCCAGCCCGATCGCCGCGAGCGCGTTCGCGATGTTGTGCCGCGCGGCGCCGCCGAACGTGATCGGCACCTGGTCGAGCGAGGTGACGATGTCGCGCCCGCCGTGGCGCCACCGCACCAGGCGGTCACCCTCGAGCCAGCACGCATGGCCGTCAGCCGCGACGTGCGCGCGCAGCACGGGGTTCGACGGGTCGAGCGAGAACCACGTGACCGGCACGTTCAGCGCCCGGCCGCGCGCGAGCAGCCGCGGGTCGTCGGCGTTCAGCACCACGCGTCCCCCGGGGCCGACCGCCTTCGCCACCACCATCTTCACGTCGGCGAGCGTCTCGAGGTCGTAGACGCCGAACTCGCCCAGGTGGTCGTTCGCCACGTTGGTGACGAGCGCCGCCGTCGCGTGCGGGATCGCGAGCCCGCGCCGCAGGATCCCGCCGCGGGCGAGCTCGAGGATGCCGACCTCGACCCGCCGGTCGCGCAGCACGCTGCGCGCGCCGTTGGGCCCCGAGTAGTCGCCGCGCGCCACCGTCTCGCTGCCGACGCTCACGCCGTCGGTGGAGGTGGTGCCCGCCACCTGGCCCGCGGCTTCGGCGATCGCCGCGAGCAGGCGCACCGTCGTGCTCTTGCCGTTGGTGCCCGTGACCAGCGCGACCGGGATGTCGTGGGTCCCGTCCCAGGGCACGCGGGCGCGGGCCGCGAGGTCGTCCGCGGGCCAGCTGCGCGAGCCCTGCCCCAGCCCGATCGAAACGCGGCGGTCGTCCGCGAGGAACGTGATCCCGCGCCGCCCGGCTTCCTCGGCGATGGCCATCAACTCCGCGTCCTGCTCGCCGGCGATCGCGGCGCGCAGCCGCGCGGCGGCTTCCTCGAAGCTTTCGCCGGCGTGGCCTTCGAGCGAGCGGGCGAGCACGGTGTCCTGGGCGTTCGCAGCGCTGCCGGTCAGCCCGGCGCGCGCCGCCGAGAACGCCCACTCGTTCACCTCGGTCGCGGCGTAGAGCGCATCCGCCGGCGCCGAGTACGCGAGGCTCGCCCCGGCCGCCGGAGACCACGAGCGGCTCGCGATCACCGCATTCGACCAGCCCACCGCCGGCAGCATGCGCTCGAGCGCGCTCCGCCACGCGGCGATCACGACTCCGATGTCGGCGTCGCCGGTCTCGACGTCCAGCACCGCGCCGGGCACATCGAGGAGGAGGCTCGGTCCGGTGAGACGGCGCGAGTCGGCGATCCGAAGGGTCACGTCGTGATCAGTCTTCGGTTTCGCGCGCGATCCGCACGCCACGCTCGTCGCGCTTGAGCTCGAACCCGGCCTCGAGCAGGAACTCAGGCGCAGCCGGCAGCTCGACCGCCACCGGGGTCTCGGATGCCGGGTGCGGGACGCCGTCCTCGGGGTGGAACTGGGTGATCTGGGTCCAGGTGCGCTGGAGCGCATCGCCGAAGATCAGCAGCAGATCTCCGGGCCGCCCGAGGGACAGCGCGCGATCCACCGCCTGGGTCTCCTCGGGAACCACTTCGATCGACTGCTCCGGAACGCCCGCGGCGAGCAGCGAGGAGCGCAGCATCTGCGGCACCTCGTCGCTCTTCCGGCCGCGCCGGTTGTCGTCGCGGCGGCAGATGAAGTGGTCGAAGCGCCCCGCGCAGACCCGCGCGATCTCGGCGATGTCCTCGTCGCGCCGGTCCCCGGGGGCGGCCAGCACCAGGATGCGGCGGCCCTTCACGTCGAGCTGCTTCACGAGGTCGCCCATGGCGCGCACCGCGGCCGGATTGTGGCCGTAGTCGAGGATCACCTTGAACGGATGCTCGTCGAACACGTTCATCCGCCCCGGCGCCTGGAAGAACGTGGTGTCGAAGGTGCGGAGCCCGTGACGGATGTCCTCGAGTGGGACGCTCATGCTGTAGGCGATGCCGGCGGCGAACATAGCGTTCTGGACGTTGTGGAGCGCGCGGCCCTCGAGCGTCGCGGGGATCTGGTGCGACCACAACAGCGGCACGTAGGCGCCGTGGTCGTAGATCGCGATCATGTGGCCGCCGATCGCGGGCTCGAGCACCACCGCGCGGCCACCGTGCTGAATGTGCTCCTTCACGAGCGGGTGGCGGGTGTCCATGGTGACGTAGCACACGCTTTTGGCCGGCGAATGGTCGGCCATGCGCAGGCAGCGCGGATCGTCGGCATTGAGCACCGCGGTGTCCTGCGCCACCTCGACCACCACCCGCTTCACCTCCGCGAGCTGGTCGAGGGTGTCGACGCCCTTGAGCCCCAGGTGGTCGGAGGTGATGTTGAGCACCGCACCCACCGAGCATTTTCGGAATCCCAGCCCGCGCCGCAGGATCCCGCCGCGCGCTGCCTCCAGCACCGCCACCTCGACGCGCGGGTCGCGCAGCACCATGCGCGCCGACATCGGCCCGGTCATGTCACCTTTCACGGTGAGGTGCCCGTCGACGTAGACGCCGTCGGTGCTGGCGAGGCCGACCGTCTTCCCGGCGAGCTTGAAGATGTGCGCCACCATGCGCGCGGTGGTGGTCTTGCCGTTGGTGCCGGTGATCACCGCGATCGGGATGCGTGCGGGCGTGCCGGGCGGGAACAGCATGTCCATCACCTTGCCGGCGACGTCGCGCGGGTGCCCTTCGCTCGGCGCCACGTGCATGCGGAAGCCGGGTGCGGCGTTGATCTCGCAGATCGCGCCGCCCACCTCGCGATAGGAGCGCGCGATATCGGTGGTGAGGAAGTCGACGCCGCCAACGTCGAGCCCGACCGCCTTGACCGAGCGCACCGCCATCTCGGCGTTGTCCGGGTGCACGCGATCGGTGACGTCCACCGCGGTGCCGCCGGTCGAGAGGTTGCCGGTGAGCCTTAAGAAAACGGTGTCGCCGGCGGGCGGCACCGAGAGCCGGTCGTAGCCGCGGTCCCTCATGCAGCGCTCGGCCTGGGCGTCGAGCTCGAGGCGGGTCAGGATCTTCTCGTGGCCGATGCCGCGGCGCGGGTCGCGGTTCTCGATCTCGACCAGCTGCTCGATCGTGTGCGTGCCGTCGCCGACCACGTGGCCCGGCACCCGCTTCGCGACCGCGATCAGCTCACCGTTCACCACCAGCATGCGATGGTCGTCGCCGACGACAAACTTCTCGACCACCACCGCGCGGCTGTGCTCGCGCGCCTGCTGGAACCCGTGGCGCACCTGGGCGGAGTCTAAGAGGTTGAGCGAGACGCCACGGCCGTGGTTGCCGTTGTAGGGCTTGAGCACCACCGGGAAGCGCATCCGCTCGGCCTCCTTCACGGCGTCTTCCGCCGAATAGACGAGGCGCTGCTCCGGCACCGGCAGGCCGAGCGTGGAGAGGATGCGGTTGGTCTCCTCCTTGTCGGAGGCGATCTCGACCGCGATGTGGGGGGTGCGGCTCGTGATCGTGGCCTGGATGCGCTGCTGGAACTTCGCGTGACCGAACTGGATCAGGCTGTGGCTGTTGAGCCGGATCCACGGGATGTCGCGGTCCTCGGCCGCGCGCACCAGGGACGCGGTGCTCGGCCCCAGCGCGCGCCTGAGGGTGAAGCGGATGAAGGCGTCGCGCTCCTGCTCGAAATCGAAGGCCTCCGGGACACTTTCAGGGCTCCGCAAGGTCGCCGGCAGCAGGGAATGGAGGAGGGTGAGCGCCAGTCGCCCGGCTTCTTCGCCGACCTCCGCCTGCTCGTACTGGTAGACGATGTCGTAGCGGCCGCACTCGTCGCCCGAGCGGGTCTTGCCGAACGTGACGCGCGCGCCAGCCACGTTCTGGAGCTCGATCGCGACGTGCTCGAGCACGTGACCGAGCCAGGTGCCCTCGCCCTCGGTCATGCGGCGCACGAAGCCGCCCGGCTCGCCGTAGGAGCAGCCGTGCTCGCTCAAGCCCGGGAGCTTCTCGAGCAGCGCGTCCACGAACGCGCGCCCGAGCTTGCCGGTCGGCCAGTCCTCGCACGCGCCGAGATCCACGCTGAGCCGGATCACCGGGAACAGCGCGTAGACGGATGGACCGAGATAGACCGTCGACTCGAGGAGCTTCATCGCGGCGCTTCCATCCGGGGGAGTCGGGGCCGCGTCCGTGCGGGGGCGCCGCGGAACCTCCTGCCCGCGGCGGGCACGAAGATTAGCAGAGTTTGCACGCCTGGCCTCCGCCCTCTTCCAATGGTCCTGGCTCCGGTCAGACGGTAGTTCACTCCGGCTACCCATCATTTGCAGTCGCCGCGCTCCCGGCGACATTTTGCCGTTGATCCAGGGGGCGGGCGGCTCCTACCATGTCCATTGCGCCCAGGGACCCGCAATTCCGTCCCTCCCGCGATTCAAGTACGTCGCAGTTAGGCCTGCAATAGGTCTTGGCTTCACCCGCTGATTCGCCTGTTGCCTCGGCGTTGACTTTCGCCTGATCCCCAGCGGGAGGTCGATATGAGGCCCCATCTGGAAAGCCGGGCGGTGGAGCGTGTACTCAGCGCTCTGCTCGCTTCTATCCCCGTGATTGGGTGTCTTTGGATCTGTGGCGTTTTCGAGGACGCGGAGAAAGCCCACGCCGGTGTAAAGGCGAGCGGCTATTGGTCCAAGATCGACACTCTGCGCTGGGACTCGACTTCCACCGCCGGCGGCGCCTATCGCCTCGTCAGCGGCGGTGCCGTTCACATGGCGGTGTTGCGGGCGAACTCCGACAGCGCGATGGTCCTTCACTTTGAGCACCACGACCAGGCGCGGCTATGGATGGGCGCCGCCATGGACACCGTGGGACGCGGCTACCCGGTGCCTTACAACACATACAATTTTTTCTGCGGCGGGCACGCGACGCTCCCGAACGGCCAGCTTCTGGTGGTCGGCGGCACCGTCGAGTCGAACGGACAGATCACCACGGCGACCGGCGACAACCGTTGCGCGATCTTCGACCCCTTGTCGCGCTCGTGGCGGGTGGCCGATTCGACACAGTTCGGGCGCTGGTACCCCACAGTCACGAGCCTGGGCGATGGCTCGGTTCTGACCACGGCCGGCTCGCAGTGGTTGAACGCCGTCATGTTCGGCGGTGTCCGAGACTCGGCATCGGTGACGACCACGTTCAACGAACTGCGGTTCCTCAATCTTCGCCCCTATCCCAACTGGGGCGGCTACCCGACCGGAACCAGGCCCTCAAACCGGCACGGCCACGGCGCGGTGTATGCCAACGGATTCACCGTCATCTACGGTGGCGAAGCGGACGGTGTCCCCAAGAGCGATGCGTGGGCGCTGTACGGCCCGAATACGGATCGTCGCCGCGACTACTACTGGAATCAGTTGACGCTCTCTGCCGATCCTGTGTTCGGGTCCCCGGCCGCGCGCAGCCGGCACACGGCGGTCGTGCTGAACGACACGATACTGATCTTCGGCGGCAGGGACGAGAACGGGAACGCCCTGAATGACCTCTGGCTCCTCGATCTGAACCTGAGCCAGAACAGCGGCGCGTGGAAGAAGCTCTCGCCGGCGACCAGCCCGGGCGCCCGCTATGGTCATGTTGCCGGGCTGGCCAAGAGCGACCGCGCTGAAGCCCTCATGGTGGTGCACGGAGGCAGAAACGCATCCGGGCACATCGATGAGAGCAATACGATCTGGGAGCTGACGTTGCCCCGAGCGGGCAGCGCGAGTTCCCCCGCCTGGCGGCAGTTCGCCGCCGCCGGCAACGCACCCGGCAAGCGCGAAGGCCATACTGCGGTCATGCTCCCGGTGCAAGCGAGCACCCCACGGACGCACCGCCTGGCGATCTTCGGCGGGCTAACCGGAGGAGGGACTCCGACCGACAGCCTCTTCGAGTTGCGCCTCAAAGAGCCGCCGTCCGAACAGCTTCCGGACTGGGACTGGACGAGGCCCACGGTGCCGGCCCCCAGGCCCTCGCCCCGCATGCGGCATGCATCGGTCTACGACAGCGAGTTCAACCGCCTGCTCGTATCCGGCGGCGATACCGACACCACCGCCGGCACCGGCCACGTGTCCGACCTGTGGCAGCTGTTCTGGAGGGTGACGGGAGACAGCGCGGATTGGTCGATACTCGCAGCCGACTCGACGCCGGTTGCGCGTGGCGGGCACACTCTGGTGTTCGACACCCGCCCCGTCGAGTCGCATATCCCCGAGCGCCTCGATACGACCGGCATCGCTACCGGCCCTGGTAGCTGGATCGAGAATACGTCTGGACCGAAGTACCTCCCGTTCTATCCCTTCATGTTCCAACTTCGGGACGGGAAGGTGTTCTTTGCCGGCAATGGCCCCGAGCATGCCGGCAAGGACAGCAGCTGGCTCTACACGAATCCCACGAGCGCGACGCTCGCCAAATGGGAATTCCCTGCACGCACTTGGACCGGGAGCGCCCCGTTCCTGGGTGGATCAGCAGTGTATTTCCCCGACACCGATCGGGTGATGAAGTGCGGCGGAGACGACGACGTGTTCTACGCGACCGACGAAATCACTGGAAGCGCCATGATTTCAGGCACGACTACCACGTGGACGCGGCTCGCAGATATGAGTGAGTCACGAACGTTTCACAACCTGACCGCGCTTCCTGACGGCCGCGTCCTGCTGACTGGTGGGCGGAATCGCGCCAGCTCATTTGCCTATACCCGCGCCCCAATGATTTGGGACCCGTTTTCTCAGTGGGGGTCGCCATTGGTCGAAGACCCCTTGCAACGTGGCTACCACTCCACCGCTCTCTTGCTCCCCGATGGCCGCGTGCTGTGCTCCGCGGGCGCCCCCAGCGCTCGCTACGCGAGCGTGTACTCACCACCGTACCTGTTCGCGGTCGGTGACTCGCTGGCTAGTCGGCCGGTGGTCTGGAGCTATCCAACCCACACGGTGCACTACGGCGAACCCCTCTACTTCGCGGTGACGAATGCGCCACTCGAAGAGATGGCCATGGTGTCGTTAATCCGCCCTGGAGCGGTGACGCACGGCTTCGACCAGAATCAGCGCTACTTCAAGCTCCCCCATGCGAAGACTTACGGGCAGCTGCGGGCGGTGCTGCCCACGAGCTCGAACCACGCCCCACCCGGGGATTACATGGTGTTCGCGGTCCGGACCGGCGTGGGCGGCGTGCCTTCGGTGGCGAGGTGGATTCGGGTCGCCGGCGAGAATGACGTCTCGAAACCCGCCACGGTGAACGACTTCGAATATGGTCCTAGTGGCAACCCGGTTCAATACTACTGCTGGTGGACGGCCCCCGGTGACGACGGCAACGGGCCGGGAGCCGCTACCGGCTACCAGGTGCGCAACTCGGCTTCGGCGATCACCAACCAGAACTGGTCGTCCGCGGGTATCGTCGCCTCGGGCTACTCGGCTCGCTCTGGGGACAACCACCTTTTGTTGATCGGTTCGTCCTGTCTTGATGGTTACTTTGCGGTACGGGCTTACGACGAGCACGACAACTGGTCGGACGTCAGCAACAACTGGCAGGCCATGTGCGGGGGAGGCGGGTTCTCCGCAGAACGTGGACGAACGGGTCCTGCGGCGGCTCAGACGAACGATGCGGCTGCGACACAAACATTAGCGAGTCGCGGGGCCGTCCTGCTGCCCGCCCTTGCTCCTGGCCGGCGATTGGGGGTCACGATCGCCAACCCCGGCCCGGATTCCATGACCGTAGCCCGGTTCGAGCTCGTGGGAGTTTACGACGCCGCAGACACGGTGGCGGTACCGATTGGCGGCGAGCTCGTGCGCGGCGTCTGCCGCCAACCGTATCGTGTGCGGAGTTCACTCTGGGGTGACATCACCAACGCCTTGTCCGGCCATGCGGGTGCCGCCGGCGACACACTCGTGGTGTGCCGGCAGCCGGGCAGTCAGGCAAAGCACCTGTGGATCGCGACCACAGGAGCCGATTCGACGAACGGCCCAACTTCGTCCGGCATCGCCATCGAGATCCCGGGAACCGAAACATGGAGCCGGGTGGCATTGCGCTTCCCGAGCTCCGGAATCGATGCACGATTCGAGTCCAACGCACTAATCGCGGACAGCGTACGGCTGGTGTTGCGCGGCGGGTACCGCTTCGCAGCTCTCGAACTGATGGAACCGCTCCCTGGATCACCCGCCGTCCGGCAGTTGCCGATTACACTGTCGCATTCCCGGATGGGTTTGATTGCTCCGGAAAGGGAATTCGTGTTGCGGGTGGGTGAGCACATCACCCTTTCTTTCCAGGACACCCTGAGCAGCGCGCCTCACCGGCTTTTCGCGTTGACCGAATGGTCGCACGCGACGGTGCCACCTTCGAGGCAGGCGCATGCCGGCAAGCGTGCCCTTCCGGTCGCCTTTGCGCTGCGGCAGAACGAGCCCAACCCCTTTGGAGAGGGAACTCGCATTCCATTTTCGGTGCCGGTGCGGGCGGAGATCACGATCGAGGTGTTCGACGTCCACGGTCGAAGGGTAAGAACCCTCTCTCGCGCGCTCTGGCAGCCCGGGCACCACTTCGTGAGCTGGGACGGCCGCGACGAACAGGGCCGGCGCATGAAGCAAGGTGTCTACCTCTACCGCATGAATGCCGGCTCGTTCCGCGCGAGCCGCAAGCTCACGCTCCTCCCATGATCCGCGGAGGCTACAGCCGTACGTTCGAATCCAGCCGCTCCGGAACCGGCCGGCTCCTTCGTACATCGATGCTCGTCGTATCGGCGCTTCTACCATGCGGCGAGGTCTCGGCGCAGGTCATCAGCCCGAATCGAAACCTCTCCGGCGACTACTTCTCAGAGATCGAAAACGAGCCCTCGATTGCGAAGCAGAATAGCAATGTCGTGGTCGTGTGGGGTATGGGGGATCGGGACGTCCGTGTCGCGGTTTCCCGCGACGGGGGTACCACTTGGTCCGATTCGACACTGCAATCTGGGGTCTTTCTCGAGCGACTGAAGCGACGGGCTGCAACGACGATTGACGGCAATGGTACGGCGTTCGTCGCTGCATTGGGTTTGAGTCTGCAGCTAAATGGCCAGTCAGTATTCATGTTTCGCACGACGTCTCAAGAGTCAGTTCTCTGGGAACAGCTGCCGAATGTGTTTCCTTACGTCCCGTTCGGAAAGGAGGCCCTCGATGGCATCAGGATTCTCGCGGACCGAGCGAGCAGTGTGCTCTACTTGTGCTACACGCACCGCACGAGTATTAACGAGAACACGATTCAGTTCGTCCGTTCCACGGACTCGGGCGGGAGTTGGTCTGCACCATCCCGACTGAGCGGCGATCTGTGCAATACCGCGCAGCTCGTTCTGGGGCCCGACGGTGCGCTCTTTGTGGCTTGGGAGGACTACCAGCAGAAGGCGATCATTGGCCGCAGGTCAACCGACACGGGCGTGAGCTTCGGCCCCGAGTTCGCAATTGGGCCCATCCACGACAATCTGGGGTTCTCGCCGCCTGGTTGGCACTCGAGTGTGTCCCGGGATCCTCCTGTGGATTGGAGGGCGGTGTGCATGGACGTGCCGGCGTTCATTGGCCTGGCGGCCGACCGTAGCAGCGGGCCGTACCGTGGCTCGCTCTATGCCGTGTGGACCGAGCACGGGCTCGGCACGGTGGATCCCGACCCGATTCGGGTTCTTGGAGAGACCGAGCCCAACGATGTGTTCGCCAATGCGACTCCGATTGCAATTGGAGACGACGTCAGCGGCGTCATGGTGTCGGCCGATGTGCCGCCCTACACCGGAGACTGCGACAGCTTCGTGTTCGAAGGCACCGCCGGCACGACCATCCAGATCAAGGGGGGCGCTACGAATTGCATCATCAACGGCCCGTGTTTGCCCCTGGCCATGGGTGTCAGCGTTTGGGGAGGGGGAGATGTAAACGCCCTGGGTCGGATCGGCTGCGGCACGGTGGATGCGACGGATGTGAT
>DAIUEO010000004.1:13407-14525 GCA_036845125.1 Candidatus Eiseniibacteriota bacterium | reverse complement strand
CCACCTGTGATTTACACACTACCTCATACCGGTCGGTACTATCTGCGAATGGACTGGTGTTATACGCCCTCGACGGTGTTCTACGCCTTCAGCCTCAGGGAGTACCACATAACTCCGGGGCAGTCAGCTCGGGATCACCGCGATGTGGTCCTGGCTCGGTCGCGCGATGGCGGAACCACCTGGTCGGACAAGGTGCGGGTCAACGACGACCTGCCACGGTATGACAACTCGATCCCCGCGGTCGCGGTGGACGACCGGGGACTGGTTCACGTGGCGTGGTACGACCGCCGCGACGAGCCCGACTACAGCGCGCGTGTGCACACGTATTGGACGTTCTCGGACGACGGTGGAGTGACCTTTGCCCCGTCGCTCCGCGTCAGTGCGCAGCCCAGTGATGCCCTGGGAACGCTCATCGACGACGGAGCGCGCTGGCTGGTGGGGGATCACCTGGCGCTCGACGCCGAAGGGGACCGGGTGCACCTGGTATGGACCCACGTGCCGATCGGTGGTGGAGGAAAGATCTACACCTCGACCATCACCGATGTGCCGACCAGCACCATCGTCCAGCGCTTCGCGGCGGAGCTCATAGCGCAGCGTGTGCGACTGCGCTGGTCAGTAGGCGATGGCGGCGAAGTGGTGGGCTTCAGGGTGCACCGTGCGGTGGGCGATGCCGATTTCGCATTTCATCACTACGTCACCGCTCGCGGTCTTCGGGAGTACGAATGGGACGATGCGGCGGTCGTCGCCGGCACCGAGTACCGCTACCGGCTCGAGGTTGTGTTCCGCGACCGGACCTCGGTGTGGGAGGGACCTGTCGCGGTTACGGTGGCCGGACCGGCCGCTGTGCTGCGGTGGCGCGCCGCCGCGCCCAATCCATTTTCCGACTCGGTCGAACTGAGGCTGGACGCGCCCCCTGGAGTTCCTACTCGCGTCGCGGTCTACGATGTCATGGGGCACGAGGTTGCCCTCGTCCACCCCGAGCCGGCTGCCGACCACTGGATCGTGCGCTGGAACGGACGCGACGAACGGGGACGAATCGTAGCCCCCGGGGTTTACCTCGTCCGTGCCGAACGCGGCGCCGCGAGCGTCACCCAACGCGTCATTCGCATGCGGTAGCG
>DAIUEO010000004.1:0-13397 GCA_036845125.1 Candidatus Eiseniibacteriota bacterium | reverse complement strand
GTGATCGCGGCGCTCATTCGGCTCGATCGCAAGGCGTCCGGCGCGTGACCGGGCTCCCAACTCAGAATCACCTCGGTTCGGTTCCGGTCGCGACTCGAGGCCCGCTCGTCACCGCCCTCCAGGCGGCCCTGACCCGACGATCGATCTGGTTTCTCGTGGTGGCGGCAATCCGGGTGACCTACTGGCGGATGTTCCCAGCGCCGGTGGAGGATGCCTGCATCACCTACCAGTACGTGGATTTCGGCTACCGGCCGGAGTGGGGGGTGACGTCCTTCGTCTGGCTGTGGCTGCTGCGGGGCGTGCGTCTTCTCGGAGTGCACCCCCACCATGGAGCGGTTGCGCTGTCGGTGGCGGCCGATCTGCTGGCGGCATGGTTTAGCCTCGCCCGGATCGAAGGTGCACGGCGCGCTCTGTTCGCCGGCCTGTGGAGCCTGCCGCTGCTGTCCGCGGCCTGCGTCAGCGGCATCGAATCACACTTTGGTGCCTGCATGCTGATCCTCGGGGCGCTGCGCTGGCCGGTACTGCTTGCATTGGGGGCGGCAATGCGACCCGACACCGCTCTGGCGGCCACGGTTCTGGGAATCCTGCTGGCTCGTCGAGCCACCATAGTGCCGGTGCTCGCGGGAGTCGCAGTGCAGGCTGCGCTCTCGCTCCACCACGTTGGCTCCGTATTGCCCTCCACCGTGCTCACCAAGTCTGTCGTCTATGCCACCCACTGGTTCAAGGGACTTGCGTGGCTCTTTCCGCTGGCGCCGTGGTACCCATCGTCGCCGTCGCCCGATCTCCAGGCTCTCGCCCGCCTCAGTCCTTGGTTCGCTGCGTCGCTCGTGCTCGCGCTGTGGCGGAGGCCATGGCCCCCGCCACCAACCGTCGCGATCGGGCTTGCCGCGCTCACGCCGCTCATCGTGTTTTGGGTCGTGGGAGCGCCGTATTTCTGGTGGTACGCGGCCTGGCCGCTCGCCCTGTTGACTCCGCTGGGCGCCCAACACTTCCCCGTATTCGAGGGCGGCAGGCTCATGCACCGAGTGAGCGCTGCATTGCTCGGCATGATGATTTTCGCCTCTGGCTTCGAGCAGTGGCGCGCCCATCTCGAGCGGTATCGGTATGAGCAGGACTTCGTCCTGATGGGCAGGACCCTGAGGCAGATGAGCCACCGCGAAGACGTCGTCATGCTGGAGCCGGTGGGGATCATTCCATACATTTCGGAGCGTACCCCGATTGATGAGTGCGGATTGATGACACCATGGGTGGCGGAGCGACGCCGCCAGGGTGACGGCTGGCGCACCGACATCATCGACCAGTGGAAGCCGCGATTTCTGGTGTTTCGATACCGCGAACTGTTAGGGATCCAGTTCGCCGGCGTTGGCCGGGCCTGGCGCACGCCACAGGAGCGGGACCGCATCATGGCGGACTATGAGGAGGTGGCGAGGGGTGTCTACACCCAGCTGGTCCTGTTCAAACGACGTACGTGAACCGAGAGTCGACCTACCTACTCCCTCGATTCCTCCGCCTCGGGGGCGGCCGCCTTGCGCGAATGCAGGTTGAACGAGGCGCCGCGGGTGAGGATGTGGATCTGGATGCCGAGCAGGCACACCGCGTCGCCGGGCTTCGCCACGTCCATCGAGGAGAACTCGACGTGGGAGGGATCGATCACGGTCACCGCCCCGGTGCCCACCACCTCGAGCGTCTCGTCGGGTGAGATGAACGCGGCGGTGTCCTCGTCGAGCCCGACGCCGACCGCGAACGGATT
This sequence comes from Candidatus Eiseniibacteriota bacterium, assembly GCA_036845125.1. Classification (GTDB taxonomy): domain Bacteria; phylum Eisenbacteria; class RBG-16-71-46; order RBG-16-71-46; family RBG-16-71-46; genus DAIUEO01. The sequence continues at coordinate 11,647 of DAIUEO010000004.1, read as the reverse complement.
GTAGGCGAGTGCCGCGAGCAGCCGGCCGAGCCGGTCGCGCTGGCGGAAGTGCTGGTCCACGACGATGCGGTTCGTGAGCCCGAGCCCGGGTGCCAGGTGCACCATGCCGCTCCGCGGGGTCGAGCCTTCGTCGCCGAAGGCGATCATGTGCTCGGAGAGGAACGCCGCGCCCGCCGAGGTGCCGGCCACGTGCACGCCGGCCGCGTTCATCAGGCGGAGCTGCTTGGCCGCCGGTGTGCCGCCGAGGTGGGTCGAGAGCCGCATCTGGTTCCCGCCGGTGAGGAACACGCCGTTCGCCTTCTCGAGGACGCTCAGCTCCTCGGCGTCCGAGCACTGAGTGCGGGTCTCGAACGGCAGCACCCACACCTTGTCCGCCTTGAGCTCGCGGAACAGCTCCTCGTAACGGCGGCCCGTGTTGCGGGCCTCGGAGGCGGTGGGGATCACGGCGATTCGCGCGTGGCGCCCGCCGCACACCTTCACGAACCGCCTGAGGATCTCCTCGTCGCCGACCTTGTCCTCGGCGCCCCCGATCGGGACGATGTAACCGCGCGCTTCCCCCTGGGGGGAACGGGATGGACTCAGGAGACACCTCCATTGTGGAGCGAAGAATGTTGGCGGGCCCGTCTGAGGCGTTTTCTGCCACCTCGCCACACGCAATTGCAGCAACTTAGCTCCGCGGGCACCCCCCAGCAACATTCTTCACTCCACAACCTTTTCGGCCGAATGCGCTTCTTCCTTGTCCACTTACGGAGGGATTGCTAGCTTCTCGCCCCTTGTGCCCTGCGGCCCGGCCCTCCTGTGGGTCCCTTCCCGGCACAAACACCAGCCGCGACCGGGTTTCACTCGAAAGGAGCAGATGTTCATGCGCCTCTGGCCCTCGAAGGCGATGATCCTCGGGGTTTTCTCGACCCTGATCGCCGCCTCGACAGCCGGCGTGTCGAATGCCGCGGACGCCATCCAGATCCGCGCCGGCAACGCCGTCTCCAATGTGAGCACCAACGGCACCGGCGGCTGGGGAGTCGGGTTCGGTTACGCCCACGACCTCAAGGACTGGCGGCTCGGGCCGATCCCGGTGCTGACGAACTCTTCGATCGGCGGCAGCATCGAGTACAACGAGTTGGCGCGGTTCGGCGATGCGGTCGAAACCGAAGTCCCGATGAGCCTCGAGCTGCTGTGGAACTACGACATGTCGCCGCAGATCCAGCCCTACTGGGGTCTCGGCGGCGGCGCGTACTACCGCAAGCTCAAGGGCACGGGCGACGACAAGCAGTTCCTGCGTGACGGATGGCACCTGGCGCTCGGCGCCAACACGCCGCTCGGGGAGAGCCAGCAGATCGGACTCGACGCGCGCTTCTCGTTCACCGACTCCAACAACGGAACGCCGAATCCGGTGTTCGGGCTCGGCAGCGCCGACGCGCTGCACTGGGGCGTCAAGCTCACCTGGACGCTCCGCTATCAGTCGCTGCCTCCGCAGCCCAAGCCCTGACATCTCCTGCAGGGATGTTCCCCGGCCGAGAGATCGTCCGGTGAAGTGAGGTGCTGGCCCCGGGCCGTGTGACGACCGGCCGCATGCTAGGCTGACGCTTCCCCGGCCCCAGAGGAAGCACGCCATCGGAGCGCTGAAACATCTCTTCCCGTACATGGCCCGCCATCGGACCGCCCTGGTCCTGGGCGGGCTTTCGGTGCTGGTCACCACCACGTTCCAGGTCTGGGTGCCGTGGCTGGTGCGCCTCGCGGTGGACCACGTGCAGGCCGGTGTCACGCGCTCGGACCTCGCACGGGACGCGGGGCTGATCCTGCTCGCCGTGGTGCTCCAGGGGCTCTTCCTCTACATCATGCGGATGACGCTGATCCGCACCTCGCGCCGCATGGAGTACGAGCTCCGGAACGATCTCTTCGATCACTTCGCGCGGCTGCCGGCCGGCGTCTACCGCGCGCGCAAGGTCGGCGACCTGATGTCGCGCGCGACCAACGATCTCGACGCGGTCCGCGACCTGCTCGGCCCCGGCATCATGTACTCGGCGAACACCGCCACCACGTTCGTCATGGCGGTCGTGCTCATGTGCCGCATCGACTGGCGGCTCACATTGCTCTCGCTGATCCCGCTGCCGCTCGCGTCGCTCCTCATGGCGCGCATGGGCGCCGGTCTCTACCGCCACTACGAGGCGATCCAGGGCTCGTTCGCGGCGCTTACCGCCAAGGCGCAGGAGACGCTGTCCGGGATCCGCGTGGTCCAGGCGCACGCCGAGGAGGACGGCGAATACGATCAGTTCCGAACCCTCCACGACGACTACACCGAGAAGAACCGCGGCATGATCCGGATCATGTCGGCGATGTGGCCGGCGCTCTCGCTGCTGGGCGGAATCGCCTCGGCGATCGTGCTGTGGGTGGGCGGCATGGCGGTCGTGAAGGGGCAGATGACGCTCGGCGAGCTGGTGGCGTTCCAGATCTACCTCGGCATGCTGCTGTGGCCGATGGTGGCGCTCGGCTGGGTCACGAACCTGTTCCAGCGCGGCTCGGCGTCGATGGGCCGGATCCGCGAGATCATGGGCCTCGAAGCCGAGAACGACGTGGCGCGGAACGGCACGCCGCCGCCCCCGCGGGAGGCGCTGGTCGAGCTGGCGGGCGTCGGGTTCCACTATCCGGGGACCGACCGCTGGGTGCTGCGCGGCGTGGACCTCACACTCCGAGCGAACGAGTCGGTGGCGATCGTGGGGCGCACCGGCGCCGGAAAGAGCACGCTGCTCCAGCTCATCGCGCGGCTCTACGAGCCGGCCGAGGGCGAGGTGCGACTCGGCGGCGCGGCGGCGGGACTGTTCCCCCGCGGCGTGTATCGCCGCCACTTCGGCATCGTGCCGCAGGAGACGTTCCTCTTCTCCCAGACCATCCGCGAGAACATCGCGTTCGGGGTCGGCGACGGCGAGCAGGCTCCCGATCCCGGCCGCATCGCGAACCTGGCCGGCCTCGGGCCCGACATCGCGCAGTTCCCAAAAGGCCTGGAAACGCTGCTCGGCGAGCGCGGCATCACGCTCTCGGGGGGACAGAAGCAGCGCGTCGCATTGGCGCGGGCACTCGCACTCGAGCGGCCGGTGCTGCTGCTCGACGACGCGTTCGCGAGCGTCGATCCCGGGACCGAGGAGCGCATCCTCGAGACGCTGTTCACGCTCGAGCCCCGGCCCGCGATCCTGCTCGCGACCCACCGGCGTTCGGCGCTGCTGCGCGTGGACCGCATCCTCGTGCTCGACGAGGGACGGGTGATCGCGAGCGGCACGCACGACGAGCTGATCGAGCGCGGCGGGCTCTACGCCGACCTCTACCGGCGCGAGGAGATGGCCGAGGAGCTGGAGTCACTGTGACGGGCCGAGAGGAAGGACGCTGATGGCGCACCCCTGGGATTCCGCTTCGGACGAGATCGACGGCAAGGCCGCGATCTACGACCGCCGCCTGGCCCTGCGGCTGCTGCGCTTCCTCGGCCCCTACCGGAAGGAGGCGGTGCTCTCGGTCGTGCTGCTCGCGGCGATCTCGCTGCTCGAGATCGCGGGGCCCTACCTGACCAAGGTGGCGATCGACACCTACGTGAAGCCGGCCTCCGGCGCGGGCGTGCTGCCGGCCGATGCGTCGCGCGGCCTGCTGCTGCTTGCGGCCGCCTACGTGGCGGTGCTGATCGCGGCGTTCGGCCTGCGCTACTTCCAGAGCAACATCATGGCGATGGTCGGGCAGCGCGCGATGCGCGACCTCCGGCTCCGCATCTTCCGCCACCTCACCTCGCTCACGCCGTCGTATTACGACAAGCGTCCGGTTGGGCAGATCATGACGCGTGTCACGCAGGACGTCTCGGTGTTGAACGAGCTGTTCGCGCAGGGCGTGGTGGCGGTGCTCGGCGACCTGTTCATCCTGTTCGGCATCATCGGCGCGATGCTGTGGCTGGACTGGCGTCTCGCGCTGGTCACGCTGACCACCGTGCCGCTGCTCGCGGTCGCGACGGCGATCTTCCGCGCCAAGGTGCGGGTCTCCTACCGGCGCGTGCGCACCCGGCTCGCCCGCATCAATGGATTCCTGCAGGAGCACCTCCAGGGTCTCGACGTGCTCAAGTTCTTCAACGCCGAGGCGCAGGAGTCACGGAAGTTCGACGCGGCGAACAACGACCACTACCAGGCCCACGTGCGGAACATCTCGCACTACGCCGTGTTCTATCCGGTGGTCGAGATCATCGGCGCCCTCGCGATCGCGCTCATCCTCTGGTACGGCGGCGGGGGCATCCTGGCCGGAGTGGTCACGTTCGGCGTGGTCGTGGCGTTCATCCAGTACGCCGAGCGCTTCTACCAGCCGGTGCGCGACCTGAGCGAGAAGTTCAACATGTTCCAGGCGGCGATGGTGGCGTCGGAGCGCATCTTCGAGCTGCTCGACACCTCGCCCGCGATCCCGGCGCCCGTCTCACCGGCACCGGTCGCGCGGCTCCAGGGGGCGGTCGAGTTCGACCGCGTGTGGTTCGCCTATCAGGACGAGGACTGGGTGCTGCGCGATGTGTCGTTCCGGATCGCCCCCGGCGAAAAGGTGGCGATCGTCGGTGCGACCGGCGCCGGCAAGACCACGATCTCGAGCCTGCTGTGCCGGTTCTACGAGTTCCAGAAAGGCGCGATCCGCGTGGACGGCGCGGATCTGCGCGGGGTCGAGAGCCGCGCGCTGCGGCGCCAGATCGGGCTCGTGCTCCAGGACGTGTTCCTGTTCTCGGGATCCGTGCGCGAGAACATCGCGTTCGGCGACCGCGCCCGCGGCGCCGAGGCGGTCGATCGCGCGCTGGCCGAGGTGGGCGGGACGCGGCTCGCTGCCAGATTCGACAAGGGTCTCGACGAGCCGGTCGGCGAGCGCGGCGCGTGGCTGTCGATGGGGGAGCGGCAGATCCTCGCGTTCGCGCGCGCCCTCCACTACGACCCGGCAATCCTGATCCTCGACGAGGCGACCTCGAGCGTGGACATCGAGACCGAGCGCATGATCCAGGCTGCGCTCCAGCGGCTGCTCCGCGGCCGGACCTCGCTCGTAATCGCGCACCGCCTGAGCACCATTCTCGACGCCGACCGCATCCTCGTGATGCACCGCGGCGAGCTGCGCGAACAGGGGACGCACGCCGAGCTGCTGGCGAAGGGCGGAATCTACGCGCGCCTCTACGAGCTCCAGTACCGGCGGCAAGCCGCGGAGGCGGCGACGGTATCGAGCGGGGGCGCTGTCTAGCTCCGCGCGTCGTCCTTCGCGGCCCGTTCGCGCAGCCGGCGGTCGACGAAGTCGAGCACCATGAACGCGAACAGCAGGCCGGCGCCCACGATCAGGGCGAGCAGCATGGCGTAGCCGAGCGGCAGCGTGGCCAGCACCACCGCCATGAGCCCGACATAGAGGCACACGCACCACAGCACGAACAGCACGGTGCGCGCCGAGAGACCGAGCCGCAGCAGGCGATGGTGGATGTGCTCGGAGTCGGCGTGGAACACCGGTTTGCCGGTGACGAGCCGCCGCACGAACGCGAGCGCGCTGTCGGCGAGCGGGAGCGCCATGGTGATGAGCGGGAAGAGCAGGGTCACCGCGGCCGTGCCCTTGCGGTTCTCGAGCAGTGACACGGCGGCCAGCGCGAGCCCCAGGAAATGGCTGCCGGTGTCGCCCATGAAGATCCGCGCCGGCGGGAAGTTGTAGCGCAGGAACCCGGCGCAGGCCCCGATCGTGAGCGCGGTGACGAACATCACGTAGAAGTCCTCGTGGCTCCGCCCCACCCACCAGAGCGCGGCCGAGGCGATCATCACGGCGCCGGCCGCGAGCCCGTCCATCCCGTCGATCAGGTTCACGGCATTCATCACCAGCACCACCCACGCCACCGTCAGGATCGGGTTGAGGGTGCCGGCCGGGATCGCCTCGCCCCACGGGTTCGTGATGTACGGCACGCCGTAGCCGTAAGCCACCAGGATCAACGCCCCGATCACCTGGAAGGCGAGCTTGCCGAGCGGCGGGACACCGCGCGTGTCGTCGAGCAGGCCGAGAAGGAGGATCGGAAGGGTCGCGACCGTGAGGCCGATGAGCGGGCGGGCGTCGAGCAGCGTCGCGGCGCCCGGCAGCGCGCGCGCGATCCACGCGCCGCCCAGCACCGCCGCCACCAGTGCGAGGCCGCCCAGCGTCGGCACCGGCTCGCTGTGGATGCGCCGCGGGCCGGGCCGGTCCATCGCTCCGATGCGGCGCGCGAACGCGATCACGAGCGGCGTCACGAGCAGCACGAACGCCATGGTGGAGAACGCGAGGATCAGCGAATAGGGGATGCGCATGTGCCTCGGTTATCGGCCGCCGCGCCGGTCAATCATCGCGGGTCATCGGGGCGGAGGGCATTCGCGACCAGCATCAGCCCGGCGCGCAGCATGATGAGCGAGTCGGCGACGAACGCCACGAGCGGGTTCGTCGGATGGTGCTTGTGGAAGTAGTGGATCATCCCGCGGTGGCGCTCGACGATGATCTTCGGCGCCACCCGCCCGCGGCTCGCGCCCACGTGGTGCATGACGACGGCTTCCGGAACGTAGGTGACGGCCCAGCCGCCGAGCTTCATGCGGCGGCACCAGTCCACGTCCTCGTTGAACATGAAGAAGCGCTCGTCCATGCCGCCCACCGCATCGATCGCGGCGCGCCGCACCGCGAGGCAGGCGCCGGAGAGCCAGTCCACGTCGCGCACGCTGGCGTGATCCCAGTCGGAGAGCAGGTACTCGCGCGACCACGGATTGCCCGGGAAGAGCCGCGTGAGCAGCGAGTAGCGGTTGAAGAGGAACGTCAGCGGCCCCGGGAACGAGCGCGCCGAGAACTCGAGCGATCCGTCCGGGTTCAGGAGCTTCGGTCCCGCGATCGCGGTCTGCGGATGCTCGCGCAGGTGGCGCATCAGGGTCTCGATCGCCCCCGGCCGCACCTCGCAGTCCGGGTTCATGACCAGAACGACCCCGCCGGTGGTGTCCCGCGTGCCCTGATTCACCGCGCGCGCATAGCCCACGTTCTCCCGGTTGGCGATCACGCGCACCCCCGGCGCCTCGCGGGCCAGGCGCTCCGGCGTGCCGTCCCCCGAGTCGTTGTCCACGACCACCACCTCGGTGGCGAGCAACCGGTAGAGCGGGGACAGGGATTCGAGACAGCGGGCGAGCGGGAGCGGCGTGCGGTAGTGGACGAGCACGATCGACAGGTCCATGGGCGCCCGAGTCTACTTCATTGTGCGCCGAAGACTGTGTCCGAGGGACACGGAAACCGCGGTGAATGGCCGTCCATTGATGTCAGTAGGCGTAGCTCAGGCGGTGGGCTCGATTGACTCCCAACGCCGGGGTTTTGGTTTCCCTCCGGTAGTAGGTGACGAGTCGCGCCGGCAGCCGGATCTGGCTCGGGAACAGCCGCGACTTCAGGATCTCCTTCACTCTCAGCGCCCGCTCGCATAGCCCGATTCGCTGGGCTGGCGTTCCGCCACCTCGTCGCTCCGAGAACTGCTTCACGAAGTTCCGCCACACCTGGAGGATGAACAGCCGCTCCACCGCACTCTGCCTTCGCTTCGAAAACGCGATGGTCTCCCGCTTGTGATTGGCGCTCCCGTGCCGGATCAGCAGATCCAGCAGGTTCACCGGAAACAGCGGGTTGCTGGCGGTCCGCCGCTCGAGCGATGAAGTGACGTGGTGGAGGATCGTGACGTCCGGCAGGGCCCGGAACGCCCGCGGATAGGCCGGATGATCATCCGAGTGCAGCGCGACGCTCCCGCGATCGAGCCCGCACAGCTTGAGCAGCTCGGCCACTTCGTGGCGGATCGAGCCCGGATCCGGCCGCCCCAGCTGCTCCTCAAGCTCAGTCCTTCGTCGGCGCTGAAACCGGGTCATACTGCCTTTGCGTCTCAAGGGTGAGTCGGTGAACCCGTAGAAGAAGTGCGACTTGGCTCCCACCAGCACGTGGAAGTGGCAGGGGAAGTACTGGCTGTATTCGAAGCTCTCGAAGCCATCCAGCACCACTGGCTCCTGAGGAACGGGTCGCATCCGATGCTGGAACAGCAGGCAATGGCGTCCGAGCCGCGCCACCTGGCCCTGGACGGTGGTCGGACTGACCGCCAGTTCTCGGGCGATCTGGCGGTAGCCCGAGCAGGCCAGCACCCGGTAGAAGAGGATGCAAAGAAACTGGGGCTTCTTCAGCCAGTAGGAAACGCTGAAGGTCTGGGTGCTGAAACTGCGCCGGCAGTGTAAACAGAGGTACCGCTGTATGCGCTGCGGTGCACAGTGGCGGGTGAAGAACCCGATCCGCTTGTAGTGCCAGTCGGGCCGCGGAAGGTGTTGTGAGCACGAAGGGTTGGGACAGTGTGGGGGCACGAAGCGTCGCTCCATGCCCCTCGATCACTGCAGGGACCGTGCGCGACACATTTTGCAGTGCACAACTTGACCGGCCGCGCCGCCGGAACGCATGGTCAGTCCCCTATATGAAGGTAGGCATCCTCCTCACGGGCCTCGCCCTGCTGTTGCTCGCCGGCTGCGCCTCCTCGCGCCGGCGGGAGAGTGTTCCCATCGACGCGCGCCCGACACCGCCGCCGCCCGACACCACCAGCGCGCAAGCCGGCACCCCGCACTACGGTTCGCCCGATACCTGGACCGATTCGACCAAGGAGACCGTCGAGTCACGCGTGGTCGCCGACACGACCGCCGCGCGCAAGGCGCTCGACCGCTGCGCGGGGAAGAAGCTTCTCGCCGAGCAGGAGAGCACGGCCGAATCCACGGAGCAGCTGCTTGCTTCGACGCGACGCGCGCTCGCAGCCGGGGACCTTTCCCGCGCCGAGTCCCTGGCGCGCCAGGCCAAGCAGCTCGCCTCGTCGATCGGCTGCCGGTAACCGTCAGCCGGCCAGCAGCTTGGCAACTTGATTGGACCCGGCCCCCGGACTGGACGAAACTGCTCGTGCAGCCGATGACCGCAAAACCCGACAGGACGTCCCCCCTCACTGCCGCCGGCGCGAGCCGCCGTCGCTTCGTCGTGACGCTTGCCGGAGTCGCCGCGTACGCCGCACTCCGCCCCCACGAAGCCTGGTCGAAGAAGGCCTCCCAGAACCCGCCGCGTCTCCAGCCGTGGTCGCTGCCCGCCGAGCCGCCGTCGCGGCCGGATGAACTGGCGCGCGCGCTGATCGGCGCCGCCGTGCTGGCGCCCAGCCACTGGAACACGCAGCCGTGGCGCTTCGAGGTGACCGACAACGGCATCCGGCTGATGGAGGACGGACGGCGGGCGCTCCCGGCGTCGGACCCGGACCAGCGCTGCCTGCGGATGGCGCTCGGCGCCTCGCTCGAGAACATGCTGATCGCCGCGCGCGCCTACGGGCTCATGCCCCGCGTCACCTACGCCCCGCATGCGGGAGTGGTGGCCGAGGTTTCGTGGACGGAGAACGAGACCCGCCGCGACCGCGACCTGTTCGCCGCGATCACCCGGCGCCGGACGAACCGCCGCGACTACGACGGCCGCGGCATCTTCCCGGAGAATCGCGCACAGCTCCTGGCGCTCGTTCCCGAAGGGTACGAGCTCCACTGGCTCGACGACGCGGACGCGATCCACACGGTCGCCGAAATCGCGCGCGATGCCGCCGAGGCGCGCATCCGCGACCCGAAGGTGCAGGCCGAGCAGCACGAGTGGATGCGCTACGACGACCGCGACGCGCGGCGTCACGGCGACGGCGTCACCACCGAGGCGCTCGAGCTGGCCGGCGCGTCGCGCTGGATGGCCGCGCGCTTCTACGACCCGAAGAGCTGGTTCCTGAGATTCGGCGTCGAGAGCTCGGGACGGCAGGTGCGGAGCCAGATCCGATCCTCGGGAGCGCTCGCATTGCTCGTGACCCGCGGCGGTCCGTCGTCCTGGGTCGGAGCGGGGCAGGTGTATCAGCGGGTGGCGCTCCGGGCGACGCAGCTCGGGATTTCGCATCAGCCGCTGAACGCGCCGCTCGAGCTCGAGGCCGCTCGACGCGACGTCGAGCAGCGGTTCGGAATGCGCGGCGGCCAGCCCCTGATGCTGCTCCGGCTCGGCCACGCGCACGGGCCCGACCCCTCCGTGCGGCGGAACGTCTCGCTCGTCAGCTCGTTCCGAACCACGTAGGATTGCCGGCGTGAACCGTTCGGTCGGCAACAGCCTCGCCATTGCGCTCGGCGTCATCGCGCTCGCGGTCGGCGCCCCGTGGCTCGTCCAGGAGCTGCGCTCCCTCCCGGGAGCGCCGGCACTCGCGGCGCGGGCGGGCCAGAAGGTGGTGACCCTCGAAGTCGGGGGCATGACCTGCTCCGGCTGCGCCGCGAAGGTGAAGGGCGAGCTGATCACGGTGGCCGGCGTCGGCACCGTCGAGGTGCGGCACCAGCAGCACCGGGCCTACGTCGTGTGCGATCCCGGCGTTCCCGACAGCGCACTGATCGGCGCGGTATCCCGCGCCGGCCGCGGGTTTACGGCCGTCCTGGCCGAGCGCTAGACCGCGCGCGCGAAAGCATCTTCATACCCACCTCGTAATTGGTTTTCCACAGCCGTCCAGTAAGGGTTTCACCTTACGGGCCGGACGTGCGCGCTTTTTCTGTCAGCGATAAGTCATTTTGGTCCTACAATTCTCCCGGTCATTGGAGGGCCGCCTCCCCCGCGGCTAAAGCGACGGGCCAGGCCGTCTCCGATCTCGCTGCGATCGGAGTGGGAGGTCAGTGGATGCGTTGTTTCCTGAAATCCTCCGTTCCGCTTTCACCCGCTCACTGGTCGCGAGCCGCAATGCTCGCGACTTTCGCGTTTCTGCTGGCCGCCGTCGCCACGCCCCGCGGCGTGCGGCCCGCATACGCGAACGAAGACGACCTTCAGCCCAAGCTCCTGAACGCGGAGTTGGCGAAGGAGCTGCGGACTCGCGCCGCGAAGCTCCAGACATCGGCCTCCACGGTGGACACCACGTGGGTCGGCTACACCCCCGGCAAGTTCAACGCAACGAACAACTGGTTCTCGATCGGCTCGGGGAACGACAAGTTCTCGTCGCCGTCGGGGCCCTACAACCGCCCGCCCGCACAGGGCGCGCTGTGGGATTTCGAGCCGACCGGAGGCACGTACCTGCACGGCGACTCGGCGCAGGGCTGGTTCCCCTATCGCGTCAACATGGTGGGCACCGGCGGCCTCACGCTCGCCGACGTGCAGCGTCCGTGGCGAGCCATCGACTACGGCAACAGCTCCGCCAATTATTCATCGGCGATCATCGGGGGCCGCACCTCGAACACGTTCGGCGTGACCGGCGTATGGCACGTCGACGTGGGCAACACCGGCGCCGGCGCCGGCAAGGGCGTGGGCTGGTCTCCGCTCGCCGGCAGCTCCTCCGCGTGGATGGGTCTCCGCCGTCACGGTGACCACACCTCGACGGACGCCACGACCCGTGGCGGCACCGGCAATTCGTTCAACGAAGACGCCATGATGTTCACGCTCGGCGGCGGTGTCACCGGATCCGTCGCGACCACCGGCACCGACAAGAAGTTCCCCGGCTACGGCGGGATGATGGATCAGATGCTGTACCACGACATCGACGGCAGCACCGCGACGTCGCTCTCGATCCGGTTCCGTTACCGGACGGACATGTCGACCGGCTTCGGCACCAACCCCATCACCCAGACCGGCTGGTTCCAGCACG
>DAIUEO010000003.1:30672-52444 GCA_036845125.1 Candidatus Eiseniibacteriota bacterium | reverse complement strand
ACGAGCCGCGCGCGCACGTCGAGATGTCCGAGCCGAGCCACTACCGCGGGGTCGAGCACCTGGCGATCGCCCCGGCCGCCGCGGGCGGTCCCGAGATCCGGCTGCGCGCCACTCGATGAGCGTGGAAATGAGCCCGTCATGCGCCCGAGCATAGCATTGGGCGCGCTCGTACCCAGCGGCGGTCGCCACTCTTGTGGCGGCCTTGTCATTCGCGGCCCCGGCGCTCGCTACGTTTCCTGCAGGTGGGCGAACACCTCTCCGATTCGCGCCGTCGTTTCCTGCGGCTGATGCTCGCGGCCCCGGTGGTCCTGGCCGCCGGCTCCACGCTATGGCAGAAAGCCGTCGCCGAGCCCACGCCCGAATGCGGCGACGACGACGAACCCACGCCGTTCGAGACCGCCGGTCCCTTCTACAAGCCGCGCTCGCCGATGCGCACGTCGCTGATCGAGAGCGGCATCGACGGCACGCGGCTCCTGCTCACGGGTCGCGTCTTCGGTCACGACTGCCGGCCGCTCTCCAACGCGCTCGTGGATTTCTGGCATGCCGACTCGCACGGCGAGTACGACAACGAGGGCTTTCACCTCCGCGGTCACCAGTTCACCGACGCGAAGGGCGGCTACCGGCTCGAGACGATCGTGCCGGGTATGTATCCCGGACGGACGCGGCACATCCACGTCCGCGTCCAGCCGGCGAACGGGCGCGTGCTCACCACCCAGCTCTACTTCCCGGGCGAGCCGCGCAACAAAGGCGACGGTCTCTTCGATCCGGCGCTGCTGGTGGAAATGACCCAGGCCGAAGGCCTGCGGCGCGCCGGCTTCCACTTCCTGCTGGACCAGGGCTGATCCCCCGGCCGGGCCTCCCGGCGCCCCCGGACCCCCCATATAAGGAGGGGTCAGAGACCCCCTCAAGTCGGGGTTCGACCCCGCCGACAAATATGGGCGACGAGCCCATGCGGGCTCTTTGGCCGGCGGAAGCGCCGCCTGCCCCACTCCCCCCAGGAGGAAGCATGCGCAGCAATCAGATTCTCACGATCCTCGCGGTGGCTGCCGGATCGCTGATGGCCGTGAACGCGTCGGCCGGTCAGTTCGGCGCCAGCATCTATGGAGCGTTCAACACGCACTCCATGGAAGACGTGAACAACGACATCGAAGCGACGAACCAGGGACTGGGCACCGACTACAACAAGATCGAGAACGGCTTCACGGGCGGTCTCGACCTGCGGATGTGGGCCAACCCGAACGTGATGATCATGGCCGGGTGGGAGCCGCTGTTCTCGACCGCGAAGGACGAGACGGACGCGGCGCCGGACATCAAGCTCACGACGCATGCACTGTCGCTGTCCGGGGCGTACTTCTTCCCGGCTCAGGGCACGGCGCGCTATGGCATCGGCGCTGGTCTGGGCTACTACATGGCTGGTGGTGAGATCGACGGCGCGCCGGGCAACTTCAGCGGCGGCGGCGTTGGTTTCCACTTCATGGGCATGAGCGAGTGGACGGTCAGCCCGGGCTTCGCGGTTACGGCGGCTGCCGGCTACCGCATCGCCAAGATCTCCAACATGGAGTTCGATTCGGCTGAGACCACCGATCTGGACTACACCGGTTTCACCAGCCGTCTCGGTCTGTCGTTCTACATGCCGCAGGCCAACTAAGTACCCGCTTCAACTCGAACGCCGGGCAGCCCAGGACGGGCCGCCCGGCGTTTCGCTTTTGGGGACGCAGCCGATTCAGTCGGCCGAGGCGCGCACGACCATCTGCTGATCGTCGCGCTCGAGCGGCTCGCCCTCCATGCCGCCGAAGAATTCGCAGCGCGTGAACCCCGCGGCCCGCAGCAGCAACTCGAGCTCATGGCGGTATACCCAGCGTTGCTCGGTCTCGAACCGGCTCGAACGCACCACGCGGCCGTCGGCGTCCAACTCCTGGATCTCCATGTGGGAATGCTGGAGCTGACCCACCCGGTCCATCGTGCGCGTGTCGTACATGCGCATGAGATGGCCGCTCTTGGGGTCGGCCCGCTCGACCTCGAGCACGGGCACGCCGCCCGGCTGGCTCCAGTAGCCCACGCCCGGGTAGGACATGTGAAGCAGGAAGCGCCCGCCCGGCACGAGGTGCTCGCGGCAGCACAGCAGGCAGCGCACCTGGTCGCTCATCGCGAGGCAGTGGCCGAAGCCGTTGAAGGCAATGAAGGCCATGGCGTACTTCCGCGGCATCCGGAAGTCGCGCATGTCGGCTTCGAGGACCTTGGGCTCGAGCCCGCGCTCACGCGCCTTCTCGAGGAGCCGCCTCAGCATCGCGGCGCTCGAGTCGAGGCCGTCGATGTCGATCCCGGCCGCGAGCAGCCGAAGCAGAAGCCGGCCGGTTCCGCACCCCGCCTCGAGCACCGGGCCCTTCGCGGCGCGCGCCTCCGACAGCCACCAGGCGACGTCGAAGTCGAGATGCTCGAGCACCGCGTCGTAGAGACGGGGGTCGTCGTAGGGGGAGCTCAGTCCTTCCACGCCGTCCATACCATCTCGTCCGTGTCGTTGATCAGCCGCCGGCCGTCGAAGTCGCCGGCCACCTCGTAGTGGGTGAAGCCCGCGAGTCGGAGCAGCAGCTCCATCTCGTGACGGAAGATCCAGCGCAGGGTGAAGCGGTAACGGGTCGTGGTGCCGGCCATGCCTTCCGCGCCACCTTCCAGCACCTCGACCTCGGCGTTGAGGAGCTGCGCCACGCGGTCGTACTCGACCGTCGAGGTGATGGTGACCGGCCGCCCGGTGTCCGGGTGCGCGAACTCGCGCTCCACGATCTTGGCCCCGGGCGGCGCGACGATGCGGTCGAAGCTCGGATAGAAGAGGTTGAGGATGAGGCGGCCGCCGGGCTCGAGGTGCTCGCGGCAGCAGCGCAGCGTGCGGATCTGCTCGTCGATCTCGAGCACGTGCATGAACGCTCGGAAGGGAATGGTCACGAGCTCGTAGCGCCGCGGCATCGTGAAGTCGCGCATGTCGGCCTCGAACACGCGGGGCTCGAGGCCGCGGAGGTTCGCCTTGGTGCGGAGCTCCTCGAGCATCGCGGGCTGAATGTCGAAGCCGTCGATGTCGGCCCCGGCTTCGAGCGTGGGAATCAGCACGCGGCCGGTCCCGCAGCCCACCTCGAGCACCGGGCCTCCGGCCTCGAGCGCCTGCGCCACGTAGAAGCCGACGTCGGCGCGCATCCACGAGTAGATGAGGTCGTAGCGGCCGGCGGGGACGTACTGCGAGAAGTCGAGCGGGGTGAGCGGCACCGGCTTCATGCTGCTTCCCGGCGGCGTCCCTTCCAGAGCAGGAACACCGGAATGCCGAGCGCCGCGATCGCGACCCCGGCGGCAGCGCGCCAGCCGCTCGACGAGAGATCGCTCACGATGATGCCGACGGTCGCGACCACGAAGAGCAGCGGGGTGAGCGGGTAGAGCGGCGTGCGGTAGTCGGAGATCTGTTTGCCCAGCTTGGCCTCGCGCCGGCGTTGCTGGAACAGGGCGGCGGTGGTGATCGCGTAGAAGAGCCACGAGGTGGTGACGAACCAGCCCGACACGTCCTCGAAGCCGCCCGCGCACCAGAGCCACAGGCACGAGAGCACCGCCTGCACCCAGAGCGCCATCACCGGGGTGCCGCGCTTGGGATCCAGGGCGGCGAGCGGCTTCCACAGGAGCCCGTCCGCCGCCATCGCCTGCGTCACGCGCGGCCCGGTGAGGATGGCGCCGTTGGTGGTGCCAAAGGTCGAGATCGCGACCAGCACCGCGAGCGCGTGCCGGCCCCAGTCGCCGAGCAGCCGACCCGCGGTCTCCGAGCCGACCGCCTCGTAGCGCGTCATGTCGGTCGGCGAGAGCACCTTGAAGAACGCGAGATTGGTGAGCACGTAGATCGCGATCACGAGCACGGTTCCCCACACGATCGCGATCGGCAGGTTGCGCCGCGGGTTTTTGATCTCGCCGCCCACGTAGGTGGAATCCGTCCAGCCGTCGTACGCGAACAGCACCGGGATCATCGCCACGACGAAGGCGAGCGCGAGCGGCTTGGCCGCGGCACCGGTGCCGGCGGCGGCCTCCGGCAGCGGACCCGGCGCGTGGGTCGCCACCAGCGTGAAGGCCGCCCCGCACAGGCCGAGGATCCCGATCACCTTGAGCGTGGTGAACAGCGACTGCGTGCCCGCGCCTTCCTTGATGCCGCGCACGTTCACGTAGGTGAGCAGGATGATGGCCGCGAAGCCGATCGGCAGCTCCGTGGATTTGGGCAGGTGGAGCGCCTGGCAGAAGTAGAGCGCGAACACCGACGTGATCGAGGCGATGACGGTCGGCTTGATCACCCACAGGCTCGCCCAGCCGAAGACGAACCCCCACGCGTCGCCGAAGGCCTCGCGGATGAACACGTAGAGTCCGCCGGTCTTGGGATGTGCGACGGCGAGCTCGGCGAGCGCCAGCGAGCCGCACAGGGAAAGCACGCCGCCGATCACCCAGGCCAGGATCGCGAGCGTCGGCGCCGGCAGCTCCTGCGCCACCGAATGCGGGGAGCGGAAGATCCCCGAGCCGACGATGTTCCCGACCGTGATCGCGGTGGCGGCGTAGAGCCCGATCAGCCGCAGCGGCTCCAGCCGCGACGGTGCTGCGGGGGACGGCGTCGCCGCCGCGCTCGATCCCGCCGGGGTCGCCGTCACTCGGTCGGCACCGCCTTCAGCAGATCCTCGATGATCCGCTCGGGCTTGATGCCCTCGGCCTCGGCGGTGAAGTTGCTGATGATGCGGTGACGCAGCACCGAGGGCGCCACCGCCTTCACGTCCTCGATGCCGGGGGCGAAGCGCCCCATCAGCACCGCGCGTGTCTTGGCGCCCAGCACCAGGAACTGCGAGGCGCGCGGGCCCGCACCCCACGTCACCCACTGCTTCACGAAGTCGGGCGCTCCCTCGCGGCCGCGCGTGGCGCGCGCGAGGCGCACCGCGTAGCGCACCACGTGATCGGCGGCCGGCACGCGACGCACCAGCTTCTGCAGATCGATGATCTCGTTGGCCGACAGCACGCGGTCGAGCTTGGGCTCGCGCGCCGAAGTCGTGAGCGCGACGATCTGCTCCTCTTCGGCCGCGGAGGGATAGTCGACCAGGATGTTGAACATGAAGCGGTCGAGCTGGGCTTCCGGCAGCGGGTAGGTGCCCTCGAGCTCGATCGGGTTCTGGGTGGCGAGCACGAAGAACGGCAGCTCGAGGCGGTAGGTCTGGCCGCCGGCCGTGACCTCCTTCTCCTGCATCGCCTGGAGCAGCGCCGCCTGCGTCTTGGGCGGCGTGCGGTTGATCTCGTCGGCCAGCACGATGTTCGCGAACACCGGTCCCGGGATGAAGCGGATCGAGCGCTTGCCGGTCGCCTCGTCCTGCTCGATCACGTCGGTGCCGGTGATGTCGCTCGGCATCAGGTCGGGCGTGAACTGGATGCGGTTGAAGCGCAGGTCGAGCACGCGCGCGAGGCTCGAGACCAGGAGCGTCTTCGCGAGACCCGGCACGCCGACCAGCAGCACGTGGCCGTTGGCGAAGAGTGCGGTGAGCAGCTGATCGACGACCTGGTCCTGCCCGACGATCACCTTGCGCAGCTCGGCCAGGATCCGATCCCGGGCCTGATGAATACGTTCGACGGCCTGCAGATCGGACGGGGCGGCTTCTGTGCTCACGGGAGTTTCTCCGGGACTCAAGCGAAGGCAGGCGCGGCAGGACTTGCAGACGGCGGCGAGCCTAGCACGCCCCGCGGGTGCCTAGGAACGCCGCCCGCCACCGGCGCGGTCGAAGGCGATGCGGACGCGTCATGGCCCGAGGGACGTCGCCTGCGCCTGACGCGCTCATTGCAATTGAGCGCCGGTCGTGGACAATGCGAGCCATGAACCAACGGATGTGGGGGGCGGCGCTCGCCACCGTGCTCGTGCTCGTGAGCTGCGGCGGCCGGCAGAGCAGCAGCACGGGCGAGAGTGCTGCCGGCAATGCGG
Organism: Candidatus Eiseniibacteriota bacterium; assembly: GCA_036845125.1. Taxonomy (GTDB): domain Bacteria; phylum Eisenbacteria; class RBG-16-71-46; order RBG-16-71-46; family RBG-16-71-46; genus DAIUEO01. The sequence goes on along the minus strand of DAIUEO010000003.1, from coordinate 46,476 downwards.
CCGAAGCCGAGGTGGTCGGCCAGTTGCTCGCCATCTCCGAGGTCGAGGTGTCGACCGCCGATATCGCGGAATCGCTGCTGACCACGCCCGACGTCACGACCCTCGCCGAGCGCATCAACATGGATCACATCTCGGTGCGCTACTCGGTCAAGGGCCTGCCGTCAGAAGACAGCGACGCCGCCCGCGCGCTGATCGCCGCCCGCGACTCGTTCGCAGTCGTGTTTCGCGCCACGCCGCCCGCATCGGGCGACCGCGTCTTCCTCGAGCACGAGCTTCAAATGCACGCCCGCTACATCCCGATGCTCGACGCGATGGCGACGAAAGCCGAGAAGGAAGACGTGAAGACCATCGTCCAGCGCCTCCGCGAGGTCGAAGACCTGCACGTGACCGCCATCGAGCGCGTCCTGAAGGACCTTCCCGCCAAGTAGAAGCTCGCGCGCCGGCCGGCCGATAACTTCGGGGCCATGGCCGATGACTTCACCTCCCATGCAGCGAACGGCACCCGGCCCGAGGTGCTGCTGGCCGTGGGTGCGCCGTGGATCGGGATCGCGCGGTTGCCCCGGCTTCTCCAGGAGGCCGGCTGTCGCGTGGTGCTGCTGTGCCGGCGTGGGCGGTTCGCCGAGCGCTCACGGTTCGTGGACGAGCGCCTCGATGCTCCGCGCGAAGCGGCGGAGATGGTGCCGGTGCTCAAGGAGCTGCTCGCGCGCCGCTCGTTCGACTGGGTGATTCTCGGCGACGATCCGACGTTGAGGGCCGTCGTCGCGAATCCGGGCCCCTGGCAGAGCGGGTGGTTCCCGGTCGATGCCGAGAGCGATCTGCCGCCGCTGCTCGTCTCGAAGGCGGCCTTCACGTGGGTCATGGAGCGCTCCGGCCTGCCGATGCCGCGGGCCGAGGTGGTGAGTGCCGACGAGGCCGCCGCCGCGGCACGGCGGATCGGGTTCCCGGTCATGGTGAAGAGCGACCAGGCCAGCTCGGGCGACGGTGTGTTCCGGGCCAACAACGAAGCGTCATTCGATGGGTTCCAATCGAACGCACCGGTGGTGGTCCAGCGTTTCGTCCCCGGCCGGGTCGGCAGCACCGTGGTGCTCTTCTCCAAGGGCAGGCCGCTCTGCTGGATGTCCTCTTATAAAGAGGAGGTCTACCCGCGTCCCTACGGGCCTTCGACCGTGCGGCGCTACGTGCACCTCGCTGGGCACCAGGAGCAACTCGAGCGGTTCGGCGACGCGATACGGTTCACCGGTCTCTGCGGGATCGACTGGGTCGAGTCCGAGCCCGGCGTTCCGCTGCTCCTCGAGCTCAACGCGCGGCCTACGCCGTGGGTCCACCTCCATCGGCACTACGGCGTGGATCTGCCGGCCGCGATCCACGGCATGCTGCACGGCACGCCGCAGGTCTTCCCGCCGCCCGAGTCCGTCGCGGAGCCGGTGGTGCGCCTCTTTCCGCAGGACGCCTATCGCGCGGCGAGCGAGCGCGACTGGACGGGGTTCGTGCGCGCGTTCCGGAGCCGCGAAGACGCGCCGCGCGACGATCCGGCGCTGCGCCACGCGTACCAGCGATACTTGCTCGAGCACGCCTGGCGCACCTGGCGCAAGGCCGCCTAGCGGTCGGAGCGGCTGAGCCGGGCGATCCTGAGGCGGCGTGGCGCGCGCTCGATCCAGCACGCGAGCGCCGAGCGATCGGTGAGGCCGGTGATCCAGCCGTCTTCGACGTCCGCACCCAGGTGTTCCCAGGGGCCGAGGCTGCCGTCGCCTGAGATCGCTCGCACGGCGAGCACCGTACGGCGTGACGCCGAGTCGGGCCGCCCGAGTGCGGCGACCAGCGTCGTGTTGCCCAGGGCAACGAGCTGCGGACGGGCGGCATCCGCGAGACCGCCGTCGGCTGGCCGGCTCACCCCGGTGGCGCCGCGGTCGGACCACGGCGCGATGCGGATGCCGCCATCGCCCGCGCCGGTGTACCACGCGGCCCAGCGCGCGGCGGGCGCACTCGAGAGCGCGGGTCCGGTGGGCGGACACTGTGCGGTCTGCCAGCCGTCGCTCGAGAGCAGCGTGTCGAGGAACACTTCCGGCACCTGCACCGGCCACACCAGCAGCGCCGGGTCGCGCACCTCGGCGTCGCACCGCCGGTACGCGATCGCCACCTGTTCCGCGCGATCGCTCAGGAGCGCCGGGCGCGCGCACATCGAGACGCTGTCGCGGAGCTTGCGGTTGGCGCTCCAGTTGGACCCGCCGTCCGGGCTGAGCGCGGCGTAGAGGCCCGCGGTCGCGGGCGGCAGATCGGCGCTCGCGAAGTCGCGCTCGTCGATCCATGCGGCGATGAGGCCCCCGTCGCGGCGGAATGCCAGCGCCGGGTGCGAGTGGGTCGCGGAGATCGCGCGGCGCCACTTCCAGAGGCTCAGGTTCGGCTGCCACGACTCGGCATCCGGCCGGTCCTCGTTCACGTACGCGGCGCGTGCGAGCGTCCAGCCGCCGTCGCCGCTCGGGCGCACGCGCACGTCGGTGGCGCGCGCGTCGCCGCTTCGATGCTCGGTCCACGCGACGGCGAACGCGCCGCGCGGGCCGAACGCGGCGATCGGGCGGTTCTCGTCGGAGACCACCGCCGCGCCGTCGGCCTCGTTCACCCGCACCGGGCGCTGGAAGGTGGTGCCGCTGTCGGCGGAGACGCAGAGCCAGACGTCGTGGCCGTCGCGGCCGCGGGTCGTGAACGTGAGGGCGGCGCGGCCGTAAGTGTCGCCGGCCAGCGCCGGGGTCTCGACGGGAAGAGAGTCGAGGAAGGCGGGCGTGACCTCGTGCACCGACCACCCGCGGTCGGTATCGACGCGCGGGGCACAGCCGGTCACGAAGAGGAGCGCCGCTGCGAGAGTGCGACCGGGCACACGCATGGGCCCGCACCGTACCACCGCGACGACTTGGGGCCGCAGCAGTCAACGCGCGACGGGCGCCGGCCGAAAACGAGGTCGTGACCCTCCGCCCGCGCCCGCTCCGCCTCGCCGTCCCCGCCGGGATCGGCCTCGCCCTGCTGCTTCTGGCGCGCCCGCTTCCCCCGGCCAGCGCCGCCACCGAGCCTGGCACCCGCGGCGTCGTCTTCCCGGCCCGCACCATGGGCACCTACGCCAACGTGCTGCTCGTCACCGCGGATTCCGTCGCGGCGGCCCCGGTGGCGGCGGTCGCAGTGCGCGCGCTCGCCCGGGTCGACTCCCTGATGAGCAACTGGATCCAGACCAGCGAGGTCGCCCGCATCAACCGCGACGCGGCGGCGCGGACCCTCACCGTGAATCCCGAGGTGGCCCGCGTGATCGGCGCCTCGCTCCGGCTCTGGAAGGAGAGCGGGGGCGCCTTCGACATCACGGTCGAGCCGCTGGTGCGGCTCTGGGGCTTCATCGGCGGCCCGCCCCGTGTGCCGGCCGACTCCGAGGTCGCGGCGGCATTCCAGCTCGTGGGCGCCCAGCGGGTCGAGTTCGACGCGGCGAAGCGCACCATTCATTTCACCCGCGAGGGGGTGCGCATCGACCTGGGCGGGATCGCCAAGGGATACGCGGTGGACGTCGCGGCGGAATCGCTCGCCGCCCACGGCGTCCGGAATGCGCTCGTCGATCTCACCGGCAACATGGTCGCACTCGGCCACCCGGCGGGTGCCCCGGCGTGGCGGATCGGCGTCCGCGACCCCCGCGACCGCATCCGTTTCTTCGCAAAACTCCCGCTCGAGGCCGGAGAAGCGATCTCGACCTCGGGGCAATACGAGCAGTTCGTGGAATCGAAGGGCAAGACGTACGGCCACATCCTCGATCCGCGCACCGGACGCCCGGCCGAAGGGCTGCTCTCGGTCACGCTCATCGGGCATACCGCACTCGAATGCGATTCGTGGGACACGCCCCTCTTCGTGCTCGGCCCGCGCGATTCGAAACGGCTGGCGGCAGAACGCAAGGAAATCCACGCGATCCTGGTCCAGCCGGGCGCTCACGGGGTGGACACGGTGTGGGTCGAGGAGTCGCTCCGCGACCGTTTCACGCTCGTCCCCGAAGCCCGTGAGTGGTTCCAGGTCCGCTACTTCTGACCGCGACAACGTGCGCGAAACGAATCGTTCCACTGCGAAACGTGCGCGGATTCCCCCATGGCCCATGGCTTGCGTGAAGGGTACGCGCCTTCCAGGGAGCGGAGGGCGGACGGGCGGCGCATTGCCGCAAGTCCCGTACGGCCTTGGACTCCGGCCGCGCACGCACTGCGTGCCCGGCCTGGTGACTCGCCACGGTCGGTCGAACCACAACGACGGGATTGCATCCCGCACGAAACGGGGAGGCTGAGCACGTGCCTGTGAAGCATGCAGGGAGAGGACGCCGCGCGGCGTCGCTCGTGATCACGGCACTCACTCTGCCCGGTGTCGTGCACGGCTGCAGCTCGCCCACGGCTCCGCCGGATCCGCCGGGCGGCGGCACCCAGATCGTCCTCAGCTACGACGAGTTCGTGCAGACGGTGTCGCCGGTGCTGGAGCAGAACGGCTGCAGCGCGACGGGCGACTGTCACGGCGGCGGCATCCGCGGAACGCTCGAGCTGTCCCCGCCGAACGCCAAAAACCTCCAGTTCGACTTCGAGCAGGCGTCGCTCCAGGTCTCGGCCACGGACCGCGACGCGAGCCCGATCCTGACCGAGCCGCTCGCGATCTCCGCCGGCGGCACCCCGCACGGCGTCAAGCCCTTCGCTGCCACCACCGACTCCGGATACATCTCGATCCGGCAGTGGATCCAGGACGGGGTGGTGCAGTGAGCGCGCGCCTCTGCATGACGCTGCTCGCGCTGTCCCTGGTCGCGGCTCCGGCCCTTGCGGGCGGGAAGTCCAAGGCCAAGAAGCCGGCACCTAAGCTCGAAGCCCTCAACCCGGCGGTCGCCGAGCACCCGTATCGCCTCGAGCCCGGGCCGCGGAAGTTCGAGAACCGCATCTCCTTCAGCCCCGGCTACGGCACGCTCGGCAGCGAAGCGCTCTACGCGTTCCGCCTCGCCTACCAGCCCTCCGGGTGGCTCGGCTACGAGGCCTCGCTCGGCCACAACCCCGGGCAGTCCGTGCACGCCGTGCTCCACACGCTGAACGCGCTCGTGCGCTATCCACTTTCCGGACGCTTCCAGCCGTATCTCGCCGGTGGCTACGGAATGATCATCGTGACCCCGGGTGGCGCCATCAACGCCGACCCGGTCACGAAGAACGCCCTCGTCTATGGCGGCGGGCTCGAGTTCTTCATTCGCGAAGACCTGGCGCTGCGCGGAGATCTCCGCCAGGCCACGGTCTTCGGACGCCAGAAAGACCAGGAAGGCGTCGTTACCTACAACTACCTGCAACAGACGATCGGTCTGACGTTCTTCCGAACGATCAAGCCGTGAGTTCCCTCGTCGCCTCGGAGGGTCTTTCCCAGCCATGAATCGAATCCAGCTTGCAGCCACTCGCTTCGCCCTGCTCGCGGCCGGAGCTTTGCTCCCGTTCGCGGTCACGGCGTGCAGGGATAGCGCCCCGGACGACCTCATCCAGGAAGAGCCCACCACCGACGCCCTCGTCTTCGTGAAGACGGTCGGCGAGGAAACGCTCAACCGGAGCAACGCGACCGGCAACCTCTTCACGCTGTCGCCGATCGCCCCGGACGGCGTGGTGACGCCCCTCACCAACTTCACCGGCGCCAGCGTGTCGGACCCGGCCGTCTCGTTCGACGGCAAGAAGGTCCTGTTCTCGCTGCGGCGCTCCGGTGATGCGCACCGCAACATCTGGGAGATCAACGCCGACGGCACCGGGCTCCGCCAGGTGACGAGCGGCGGCGGGAACGACTTCGACCCGATCTACCTGCCGAACGACCAGGTCATGTTCACCAGCTCGCGCGCCGGCGAGATGGACGAGTACAACCACGCACCCGCCGAGAAGCTCTACGTCTGCGACATGGACGGCAGCAATCTCGAGCGCATCAGCTTCAACCAGAGCGACGACTTCGACCCGACGCTGCTTCCCGACGGCCGCATCCTCTATACGCGCTGGGAGCACTTCGGGACCATGAACCGCTTCCCGCTCTTCTTCACCCACCCCGACGGCTCCGGCACGTTCCACATGTTCGGGCCGCACGGCCGCAACTTCTTCCACGCCTCGCCGACTCCCGATGGCCGTCTGATCGGCATCGAGTCGACGATGATCGAAGAGGACGCGGGCCCGATCGCGGTGCTCAAGACCGAGAACGGTCCGGCTGACCCGGCCAACTCGGTGGCGGGTGGTCACTGGGACGTGGTGACGCCGGCCGTGAACAACGACGGCGAGCCGTGGCCCTACGGCGCGTTCAAGTATCCGGCCTCGATCGCCGGCAACCAGTTCGTGACGTCGTACACGCTGCCGGCCGCGGATGAGGACGGCCAGCCCGGTGAAACCGGTGCCCCGGACTACGCGCTCTACACCTTCACGCTCCACCAGAGCGGCGCCGGCACGCCGGGCGACCCGGCGATGTTCACGATCCAGAACCTGACGTTCCTCTACAACGATCCGACCACCAACGAGTACGACGCCCAGCTGCTCGCGCCGCATGCCAAGCCGCCGGTCATTCCGACGGTGGTGGACAACAACGTGGACTACGGCGTGTTCCTGGCCCAGGACGTGTTCAATCGCGGCACCGGCGACGGTCAGGAGACCCCGGTCCGCGGCGTCGACCCGATCGACAGCATCGCGGTGCTGGTGGCGCGTCCCACGATGGCCGGCGAGATGAACGACTTCTCGGCCAACGAGTTCGAGAAGCGCGCGCTGCTCGGCATGGCGCCGGTCTACTCGGACGGCTCGTTCCGCATCAAGGTGCCGGCCAACACGCCGATCAGCTTCGCCACGCTCGACCCCCAGGGCCGCGGCTTCGTGGTCAAGCGCACCCACCTCGCGGTGCGCCCGGGCGAAGAGTTCAACAAGTGCGTCGGCTGCCATGAAGACCGTGCCGCCGGCGGCCCGGTGCCGACCAATCCGAACCCGATGGCTGCGGCGCACCCGCCGTTCGACCTCAACCTGGCACCGGCGAACCGGATGATCATCAACTACGAGAGCACGATTGGTCCGATCGTCGCGGCCAAGTGCGCGAGCTGCCACACGCCGGTGATCAACGCCCCGGGCGACACGACCGCGGCGGCCGGCAACCTCGACCTGTCGGCGGTGCCGGACACGACCGAGATGGGACGCGTCTTCCCGCGCGGCTACATCAGCCTCTCCGGCGAGTCGATGGAATCGATGATGTCGGCCCACGAAGTGGTGGTGCCGGCGTTCCCGCGGCGCTCGATCCTGATCGACTACGCGCTCGGTCTCGGCAACCAGTCGGGCACCGGTCCGCACCCGACGGCGACCACGCTGACCCCTGAAGAGAAGCGGCAGTTCAACCTCTGGGTGCTGCTCGGCGCCCAGTACAAGTAAGCGGAGGATCGATGCTCGGCAAGGCGATGGAGCGCGCGCGACGTCTGGCGCTGTGGGGCCTGGCGCTCGTGGCGGTCGCGGCGTCCGCGCAGGCGGGCGGCCGCACGACCAACGCGAGGGTGCAGACCGAGCGTGCCGAGCTTCTGCGGACCCACGTCATGCAGAGTCTCGACGGAAAGAAGTCGAGCATGGGGGAATTCCGCGGCGAGGTGGTCGTCGTGAACTTCTGGGCGAGCTGGTGCCGGCCCTGCCGGCGCGAGCTGCCCGAGCTGAACCAGCTCCATGCGGAGCTGGCCAAGCAGGGCGGCCGCGTGATCGCGATCTCGATCGACGAGGACCCGCGGAACGCGCGGCGCTTCGTCCGCGATCACAAGCTGACGCTGCCGGTGTGGCACGACGGCCCGGCGGGCCTTGCGCAGCAGCTCGCGCTCGATCACATCCCGTACACGATCGTGCTGAATCGCGATGGCTCGATCGCCTTCGCGACGTCGGGCGTGGAGGCGGACGACCGCGCCGAGCTGGCAGCGGTCGCGAAGCGGCTGGCGGCGGCGGATCCGCGGGCCGCGGCGACCGGAGGCACGCAGTGAGCGCGCGCAACCGGCTCCGGCGGGTGATGGTCGTGATCGCCCTGGGGGCGCCGCTCGCGGCGCTCCTGCTCTCGGGGTGCGCCACCACTTCGGTGCGTGCCTTCCAGCGCGAGCGGCTCACGGACCGCATCATGACCTTCCAGGCGGATGCGTCGGACGCCGCACGCCGCACCAAGTCGCTCGAGGCCCGCGAGGGCTCGACGGGCGGCAATGGCGGTGCGGGCGGGGGATGCGCGTGCAACTGACGTCGAAAACGGTCGGCGCGGCGCTCGCCGCGGGGCTCTGCCTGTCGGGAACCGTCACGGCGCGTGCCGAGACGTGGTTCGACGAGCAGACCGCCGGCTGTCTCATGCAGTACTTCACGGATTCCGACCACGTCGCGGTGCGCTCGGCGATCGCCGACTACACGGTGGCGCTGCGCAAGGCGTCGATCGCGATGCACTATAACAACGAGCGGGTCGTGATCCCCGCGATCGAGTCTCCGCCCGGGAGCCAGGAGGCGGTCGACGCCATCACGACCGCGAGCCGCCCGATCTCGGGGAACGCCTACTCCGACTTCGTCAAGGTCCGGAACGAGTTCGAAGGCTCGTACCGCCAGGGCGGGATCGAGGCCGGTTACTACTACTCCGGCGAGAGCGACTACATCGGCCAGCAGGTCCGGGCCTCGGTCGACCGCGATCTCCGGGGTGATCAGCTCAACGTCTCGGTGGGCGCGAGCTACGGCTGGGACGCGATCGAGCCGGTCCAGGACGACGACACCAACACCGGTGCGTCGTCCAAGAAGACGACCCACTTCAACGTGGTGGCGACCCAGGTGGTGACGCCGAGCACGATGGTGCGGGTCGGGGTCGAGTACAACCTCGTGAACGGCCTCCAGCACAACCCCTACCGCAACGTCTATGCGGGGGGCACCAACGTGCCGGAGCAGCACCCGGACAACCGGCAGCGCCGCGACCTGTTCCTCAAGGTCAACCAGTACCTGCCGAACCGGTCGAGTCTCAAGATCAACTACCGGTTCTACAACGACGACTGGGACATCCAGTCGCACGAAATCGGAACGCGCCTCAGCCAGTACCTCGTGCGCGGCATCTACGCGAGCTACGAGTACCGCTGGTACACGCAGGGCTCTTCCTACTTCTACCGCAATGAATACGCGACGGTGAACGGGATCGACGGCTATCGCACCGGGGACTACCGGATGGCGGTGCTGGCCTCGCATCTCTTCGGCGTCGCTCTCGACTTCGACCTCGAGAAGCTCGAGGTGAAGGTGCCGGTGCTGGATCGCATGGGATTGCGATGCAACTACGAGCGCTACTTCAACAGCAACAACTACTCCGCAAATTTCCTGACGACCCAGGTCACCTACCGCTTCTAAGCGGTGAATACCGAGAGGAGTACACCCGTGCGACGACACACCCTGCTGATTCTGGCTCTGGCGCTGGCTACGGCGCCGCCGGCAGCCGCGGGAACCTTCCAGAAGGTCCCGCTCGCTCCGGATCTCGGTCTCGACGCGCTCACGAAGGGCGTGGCGCGGACCCAGCTCGGCCGCGACCTGCTCGCGAATCCGTACGCGACCGTGACGCTCTCGCACGTCGATCTCTACGACGTCTTCCCGTACGTGGAGTCGCGCGACTTCCAGATCGTCTCCGACCCGCAGTGGAACCGGCTCGTGTTCGGCGAGCGCGGGCGCGGCCTCAGCGCGTTCGACGGCCGGACCAGCACCTCCGGGGCGCTCAAGGCGCCGCGCGGCATGGCGGTCGACGAGTTCGACCGTGTGTACGTCGCGGATGCCGGCAACAACCGCATCGTCGTGCTGCAGGCGCGCACCACCTACGGTGCGATGACGCTCGAGCCGCTGTTCGTCATCAACGGCCTCAGCGGTCCCTATGACGTCGCCTACTCGGACGGCGGCACGCCGTTCAAAGCCGGCGACGATCGCCTGTACGTCGCCGACACCGGCCGCAACCGCGTCGTGTCCTACGCGCTCGAAGCTGCGGGCGCGCGGTACGTGGCGGCGATCGGCGATCTCGGCAGCGGACCCGGCCGTTTTGCGGGCCCGATGGCGATTACTGTCGGACGTGATGCTGCGGGCAGCACCCGCGACCTCTACGTCGCCGACGCCCACAACCGCCGCATCGCGCGCCTCTCGGACGACGGCCGCTCGTTCCGCTGGGTCCAGGAGACGCCGCTCGAAGCGGACGTCGTGACCTCGCTCGACACCGACCGCTGGGGCAACGTGTACGCGGCCGCGCCGCGCGCAGGCTCGGTGCAGAAGTTCGCCGCCGACCTCACGCCGGTGGGTGCGGTGCACCAGGGCCTGAACGCCCCGCGCAGCTTCCAGATCGCCTTTGCGAGCGTCGAAGACCATCGCGACGGCACCCGGTCGCGGGTCGGACGCCCGAGCGGCGTCACCGTCGAACAGTGGGACAACGCGAGCGGCATCGCGCGCTGGGACCTCGGCCTCGAAGTGTCGGGCCTCGGGGTCGCGCAGGATGGCGCCTCGGTGCACTTCGGTCTCAGCGACCAGGCGCGAGTGACCATCGAGGTGGTCGATCCCGCGAATGGTCGCCGCATCTCGCGCCGCACGACCGATCCGCTCGGCGCCGGCGCCCACACGGTGGCGTTGCTGCCGGAGGAAACCGCCGGCCAGGGCGACCGCCTGCTGCGGCTGACCGCGGCGTCCACTTATGACGGCGGCCCGTCCGCTTCCGCCCAGACCAGCTTCCGTCCGGGCGGCGGCACCGGCGCCATGCCGTCGCGGCCGATGATGCTCGGAGCGACGCCCAACCCGGCCGTCTCCTTCGCGCGCATCTCGTTCCTGCTGCCGGCCAACCCCGGCCGCGTGGCGCTGCGCGTGCTCGATGCGCAGGGCCGCAAGGTCCGCACGTTCGGCGGGTCGTTCACGGCCGGCCTGAACGAAGTGGTGTGGGACGGCACCGACGACCGCGGCCATCCGCTCGGCGCGGGCGTCTACTTCTCCGACCTCGACGTCGCCGGCACGCATCACGCGGCGCGTCTCGTGTGGGTGAAGTAGCACCGTGACGCGGAACACCGGGCATCGGCTCGCAGCCGTGGCGGCCCTCGCGGCCGCCACGATGCTGCTCTGCGGCTTCGGCTGCCTCGACGAGCCGGAGATCAAGGACCGCTGGACGCGGGTCGATATCCAGAACTCGAACCTGACGCCCAACCAGGCGTTCGCACCCGGCACCCAGATCCCGGTGACGGTGCGCGCGCAGATCACGTATCGGAAGATCATCACCGGCTTCGCCGTCGCCGAGCTGCGCCGCAGCACGGTGCCGGCGAACTCGGTGGTCGTGCATCCGGAAGCCGAGCGGGTGACGATGGCGAATTCGATCGACGCCATCCTCGCCAACTCGGTGACGCTCGGCCGCTCGACCCACGCGTTCACCGGCTGGGATCACCTGCAGCAGGTGTTCGACTTCAGCTTCACGGGCGTCGCCCCGGCAGCCACCGATTCGAGCGGCGCTCCGGTCGGCTTCTTCCTCGTCTGCTACATGGGCGAAGGGGAGGAGATTGAGATCGGCGGCGGGCAGGACTCGCTGGTCGTCACGCCGTTCCCCTCCGTTCCCTATGAGCTTCTCCCGGTCGGCATGGAGCTGACCGTGGCTCCGCCGGGCGCCAACTGATCGTGCGCTCACGGAGAGCCGATCGCGGACGAGGGAGCGCCCCGGGCCCCGTGGCCACCGCGCTCTGTGCCGGACTCGCGCTCGCGCCGCGCCCCGCGGCGGCCGAATCCACGCGACCCTGGGCTTCGATCGGCGTGCTGGCCGGCGCCGCGCTGCCCGATCAGCACCTCGCCGACTACCAGTGGGAAGTCACGCCGCAGATGGCGTGGGGCGCCGAAGCGCTCGTCGGTCGCGGCGCCTTCGCGGGCGGGATCCGCTACTGGACCAGCACCACCGAGCAGCGTCTCGGCGTTTCGGGCGAAGCGGCCGACGTGCGCACCTCGAGCTTCGAGCTCGTCGGCCGCGGCCGCTTCGCCCGTCTCTTCGGGACCGACCTGCTCGCGACCGCGAGCGGCGGCCGGGTCCACCTCGGCTACTCGCCCAACGAAGTGACGGTGTCGACTGGCGGGGGCCCGGTGACGGTGAGCCTCGAGCCGGTGGATGAGTGGATCGGCGGCGGCGGACTCGCGGTGGAGCGCAGCCTCGGCCCCGCGTGGAGCGCCGGCGCCGGGATCGAGAGCCGGTTTTTCAGCATGGAGACCGCGCACCGCGAGGGTGCAGGCGTCGTCATGGGTCGGGAGACGTTCGGAGATCTGAGCGCACGACTTCAGGTCGCCCGCCGCTTCGGCGGGCGCTGAACTTGAAAGGGATTTCGCGATGACGAGAGACGCTCTCAGATTGCTGCGTGCCGGTGCGCTCGTGCCGGTCCTGGCGCTCGCGCTCGCCGCGGGGGCTGCCGCCCAGGAGGCGCCGCCCGCCGCTCCGGATTCCGCGGTCGACCTGCGCTTGCCGCCGCCTCCACCCGACACCGCGCTCGCGGTCGACAGCACGTCCGCGGCGATGAACCCGCGCACGATGGTCGCCCAGCGCCAGGTGCGGCTCACGTCCGAGAACGTCGTGATGCGCTCGGGGCCCGGCGACAGCTACGCGCTCGCCGGTGTCTATCCCAGGAACAAGGTGTTCCGGGTGATCGCGAAGAGCAGCGAGTGGTACAACGTGCGGCTCTCCGAGACCGAGACCGCCTGGGTCCACTCGTCGCTCTGCAAGGAGTCCGACGATCTCGCGGATCTCGAGTTCAAGCCGAATCCCAAGCTCTTCACCCGCACCGGCAGCTTCGTGCTGAGCGGCTACGGCGGGGCGTACGCGTTCGATGAGAAGTCGAACTCGTTCCTCGCGGGCGGGCAGATCGGCTACTACGTGTTCGATCGCATCATCGTCGACGCCGGCCTGGGCTGGACCCACGTGCAGCGTCCGGCCGAGATCGTCGAGTCGCTGTTCGGCGTGACGCTCGAGGCCGAGGACTTCCACATGGTCTTCTACTCAATGAACGTCACGTGGGAAATCCTGCCCGGCCGCCAGATGGTCCCCTACCTGGGCGGCGGCGTCGGCGCCACGATCATGCAGGGCGAGAGCGAAGCCAGCTACAACTTCGGCGGCGGCACGTCGCTCTTCGTCTCCAAACGAACGGCCGTGCGCTGGGAAGTGCGCGCCTACCGGTTCGAGTCCGGAACCGACGCCTCGCGCCGCACCAACACCAACGTCGGTTTCACGCTCGGCACCACGTACCTGTTCTAGGAGGGCGCCCATGGATTCGAGACGCAGCTCCCGTTTCCGCGTCGTGGCCGCGCTGCTGACCGCGGCCGTGCTCGCGGGCTCGCTCCCGGCGGGCGCCGGAGAGGCGCCGCACTTCGCGGCGCGCACCGGTCTCGTGGTCGCGACCGCGGCCGCTCAGTCCTGGGCGGTCGACGCGCGCCTGATTTACGTGGAGAACGACGCCGACGTGGACAGCACCGGGACCTCGGAGCGCTGGGGATACCTCTTCTTCTCGAAGTCGCTCGACCGCGCGCGCGCCTACTCGGTGCGTAACGGCCGCATCGTCACCGCCGAGAACCTGGAAATGAAGTTCGAGGCGCCGCCGCTCACCGACGCCTGGCTCGACAGCGGCCAGGCGCTCGCGGCCGCCGAGAAGGAGGCCGGACTCGAGTTCCGCGCGAAGCAGGGCGGCGAGCTCTCGACCATGCTGCTCGTGCGCGGCGTGTTCCAGGACGGCGATCCCGATCTCACCACGTGGGCCGTGGTCTACCGCACCGCCAGCGGGCCGTCGCTGTTCGTCGTCGTCGATGCGGCCAGCGGCCGCGTGCGCCGCACGTGGAGGGGCTGATGATCCACCGCTCGTTCCTCGTGGCCGCCCTGCTGGTGCTTGGCTCGAATGTGGCCGGCGCCGCCGGCAAGACGAAGCCCGCCGATACCCCGGCGATTCCCCGCGACCCCGGCGCCGTCGAGGTGCGGGTGGAGCGCGCCCGGCCCCAGAAGGAGAAGCACGAGACCCTGCGCTTCCTCAAGGCCAACCGTGACTTCGTGCGCGCGCGCTACGACCTGCTCCGCCAGATGGCGATCAACCAGCACGGCGAGGCCGGCCCGATCGACCCTCGATTCCTGAGCTACGGCGAGATGCTCGCCGCCATCCAGGCGGCCGGCGACTCGGTCGAGTTCGTCGAGGACGCGCGGCGCCGCCAGCTGCTCCTCGCCAGCATCACGGAGCTCGGCGAGCTGGAAGCGCGACTCGATCTCATGGACAAACTGCTCGCCGAGCAGCAGGGAAGGCTCGGCGTCCTGCAGGCCGACTTCACGGGCCGCCAGCAGACCGCGCTCGTCGTGGTCGTGAGCGGGACCCCCGGCAGTGCCGCCGTGGATTCGATCGCGATCGGACTCGAGGACGGGACGCGGCGCGCCGTGGCGCTCACCGCGGAGCAGCGCGAGGCGCTGCGCACCGGTGGCGTCATCCAGGTGTTCCACGGCTTCGTCGAGCCGCGTGTCCAGGTCGTCGAGATCGCGCTCACCGGCGTGGCGTGGCCCGCCGGCAGCTCCGGTTTCGTCGAGCTCGATCCCGAGCGCGATCACCTGACCCTGCTGAGGCTCGACCTGGCGGCGGTGAATGCCGACACGGGAGCCGCGGCGATCGCAGCGAGCGCCTGGCTCCACGACGAAACGTCCGGGGCGGGAGACTGAGACCGCTCCGGTGCGATCCCGCCCGTTCCTGAAGGGCCTCACGGCCCTCGCCGCCGCCGTGGCGTTCGCTGCCTCGGCGGACGCGTCCCGTGCGCCGGCCCCGGCTCCGCCGCCGAAGCCGTTGATGTCGTTGTTCCCCGGCTCGCCGACCGCGGTCGAGGCGTCGTCGCCCGATAGCGCGGCGCGCGGCGTGGCCGCCTTGGCGCGCGCCGCCGCCGAGCATCGCGCCGGCAACCGGCGCGGCGTGGTCGAGCAGCTCGAGCCGATCGACTTCGCGTCGGGGCCGCGCTTCCCGGAAGCCGATCGCGCCGCGTTCCTGCTCGCGCAGGCGTATCTCGCGCTCGGCAGCTACGAGCGCTTCGTGGCGCTCGCGCACGACGTGGCGTCGTGGGCTCCGACGTTCTACACGGAGTGGATCGCGTTCCAGCTCGCGGCCGCGGGCGAGGGCGTCGGGATTCCGACCGGCGACGCGGGCTCGCCGCTCGAGCGGTACATAGCAGCGGTCGAAGCCGAAGCGGCCGGACAGGACGCCGACGCCGAGTGGAAGAAGCTCGCGGAGGCCGACACCGTCACCGCGCTCGGGCGCGATCTCGCGGGCGGCGCGATCGTGCGCGGCGCGACGAAGATGCTCGAGCGGAACGAGGATCCGCGTGCGCTGCTCGCCACCGTTCCTGTCGGCAGCCGCTACGCGTCGCGCGCGCGTCACATGGCGGGCGTCGTGGCGCTCGAGCATGGCGATCCGGAAACCGGCCGCCAGATGCTCGAAGCCCTGCTCGCGGACGATCCCACCTATGGAGCGCGCCGCGAGGTCGAGCTGGTGCTCGCCTCGATCGCCCTCGAGCAGGGCGCCTGGGAGAGCGCCCACGACGGGTATGCGCGCGCCGATCGCGACTGGACCGCACATCGCGACACGCTCGAGCGCATGAAGGCGCACCCGGATGATCCCGCGCTCTGGGCGCGCTGGGCGATCGAGCTGCCGCAGGCCGAACTCCTGCTCGACCTCGGCTCGCACCACACGCGGTTCATCCGCGGCGAAGATCAACGCCGGCGGCCGACCTGGAGCGCCCAGCACATCACCAACTGTCGTCTGAATCCGGGCGATGCTGCCATCGCGCGGTGCTC
>DAIUEO010000003.1:5422-30662 GCA_036845125.1 Candidatus Eiseniibacteriota bacterium | reverse complement strand
TCGGTCCGGCGGAGCGCGAGGCCGACCGGCTCGCGGCCGCGGCGCGCGACCTCACCGTGCGTGCACCCGGCGCGACGCCGGCGCTCACCGCGCCGGCCCGCGAAGCGGCACTCCCGTGGGCGGTGACGCCGCCGTCCTCCGCCGACTGGGACTCGCTGGACGGCTCGGCACGCCGGCTCGGGGAGTCGGCCGGCGAGCTCGAGCGCACGCGCTGGGATCACGCCCGCGAGCGCGAGCAGCTCGATGCGCTCGCGCGCTACCTCGCCATCGGGCTCGGGCGCGGCCGCACCGAGGCCGACGAGCTGAGCCGTCATGCGGCATTCCTCGCGACGGTCCGTTCCACGCTGGATTCGCTCGACGCCCGCATCCGCGCGGTGCGCGACGAATCGCTGCGCCGCATCCTGATGCGCTCGGCCGCGGTGGTGGTGCGCGCGGGCAATGATCTCCTGTGGATCCGCGGCATGCGCCACTTCCACCTCGACGGCCCGAATCGCGAGCGCGCGTTGCCGCCGCCCGCCGGATACGCTCCGCCCGACTCGGTGACGGATCGTGAGGAGGAGCTGGCCCATGCAATCGAGGAGGCGGCGCGCGCGCTGGCCGCCGATGCGCCGGGCCTGGTCGACCGCTCGTACCGCACCGCGTGGCGCCCGGGGTTGATCGACCGCGTGGCGCGCCAGGATTCGACCGTGGCCGCGGCGCTCAAGTGGACCCGCCGGCTGGTGACGGTGATCGACTCGAGCCTGGCGGCGACCGCCTCGAGCCCCGAGCTGGAGCGCCTGGCGCTTCGCATGAAGCGGCTCACGAAGCAGACGGATTCGCTTGAGCTGGCCGACGCGGCGCTGCGGCGCAAGGTCACGCTCGCGGCGATCGCGCGCACGCTCGACAGCATGGCCGTCGAGCGCGAAGGGATCGATTACGGGCTCGCGGTCTCCGCCTATGGCCGAAGCGTGCGGCTCGGTGCGGCCAGGGCGGACTCGGGCGACACCGACGACCCGGCGTCAGTCGAGTGGCGCGAGCGGGCGATCGGTCACTTCAAGGGCTTCCTCGCGCGGCATCCGGGCTCGACCCAGCGTGGCGAGATGCGCTTCCGGCTCGCGGACCTGCTGCTCGTCGAGGCACGGCACGATTTCAACGATGCGATGGCGCGCTACCTCGCGGCGGGTGCCGGGAACGGGGGCCCGCTGCCGATGCTGAGCCATTCCGACGCGCTCGATCTCTACCGCGCCATCCTCCGCGAGGATCCCGGCTTCGAGCACCTCGACGCAGTGCGCTTCAACGCCGCCATGATTCTGGCCGACCAGGGCGACACGCAAGCCGAGCACTTCTTCCAGGAGCTGGTGACGCTGCATCCGACGTCGCCCTATTGCCAGGAGGCCTGGCTGCGCATGGGCGACATGCGCTTCGACGAGCAACGCTTCCCGCAGGCGATCGAGCTCTACGCGAAGGCGGCGGCCGGCACGGATGCGAGCATCACCGCCATCGCGCTCTACAAGACCGGCTGGGCGTACTACAACGACGACAAGTTCGCGCAGGCCGCCGAGGCCTTCGCGCGGGTGCTCGATCTCTACGGCTCCGAGCGGCGCGCCCAGATCCCGGTCGACCTCGAGGGCGAAGCCGAGTCGTACCTCGTGCACTCACTCTCCGGCGCGGGCGGCGCCCCCGCTTTCGAGCGGCACTTCGAGAAGAGCGGGCACAAGCCCTACGAGGAGAAGACGCTGCTCGCGCTGGGCCAGAACTTCCGCCGGCTCGGGCTCTACGCCGACGCGGCCCTCGTGGACCAGATGTTCATCCGTCGCTTCCCGCTCCGTCCCGACGCACTGCTCGCGGCCCAGCGCCTGGTGGATACCCGCCGCCGCAGCGACCACGGCGTGGATCTCGACGCCGCCCGCCTCGAGGTCGCGCCGTACTTCGCGCCCGGCAGCCGCTGGGCAGCGGTCCAGACCTCGGACTCGCTCAAGGCCGCCGGCGCCGAGTTCTCGCGGACGCTGTGGAAGGCGTCGGCCGCGCACCACCACCAGCTCGCCCGCGAGAACGATCATCGCGACGACTGGCGCACGACCCTCGATCTCTACGAGAAAATCCTGCAGAGCTTCCCACAGGACGCGGAGGCGCCCCTGACCGAGCTGCGCGCGGGTGAAGCCGCGGCGGCGCTCGACCAGCGCACGCTCGCGCTCCGCCACTACGACACCGCGGCCCGCTCCGGCGTGGACAGCATCGCGACCCAGGCGCTGTGGCAGAAGGTCGCGGTGACCGACGCCTGGTACCGCAGCACGCGGCCGGCCGGCGATCCCTTGGCGATCGGACGCGACGCCGAAGCCAAGGCGGTGATCGCGGCGGCCGACGAGCTGCTCAAGCGCTATCCGGAGCACCCGGGTGCCGCGGATCTCACGTGGCGGCAGGCGAGCCTGGCGTTCGCCCACAAGTGGTACGAGCGCGCCGCGCAGGACTTCGGCCGCATGGTGACCGTTTACGGCCGCGACCCGCGCGCCCCGCAGGCCGCCGGCCTCAAGGCCGACGCGCTGTTCCGGATCCCGGACTACGAATCGGCGGGCGCCGCGTACGAGTCGGCCCTGGCACTCGCGAAGCAGGCCGGGCGCGATTCGCTCGCGCGGCGCGCGGAGCAGGCGATTCCCATCTGCTACTACCGCTACGCCGACTCGATGCGCGTCGCACGCCCCGGCGACCACGAAGGGCACGCGGCGCGCTTCGAGAAGGTGGCGACCGGCTGGCCGTCCTACGAGCACGCGAACGTCGCGCAGTACCGCGCGGGTCTCGCGTACCTCGCGGCCAACCGCGCGCGTCCCGGGGTGGCGGCGATGGAGAAGCTGATCCGTGACTTCCCGAAGAGCGAGTACGTGAAGGACGCCCACCTCCAGATCGCGAAGGCCTGGGACGCCGCGGGCGAGAAGGTGCCGGCCGCCGACGCGTACGCGCGTTTCGCGGAGCGCTTCCGCGACGACGAGAGCGCCAAGGACGCCTGGCTCAAGGCCGCCGATCTCTACGCCGCCGCCGGGCTCGATTCGCGTGCCGAGGCGCAGCGTCTCGGTTACATCAAGGCGTACCCGGACGATCAGGAGACCGCGATGGAGATCCTCGAGCCGCTCGCGCGGCGCGACCTCGCAGGTCTCGGCACCCAGCGCTCGATCGCCACGCTGCTGCCGGCGCCGGTACCGGTCGCGAAGAAGCTGGCCAAAGGTGCCAAGGCCGCCACCGCGGCCAAGGCGGTGCCGGTGGTGCCGGTCGCGCCGCCGTCGCACCTCGCCGAATACCTCGCGCGCGCCGAGAAGAACCCGACGCTCGCCTCGCGCGGCCTGCTCGCCGAGGTGAAGTTCCGCGAGGCCGAGGAGGCGTACGCGGCGTACGACCGGGTGCGTCTCACGCAGCCGCTCGCGGCCTCGATCAAGGAGCGTCAGAAGCGGCTCGACCAGACGCTCACGCTCTATCGCCGTGTGGTGGACGCCGGCGTGCCCGAGTGGGCGCACGCCTCGGCGTTCCGGATGGGCGAGGCGCTGATCGCTTTCGGCCGCGCGCTGGAGAACAGCCAGCGGCCTGCCGATCTCTCTGGAAACGACCTCACGGCCTACGAGGACGTCCTGATCGAGAAAGCCCAACCGTTCTACGACCGGGGCGAGCAGGTGTGGACCGAGCTGCTGCGCCAGAAGGGGAAGGACGTGAAGGAGGACACCTGGATCGCGCAGACCCAGGGCGCCCTCTGGAAGCGGCTCGGGACGCGCTTCTACTACCGGCCGGAGACCGACTTCCCGCTGGTCGCCGCCACGCCGCCGAAAAAGACCACCGATCTCGGTGCGGCCTCACCGGCGCCGAAGACCCACGACACCACGCAGGCGCGACGCGAGGAGGACGACCGATGATCCAGCGCTTCGAAAGGTCGCTCCCGCGGGTGCGTCGTGCCGTCGGTGTCTCGATGGCACTCGCCTTCCTGCTCGGCGCTGCCGGCTGCGGGGCGCCGTTCCTCGGCAGCCGCACCCAGCCCGAGGGCATCGCGCCCGGGCACCCGCGCTCGACCAAGGGAAAGAAGACCGGGAAAACCGACGAGCTGAGCGTGGCGCGCCTCGAGGCGCAGCGGAACCCGATCGAGCCCTACTGGCCGCACCGGATCGCCGAGCTGTGCTACTACGCCGATTCGCTGCCGCAGGCCGAGGCCGCGCTGCGCGAAGCGATCCGCCGCGACAGCTCCTACGCGCCGTCGCTCGCGCTGATGTCGCAGATCTGCTTCCAGGCCGGCCGCCACGCGGAGGCGGTCCGTCTGCTGGAGGCGGCGCGGGCCCGCCCCGGAGCGTTCCCGGAGGGCGTTCCGGCCACGCTGCTCGCCGGGCTCGCGCTCCACTACGACGCGCTCGACCGCTTCGACTGGGCGAACGCCGTAATGCGCGAAGCCGCGCGCCGCGACCCACAGGAAACGCGCTCGGCGCTCGTCTATCTCACGCTGCGCGGCGACCACCCGGATTCGGCCACGGCACTGGCGGCCGCGGCGGCGAACGACGAGCCGCGGAGCGCCGCGAACCAGAACAACTACGGCATCACCCGGCTGCGCGCGGGCGACGTTGACGGGGCGAAGCGTTCGTTCCAGAAGGCGATCGATCTCGATCCGGCGCTCGCGGGGCCCTATTACAACCTGGCGATCCTCGAGCACTTCTACACCTTCGACGAAGAGGCCGCCGCGCGCTGGTTCGCGAAATACCGCGAGCGCTCGAGCGCCGATCCCGACAGCCTGTTCGGCGTCTTCGCGAAGCAGGCCGAAAAGACCGCCAACGCCGGAGATGACCGATGATGCGCTTCCTCGGAACGATCATGGCCCTGTTGCTGGTGGCGGGCGCGGCGCACGCGACCCCCGGGGCTTCGACCACGCCCGCGACGAAGACGCGAGCCACCAGCGCTCCGAAATCCAGCGCTTCCAAGGCCGGGGCTGCGAAGCCCAGCGCTTCGAAACCCGGCGCCACGACGCCTGCTCCCGGCGGGCCGCGCAAGCTCGAGGACATCCACATCGAAGGCGAGATCCCGGTGCCGCAGGTGCTGTTCATCACCGCCCGCGACCAGCGCCGCTTCCTCGACTTCCATCACCGCCGCTACCTGCGCACCAGCCGCGAGCTGGGCGAGGCCACGACGCTGCCGTCCAGGATCGTGATCCTGCCCGGCACGAACCCCTCTTCGAGTGAGGCGCCGCGATGAACATCAATCCGAACCCGACCCGCACGGCGCGCATCGTTCCGAGGATGTCGCCGGGGCTCGCCAACATCATCATCGAGCGCCGCAACTGGTGGTTGACGAACGCCCGGCGCGTCGCCCGCAGCGCCATGCTGGCGTCGCTGCTCGCGGTGATCCTGTTCCTGATCATGGTGGTCCTGAAGCCGGTGAACGAGCAGGTGGTGGTCAGGGTGCTGCTGCCCGAGCGCGAGATCCAGATCCTGCCGGAGCCCGCGGCGCCGCCCAGGAGAATCGAGATGGAAGCGCCGAAGGAGCTCACCATGCAGGACGTCATCCAGCGTCCGCCGACCGAGGCCGAGAAGAAGGAGGAGCTGATCCCGCGCACGCGGCGGAACGATGCCCCGCTCGCCGAGGATCTCGGCAAAAAGGGCCGGGCGCGCGCCGAGGAGGCGACCCGCGAGCTGGCGAAGGCGACGTCGGCGCTCGACAAGAGCCTCGGCGATCTCTCGAAGTCGCTCCATTCCACGTCCGAGACCGGCTCGCAGCCGACCCGCGGGCGCCGCTCGCGCAGCGTGCGCGCGGGTCGCGCGGACGGCGAGCTGGCTGCGCTCGATGCCGGCGACGCGAGTGCCGGGGCGGCGACCGATGCCGGCGGCGGCGTGAAGAGCAACCAGGTCGCGATCGGCTCGCTCACCGCGGCCGACTACGGCACCGTGAGCGGCGCCGGCGAGTCCGGCTCGGCGCCCGGCGTGAACCGCACGAACGCCTCGCTGCTCGCGATCATCCAGAAGTACGCGGCCGGCATCCAGTACTGCTACAGCAACGAGCTCAAGCGCGATCCGACCCTGCGCGGCAAGCTGATCGTGGCGATCGCGGTCGGCCCCGAAGGCCAGGTCGTGGAGGCCACCGTGGTGAAGAACACGGTCGCGTCGAAGAAGCTCGAATCGTGCGCGCTGTCCCAGATCCGCGAGTGGAAGTTCCCGCGCATCGCCTCGGGTGTCACGACCTTCCAGGCCCCGTTCGTCTTCACCCCACCGGATTGAGCGCCGGTCTCCCGGCTTCCGACCCGTCGCCGGACCGGGCGCGCGCCGTGTTAGTTTCGCGCCCGGTGTCCTCCCCGAACGGCGCGCACGAAACCTCGCTCCTGACCTGGTGGCGGCGGCTGAGCGCTCTCCCCGGCGGCCGCGCCCTGTTCTCGCTCGTGCTCGGCTTCGGGGTTCCCTACAGCGGCACCACGGGCGCCACGGTGCTCGAGCTCGCAGCCGGCCACGCGCGGCTCGCGATGCGCGACCGGCGCGGGGTGCGCAACCACCTCAACTCGATCCACGCGATCGCGCTCGCCAACCTGGGTGAGTTCGCGAGCGGGCTCGCCATGACCTGCGCATTGCCGACCGACGTGCGCGGCATCGTCACCGGGCTCGAGGTCGCCTACCTCAAGAAGGCCCGCGGCCGGCTGACGGCCGAGAGCCGCTCGAATCTGCCCGCGATCGCCGGCGTGGTCGAGCACCACGTGGTGACCGAGATCCGCGACGCCGCGAACGACGTGGTGGCCAGGGTGACGACGCGCTGGCGGCTGGAACGCCGGTGAGCGCCGCGACCGGATCGCTGCTCGATACCGCGCTCACCCGTCACGCCGGCATCGAGGTGCCGCTGATCTGTGGCGCGATGTATCCGTGCAGCAACCCGGAGCTGGTGGCGGCGGTCTCGGAGGCCGGCGGGCTCGGCATCGTCCAGCCGATCTCGCTGACGTTCGTCCACGGCCACGAGTTCCGCGCCGGTTTGAAGCTCATCCGCAAGCTCACCGCGAAGCCGTTCGGGATGAACGCGCTGATCGAGAAATCCTCGCGCCGCTACCACGAGCGCATGGTGCGCTGGGTGGAGATCGCGCTCGAGGAGGGCGTGCGATTCTTCGTCACCTCGCTCGGGAACCCGCGCTGGGTGGTGGAGAAGGTGCATGCGGCAGGCGGTGTCGTGTACCACGACGTCACCGAGCGGAAATGGGCCGACAAGGGTGCGGCCGCCGGGGCCGACGGGCTGATCGCGGTCAACGCCCGGGCCGGCGGCCACGCGGGGCCGCGCGACGTCCGCGCGCTGCTGGACGAGCTGGCCCCCGTCGGGCTGCCGGTGGTGTGCGCGGGCGGGATCGGCGACGCGCCGGAGTTCGTGGAGGCGCTCCGCATGGGCTACGCGGGCGCCCAGCTCGGCACCCGCTTCATCGCCACTCCGGAATGCCGCGCGAGCGACGCCTACAAGCACGCGATCGTGAACGCCGAAGAGCAGGACGTGGTGCTC
Organism: Candidatus Eiseniibacteriota bacterium; assembly: GCA_036845125.1. Classification (GTDB taxonomy): domain Bacteria; phylum Eisenbacteria; class RBG-16-71-46; order RBG-16-71-46; family RBG-16-71-46; genus DAIUEO01. Next base: position 23,204 of record DAIUEO010000003.1, on the reverse strand, counting down.
ACCGAGCGGCTCACCGGTATCCCGGTGGCCGTGCTCAACACGCCGTACATCCGCCGCATCGGGCTCCGCTCCGGGCCGCTCGCGCGCTGGATGCTGCGCCACCGCCGCACCCGCTACCTGATGCGCTCGCTGTACGCGCTCCGCGCGGGCCTCGTGCTCAAGCGCACGTCGCTCGACGAATCGCGGAGCGACTACTGGCAGGCGGGGAAGAGCGTCGCCACGATCCGTTCGATCGAGCCGGCGGGCGACATCGTGCGCCGCTTCGCGGCCGCCGCCCGCGCCGGCTGACCCCTCAGCGCGCGAACGTGGTGTCCGACCGGGCGCCCCGCGAGATGCGGAGCTCGTCGATCATGCCCTCGAATGCGTAGACCGGATCGTGGATCGCGCGGTCGCCGACCTTGAGATCGCCGCCGAAGTTGCTGAGGAGCTGGGCGTCGAAGAAGTTGCCGACGAGGAGCGGCGCCGGCGATGAGCGGATGGCGCCCGGGGTCTCGTACTGCGCATCGAGCCGGCCGTCCAGGTAGAAGCGGATGGTCACGCCGTCGTAGCTGACCGCGACGTGGGTCCAGCGGTCCACCTCGATGTTCTGGGTCGAGAAGTAGGACCGCACCGGAGCGGCCTGTTCCTGCTGGAACGCGAACACGAGCTGCCCGGTGGACCCGGTGACGGCGAGCGCGCGGTGATAGCCCGGCGAGGTCATGGTCGGATTGCGTACGATCCGCCGGCCGACCATGCCGAAGATCCAGCTCTGCTCGGTCTCGCGGACGCTCCAGCGCGAGGCGATCGTCCAGTCCTCGAAGTCGGGGATTCCAAAGGGCCGCACCCAGGCTTCGATGGTGATCGTCGGCGTATCGAGCCCCGGCTGGTACCGGGAAAACACGAACGACTCCATCGAGCGTGTGAACACCCGGGCGTTGTGGAAGCGCCCGAAATCGGTGCGGGTGTCGAGCCCGGCAATGCCATTGGCGCGCAGCGTCCCGTAGTCCAGGACGCGCGTGCCGCCGGTCTCGTCCATCCGCCACAACACGAGCGCCTGCGCATCGGCGGCGGGCGGCGTGGTGGTCGTGTCGCGCGGCGGTCCGCTGCCCGCGCACGAGGCGGTGAGGACCGCGAGCGCCACGAACCAGCAAGCCCTCACCGCGGCGCACCGACGCGCTGGAGCTGCGTGCGGGCACGCGCCGCCGCGTCGTGGTCGCCGAGCTGGTCGAACACCGCGGCCATGCGGACCAGCGTCGAGATGTCGCCGGTCGCCTCGATCAGCGGTCGCCACAGCTCGGCCGCTTCGGGCACCCGGCTCTGCATCAGCAGAGCCCAGCCGAGCCCAAGCGCGCCGAGTGGGTCGTCCGGGCGCAGTCGGCGGGCCTGCTGGAAGGCGGTCTGGGCGCGCCCGCCGTCCCCGAGGATCAGGTTGATTTCTCCGAGCATGAGCCACGCCTCGTACTGGTCCCGGTAGCGCACGAGCAGCTCGAGCACGCGCCGCGCTTCGGTGTACCTCCCGAGCTCGCGGCCGAGCAGCGCCGTCTCGAACATCCGGTCCGCATCGCGCGGGTCGATCATCGCGCGCGCGTACAGATTGTGCCACGCGACCACCGAGTCGCGCCGGATCCAATCCGGCTGGGTCCCGAAGCCGGGACCGATCTCGTAGAGCGCGCCCGGGTAGGGCTGCGTGAAGACGCGTGTCGTGAGCCCCGGCACCACCGCGCTCGTGTCGAGCAGGAACAGCAGCCGCGGGCGCGTCTCGGCTTCCGGCCACGAGAAATAGAGCCAGCGGGCGCCGTGCTCGGCTGCATAGCGCGCGAGGTCGGGCAGCGAGTCGGCGAACGGGAACGGCAACGATTCGACCCCCGCGTGCCACGCGATGTGGCTCTTCCGCGAGATCACGCGGTCGCCCGGGCGCTTGAGCTGCTTCAGCACCGAGGCCGCCTGGATCACCTCGCGCGGCAGCTGGGTTATGAGGTGCGCCTGGAATCGCGCGGAGGACATCGCACCGAGGACGACCGGTACCAGCGCCAGCATCGGCTTCACCCGGAACCCGGATGGCTCACGATAGGCAAAAGCCAGCTCCGGCGCGGCGAACGCGGCCGCCGCCAGTGCCGCGTACATCGGGAGCAGTGCCAGCGAATAGCGCTCGGAGTAGAAGACCGGCACCAGCGTGAGGAAGAGCAGTGCGGCGGCGAGCGCGATCGGCCATTGGCGCCGGAGCGCCGGGTCGCGCACGGCGAACACCGCGCCGGCAACGCCCGCAATCGCGAACGGCAGCCCGACCAGCTTTTGCGCATCCTGCTGCAGGTGCTCGAAGACGTTGAGCCCCATGCGCGAGAACACCGCGACCGGATCGCGCGAGATCACGTCCCACAGCGAGTGGAACTGGGGCTGGAGATCCTTCTGGTAGTCGTCCCAGGGGATCCCCTTCGCGCGCGCGAACACCTCGTAGGCGATGTTGTGGTGGAGCTGGAACGAGAACCCGGGGCCGCGCGCCATCGAGTAGAGCACCCAGGGAACGACCGGGGCGAGGAACCCGGCGACGAACGCGATCGCGGCGGGGCCGCGCTGCGGCGCGCGGGTGCCGCCGAGCAGGATGGCGCCGAGGCCGGCGGGCAGGAGGTAGATCGCGTTGTAGCGGGTGAGGAAGGCGATGGCCGCGAGCACGCCGGCGAGCGCCATGCTGCGGCGCCCCGCGCGCGTCAGCAGGAAGTACAGCGCGGCCGCCTGCACCGCGAGCGAGAACGTGTCGGTGGTGGCCGAGTAGCCGAACCGGAGGAAGTGGCCGTTCGCGGCCATCAGGGCGGTGGCAATCAGGGCGAGCAGCGTTCCCGCGCGATTCCGGAGCAGGAGGAACCAGAGCCCGAGCACCGCGGTTGCCGACAGCGCGGACAGGAGCTCGGCGGCCAGGAAGAGATCGTGGACCACGAACCCGAAGAGGCCGAGTGCGATCTCGTAGACCGGTCCGATGACCCCGTAGCGCCGGGGGTCGAGCGTCCCGTGCTGGATGAGCCGGGCGCCCTCGGCGTAGGCGCCGTAGAAGTCGGTCTCCGCCATGTAGTCGCCGACCACGTGCGGCCCGAACACGAAGTAGAGGGCGGCCGCGGCATAGGCGGCCATCGCCACCAGGGCGAGGGCGATCAGGACGGGCTCTGCGGCGGGGCCCGCCGGGGCGCCGTCCCGGAACCAGGCACTCGGGGCGGCAGCCTTGGGTGTCCTGGGTGCAGGGGCCCGCCGGGGCCTAAGGCGCGTCGCAGTGCTCATGGGCGCGCGAGTCTACTGAAATCCTAGGCACCGCGCCCCGGTTCGGTCATCATTGTGTCGTGCCGGCGTCCGAACGCACCCCGCAGGACCTCGAACGCGAGGTCGGGTTGTGCGCGACCTGCCGGCATGCGCGGCAGGTGCCCGCGCCGCAGGCGGTCTACTGGCTCTGCCGACTTGCGGCCGAGGACCCGCGCTTTCCTAGGTATCCGCGGCTTCCGGTGCTGAGCTGCGCCGGCTACGAACGGGGAAGCGAGAAGTGATGCGGTCGAGGCTGGGACGTCTGGCGCTCCTCACCTTAGGTCTCGCCGTGCGCCTGCCCGACGCTCGTGCCGACGGCAGCCGCCTCGTGATCGACAACGACTACCTCAACTTCTGGCAGAGCCCGTCCCACCGCGAGGACCGCGACTACACGCACGGCGCCGAGATGAGCTTCTACTCGCCGAAGGTGCCGGGGTTCGCGTCGTGGCTGGTGCGTGCCCGGGACGGCGGGCTCGATCCCAACGCGCTGATCGAAGTGTCGGTGCGGCAGCAGATCTTCACCCCCGACTGGGGCGGCAGCCGGCCCCATGCGGGATGGCTCGGTGCGTCAGCACGGGTGCGCCGGGAGACGTGGAGCGTTCAGCGCGAGATTGGCGTGGAATTCGGCGTCACCGGACCGCCTTCGCTGGCCGAGTCCGCGCAGAAGTGGTTCCACCATCAGTTCGGATTCATCCCGCCGCCGGCGTGGACGTCGCAGGTCCCCTTCGAGCCCGCGTTCGGAGTCCAGTACCGCTCGGCGCGCCAGATCGTCGCGCACGGAACCGACGGCGCCTTCGCGATCCGGGGCGGCCCGCAATGGGGCGGGCAGCTCGGCACGCATGTCACCGGGGCCAGCGCCGGCTTCACGACCGCCTTCGGGTTGCGGCCGCCGGCGCCCTGGCGTGGCTCACTGCGCGGGGTGTCGGGTCTCTCCGGTTTCGCCATCGCGGGTGCCCGGCTCGACCTCGTGGCGTGGGACTCGACGCTCGACGGCACGATGTTCCATGCGAGCCCGAGCATCACGAAGAAGCCGGTGGTGGCCGAGCTCGAAGTGGGGCTCGGCGCCGGTCACGGGTCCACGCGCCTCGAGTGGCGCGTGGTGAAGCGCTCGGCCGAGTACGTCGGCGAGGGCCACCCTCACACGTACTCGTCCCTGGCGCTGACGATCGCGGGCCGCTAGATCGCGCGGCAAGTCGCTCACTCGCGAAGCGCTCAGCCTCCCGCGCGGGGCCGCGTCACCGGTAGACGCTCTTTACTCTCCCCCATGTGCTACGTCTGGCCGGGGTCCCCTCCTCGCAGAACTCGACTGTGAATACGAGATCCCTTCCCACGATGGCGTTGGGATACTCTCGAAGGTAGCAGCCGCCGAATTCGCTTCGCTCCGTCCTCCAAAGGTGACCGCCGCCCAGCACGTCGGCCTCTGAAATGTAGAGCCCGAAGAACCCCACGCAGAGCTGCTGAACGAAGACGGCGTAGGAGCCTGAATTGGGAAGCTCGACCGGCGGGTCGAGGTTCCATCGAAGCTCGATGGGGTTGATGCTGTCACCAAAGACGACCTGAATCACGGGACCTTCCTGAATAACTCGGTCGGTGAGTGGCATCCCGACCGAGTCCACTTCCGTGATCCAAAGCTTCATCGGCGAGTCATTCGGCGTCTGCCACCACGGCCGCCAGGCAACCACCGCTCTAATCGTTGTCGCGGTGGCATCAAACGTCTGTCCCAGAGCTTCTCCCGGCAGCATTCCGACCGCCTTCTTTGCAGTGGAGGTATCCACTTCGACCCTGGCGACTGAGCAACTCTCACGACTCGCACTCTCTGCTGGCGCAGTCACATGCAATGCAGTCGCGGCAACGCAAACAACCACAACGAGTCCGTCAGCGAAGGAGCGCAATCTTGCCTTCCTTTCGCACGGAACCAACTTCCATCACGTACAGGTAGATCCCTGATGCAACCCGGCGCCCAAACTGATCCACACCGCTCCACTTGAGGAGACCTCGCCCGTGGTCCTCGGCGACCATTCGGCCAGAAAGGTCGAAGATCTTGAGTTGTCCAAATCCCGGCGCGTCGAAAGCTTCCGCAGTAAGCACAGCAGAAGCAGCATCCCAACGTACGATCACGCGTTTGCCAACTTCATCAGGCGCCCTGGAGGCGTGCAAGCCGACCCCTAGTGACGGGGTCACGTTGATCACTGCGATGATTGCATCCATCCCGCCATTCTGCGCACCACTGGCCACAGCCCCGTTGGTGACCCAGAACTTGACGTAGTAGGTACCGACAGGTCCTGCGTTGACCCAGGCGAAAGTGCGGCTCGAAGGCGAGAATGTCATTCCGGTCTGGTTCAGGTATGCAGCGTGGTACGTTCGCGCTCCGTCGTCGGGGTCGGTTGCCGTGAGAGCGAACGACAGGGTCTGCCCGGCGATGACGTTGAAGACCACTTTGGCCGTCGTGTCATGAACGGTTTGACTTCCTACCTGAGTGAAGCGTGGTGGCGCGTTCATGTTGCGGCGCACCGCGTAGATCTGTTTGGTGCGGATCGCGAGCCGTGTTCCATCTGGAGACATGACTGGCGAAAGCACGGGATCGAACGAAGCCATGGAGTGTTCCGGGCTCGCGTAATTCACAATGACCTTCTCTGATGGAACCGGAGTCGGCAGGTGTGAATCAATCGTGTGACATCGGGTGTCAGCGATCGCGTCACTCTGGGTTCCCACCGCCGCGGTGATGATCAGACCATCGGGAGAGAATGCGGGAACGCCGGCGTTCTTGCCCGACCCGGCGAAGTAGACCTCATGCAGCGAATCCCCGCTCGCCTTTATCCTCCAGGTCCTATGTTCGAATGGGTAATACTGACGATCGAACGTGATCCATTCACCATCCGGAGACCAGCGCGGGTATCGGTCGCTGACCGTGGTCCCCGTTGTGAGCTGTGTTGCAGCACCGCCGCCGATTGGGATCTTCCAAAGGTTAATTGCGAGAGTGACTTGATCGCGCCGGGAGAAGGCCACACTCCGACCGTCAGGCGAAACACTAGGCGTGTTGTCGCCGTCGCTTTCTGTATCACCGCTGGACGTAACCAGAATCTCAGACGTGTCCGCGGCCAAACCCGGGATTCCCTTTCGAAGGATGCGATAGTCGAATCGGTCGAAGACGATTTCGTGCCCAAGCGGCGACCAGCTTGGGTCGTAGTCGCTTGAATCTGGAGCCGTAGTTGTGAACTTCTGTACCACGTTCGCGTAGGTGGGGCTCGAAGGGACTGTGAAGATCTTGCATTTGCCCACGGGCACCGTGTGGATGCTGAAAGTCAGCCAGTTACCGTTTGGCGACCATGAGATGACGCTCTCGCCGATTCGTGGAAGACCGGTCTCGGGCAGGCTTGTACGCTTCACTAGGGTCCCGTGGAGCGCATTCCTGCGCCAGTGATCCAGGTGGGCATAGAAGATTCCGAGGTCTTCGCTGTCGCCCTCGTGCCAGTCGACGCCATTCCAGTTGAGGTCGTCCGTGAGGGGCCACTCAGGCACTGTGACCCGCCGCTCCAAGTCGATGTCAGGGTCCGTGGTCCGTATCTGAACGTTGCGAGATCCCTGCCCGTCGCCCGAGACGCTGAGAAGCAGACGCAGCTTGCCGTTGCCGGAAAGACTGCGGAAGGTGAACCGCGTCTGACCGTTGTAGTCCGTACTGTCGTCAGCGAAGGTGCCGTTGGAGGATTTGTCGTTGATTCGGGCATTGCCGCTCAAAGTCTGCCAGACGATCACCAGCGATTCCGGAGGAACCCCCACCCGTGGGTTGCAGGCTGCGTCCTGGTAGGTGACGAGGACTCGGATCACTGAGGGGTGTCCCGGAACGCTGGTTGTGTCCCCTGCCGGGCAGCCAGTGACCTGATCGGGAATCGTCCATGTCACATTGGGGACGGTGGGAGGGCCGAAGCCATCGGGACAATCTGCTAAAGCATTCCCCCCCCAATACGTTACGAGACTAACTAAGGTCGCCGTAAGGAACCCTCTCGGCTTCACGGAGCACCTCCAATAAAGGCGGGCCGACCGCGGGGCTCGATTCAGTCCGCGGCTGATTGGGCGATGTACCAAGGCTACGCCCCCGGCTTAGGAAGCGAAAGATCCATTTGGAGGGGAGACGTTGTGTTCGCGCGGCAATGGCCCTTGGGTTCATGCGCGGGGGTGGTGCGTGCCGACGCCGAGATCAAGGGCTCGAGCCAGCAGCCTGCCTGGGTGCAAGGCGTCGGAGGCAGGTCTTAGCCCGGCGCCGGCGCCTTGCGGCGCCGCGGCACCCCCGACCGCAGCCGCGTCAGCCCCGGCAGGGGCCTGGAGAGCAGCGCCTTCGGTCCCACCACCTGCGGCGTCTGGTCGTACTCGAGTTCCTCGAGACGCTTCCCCACGCGGCGAGCCAGTGCTTCCACCGACAGCGGCTGCTGGCGCCGCAGGCCGCCCCGGAAGATCTCGGCGAGCGCGAACGTGAACGCGCCGTAGGACGCCACGCCGTGCCGGTACTCGTACGAGAACTGGTGCTCGGCGGAGGCCTGGAGGATCACCGGCAGGTACGGCCCTTCGTGGCCGAGCTTCTTCCGCACCGCCACGTACTGCGTGCGCTCGAGGCTTCGCAGCGGAACCGAGCGGCCGAGCCGATGGCAGGCCCCGCAGTCGCCGGTGTATTCGGGCCGGTTCCGCGTGTAGCCGATCGCGCGGCGCCCGCGCTCGAAGTCGCGCGGCACCCACATCTGGTACTCCGAATCCCAGCGCAGCGAGCGGTGCCGGATGTCGTCGGGCGGCGCGATCCCGCGCACCCTGGGGCCCCCGTGCCGCGTCATGCCGCCCGAGTGGCAGCAGTCGAAGATCGCGACGAACCGCGACTTGTAGGGAAGCTGGCTGTAGAGCGACCAGAACTGGTCGTCGGTGAACGCGCGCTCGGGAGTCCAGTCGAAGTCGTGCGGCACCAGGCACTCGTCGAGCCGGTCGACCTCCTCGTTCTCGCCGTAGCGCGGGATCTGGGCGCCGTGGCCGCTGTAGTAGAAGAGCCGCACGTCGTGATCGCCCACGTCCTCGAGCAGCCAGTGGAGCCGGCTGCGGATGCCGGCCGCGGTGGCGCGGCCGTCGAGCACGACCCGGATCTCCTCCGCGCGGAACCCGGCGTCCTGCAGCACCGAGCTCATCAGGAACACGTCGTTGAGGCAGCCTTCGAGACGATCCTCCTTACGCGGGTAGTCGTTGATGCCGACCAGCAGCGCGCGTCGCTGGGGCCGGGGCGTCCCGCGCGCGAACACCTGGAGGCCGCGCGCGACCGCCCGGGTCGCGGGTCCGCCAGCGACCACGCGCCACGGTCCGTTCACGGTCGCCGGGTGTGCGAGGTACTGGAGCGCGTCGTGATCGGCGATGCCCTTGATGTCGAACGGCGTGTCCACCTGGTGGAAGCCCGCATCGGCGAGCCGGATCGGCGCGGTGAAGACGTCGTCGTGGCGATTGAAGAGGTGCCACCAGGCCTGGGTGCGGGTCGGGACGAGGCGCCCGCCGAACACGCCGCGCACGAACGCGTTTCCGATCTGCGAGCCGAGGCTCACGAACGTGCAGCTCTCGGCCTTCACCTCGGCGCGGATCAGCGCGTCGTAGGCGATGAGCGAGCCCATGCTGTGCGCCACCACCAGCGCGGGCTTCCGCTCGGCGATCATCTGGAGCACGCGGGCGCGCGCGGAGGTGCGCAGGCGCTCGTTCTCTACCCACTGGATCACCATGCCGGCCGTCCAGCGCACCCGGTCCGGGATCGGCCCCAGCGGACCGCGCGGCCGCGAGAAGAGATCGCCGACGCCGTGCCAGATGCCGCTGCCGAGCAGCTTCCACAGCGCCTGCGCGGTGTCGAGCGGCCCGAACGGCGCCTTCTCGAAGAGATCGTCGTAAGCGACGAACGACGCCGCGACCTCGAGATCGGGTCGCCACGCGCGCAGGCTGTCGCGCAGGGTCCGGGTCCAGTCGGATTGCCAGGTGGCGTCGGCTTCCTGGTGGCCGATGCCGTGGACGCACAGCACCTCGAGGATCTGTGACATGGCTCCTCCCGGGCGTGGCCGCCGGGGGCGCGCGGAAGGCGGCGCCGGGCGGGCTGCGGCCGACATGATACGGTGCGCGGGTGATTCCGTTCACCCTCGCATTCGTGCAGGGCCGGCCCCGCTTCGGGAAGCCCGCCGAGAACCTGGAGCATGGCCTCGCGCTGGCCGCCACGGTCCGGGCCGACCTCGTGGTGATCCCCGAGCTGTGGTCCTCGGGCTACGTGTTCTCGAGCCACGAGGAGGTGGCCTCACTCGCCGAGGACGCGGCGACCGGCCCGACCGCCCGCGCGCTCACTGCCGCCGCGCGTCGCGAGAAGTGCCACTACGTGGCCGGCTTCCCGGAGCGCTCGCGCGGGAGGTTCTACAACAGCGCGATGCTGGTGGGCCCGGGGGGCGTGAAGGCGGTGTACCGCAAGATCCACCTGTTCGAGCGCGAGCAGGAGTGGTTCTCGCCGGGCAACATTCCGCTGGCCGTGCATCGCGTGGGCCGCGCGCAGGTCGGCATGCTCATCTGCTTCGACTGGCGCTTTCCTGAAGTCGCGCGCGTGCTCGCCCTCCAGGGCGCCGACGTGATCGCGCACCCTTCGAACCTGGTGTTCCCGAACGCGCAGACCGCGATGCGGACGCGTGCATTCGAGAATCGCGTCTACGTGGTGACCGCGAACCGCACCGGCATCGAGAACCGCCCCGGCGGGCGCGTGCCCTTCACGGGGCGCAGCCAGATCGTGGACCCCGGTGGTGTGGTGGTGGCGGGCGGCGGCAAGCGCGACGAGGTGGTGAAGGCGGTGCGGTGCGATCTCGCGCTGGCGCGGGACAAGGCGCTCACCGGGATGACGCACCTCTTCACGTCGCGGCGGCCGCAGTTCTACCGGAGGCTCGTCAGCGGCTCCTAGGTGAAGCGGTCAGACGACGCGCGGCCCGTGGGCGCCGTGCGCCCGCGTGACGAAGCGCTCGAGCAGATACCCGTAGGCGTAGATGCGGAGCAGCGCGAGATCGCGCGCGAGGTGCGGGTCGAGGTCGTCGCGCTCCATGTCCGCGGGCGTCACCCGGTAGATCTCGCCGATCGCGAGCCGCGCCTGGTTGAGCGCGCTCATCCACGCGGCGACGTGATCCTCCGGGATCACCAGCTCGGCGCTCGTGCGATCGAACGACCGGAGATCGCGCGCCACGGTGGCCTCCGCCGCCTCGAACAGTCTCCGGAGATCGGGCTCGGTGAGCCGCCGGAAATCGGTGCTGGCCGCGGGGTCGCGCGGCAGGGCGTCCGGGTAGAGCCGTTTCTGAGCGGCGGGATGGCGCGTGCGCTGGAGCATGCGCGGCAGGTCGTGGATCAGCTCCGACACCACGGGCGGCAGCCCCAGGATGCGCACGGTGCCATCGGTGCCTCCGGTCGCGGGGACCGGTTCGCGGGGTTCGCTCATGCGAACGACCGCTCGAGCGTCGCGAGGAGCTGGTAGGCGTGGAGCTGGTGGGTGTAGTGCTCGGCCTGCTCGCGCTCCCCGGTCCACACCAGCGAGCGCCCCGAGTTGTGGACCTCGAGCATGAGCTGCTCGGCACGTTCGCGCGGATAGCGGAACACGCGCATGAACACCATGGTGACGTAGCTCATGAGGTTGATCGGATCGTCGTGGACGATCACGGTCCAGGGAAGGTCGAGATCGGACCGGGACTCAGTATCCGGGACCGTGGCGATCGAAGGGCGGGATGCAGGTTTCATTGCCGCGGAAAGTGTATCACTGGGAGGGCGTGGCCCAAGCCCGGCGCCCGACCCCGATTCAGTGGACGAACACCCTCGCGAGCCCGTAGGAGAGCGCGGCCAGCAGCACCCACTGCAGTGTTCCGGCCAGAATCGGCCCGATTCCGGCGGCTTTGAGGTCCGCGACCCCGGTCTGGAGCCCCACCCCGGCCATTCCCATGCAGAGGAGCCAGAGGTCGATCCGGCGGCCGACGGCGAGCCACTCGGCGGGCAGCCAGCCCGTAGAGGCGAGTCCCGCGAGCAGCACGAACACCACCAGGAACCAGGGGACCGGCGCCACCGCGGCCTTGCCGGAGCCGCCCGAGCGCGCGAGCCATACCCCGAGGAGCAGCACGATCGGCGCGAGCAGCGCGATGCGTGCGAGCTTGACCACGGTCGCGACGCGCGCCGCTTCGTCGCTCATGCCGAAGCCGGCAGCCACCACCTGTGCCATCTCGTGGAGCGAGGCGCCGTCCCACACGCCGAACAGGAAGTCGTTCATGGCGAGCGCGCGCCCGATCAGCGGGTAGAGGAAGATTCCCACGGTGCCGAGCAGCGTGATCACGCCGAGCGCCACCGGCGCGTCGCGCTTCTCGCCCTGCACCACGGTGTCGGCGGCGACCACGGCCGAGGCCCCGCACACCGCGCCGCCCACCGCGAGCAGCAGCGCGAGCTTGCGCGGGACGTTGAGCGCGCGGGCGATGGCGAAGCCCGCGAAGAGCGCCACGAACGTCGAGACCGCGACCACCGCGAGCGCCGGGCCGCCGATCTTCACCAGCTCATCGAGGCTGAGCCTCAGGCCCAGCCCCGCGACCGCCCAGCGCAGGATCGGGCGCTGCGCCATGCGGATACCGGGCTGGGTTGCCTCCGGCGTGTGCGCGATCGAGCGCCACAGCATGCCGAGCAGGATCACGACGAGCAGCGGGCTCACGTGGAACGTCTCGCGCACCCAGGGCACATCGGTGCCGATCACCGCCACCGCAGCGAGCGCGGCGCACAGGGCGAGACCGGGAAGGAGCGACTTCAGGAGCGGTACGTGAGCTCTTTGAAGGCGCGGCGGTAGAGGTTGTCGCCGGCCGGCTCGAAGATGTGGCAGTGGTTCATCTCGCCGCCGTAGACGTGGATCGTGACCGCGGTCTCGTCCGTCGCGTTCTTCAGCACGTGGTACTCGAACGGCGGGATCAGCGCGCCGGCCTGGCCGACGCCCGCGCGGATCGTCTTCTCCTCCTCGAAGCTCACGAGGTCCTTCTCCGGATCGCCGCCGCGCACCGAGTAGGAAGTGACCGAGATCACGCCCTGGTACACGCACTCGCAGCACCACATGCCGGCGTGGTCATGGAGCGGCGTGCCCTGGCCCTTGCCCCACACCATCACCACCGCGGTGTAGCGGTTCTTGGGATCCCGATGCAGAAGCCTCCGCGCATAGACATCGGGCAGAGGCTTGCAGAAGTCGGGAGGCAGGAAGCGCTCACCGTCGCGGAGCAGCGACTCGAGCACGCGCTTCACGTTGCGACATCGCACGGCGTCGTCCGGCGCCGCGCCGACGGCCGCATCGAGTCGGGCGATCAGCTCGTGGGCCTTGGGCGAATCCACGGACAGGGTCATGGGAGGCCTCCTCGGAAAATGGACTCGGCAGAATCGTAGCAGACTTAACCAAGCTTTCGGAACGGTCGGAACGGGGGCCGCCGGCTGTCTCGATCGACAGTCCTCACTGGACGTTCGTGAAGTCCGCGCCTCGCAGCGCGGAGCGCGGGATCGCGGCGGCGAAGCGGCCGTGATTCGCGAAAGCCTTGCGCCCGACCGGGATGCCGCGAGGTGTCCGGGGCGCACGCATCACGACGCCTCACCGGCACATGACCTGCAGTAGCGGCTGCGTCGCACTCGCGACAACGCCGCCGAGCAGTTCGCCAACCTGGCGCACGGCCGTGGCGGCGATACGAGGAGGTCGCCATGTTGCTCCCCACTGTTCTCGCGTCTATCTGGCCCTGGAGGCCCCGGTTCATTGCGGGCCGCGGACTCGCGTCGCTCGCTCTGGCGCTGGTTCTGTTCTCCGCGATCGGCTGTGATGCGAAACGGGTGCTCGCTCCGGAGGCCATGAATGTGGCCGCCGACACCTCCGGCGGTCTCGGTCTCTCGACGCTGGATCCCACCTGCCTCCGGCGTGCCCAGGGCCAGGCCCTGCATCTCGAGGGCCGCTCGGAATCCGGTGCGCTGTGGGTGATCGACAAGCCGGCGGCCTGGAACGGCGATCTGGTGGTCTATCTCCACGGCTACACCAATCCAGCGCAACCGGTCGCGCTGCCGAACAACGGCGCAATTCGCGATTCGCTGCTGGCTCGCGGTTTTGCCGTCACCGCCTCGAGCTATTCGAGCAACGGATACGCGGTGCAGGAGGGCATCCACGATTCGCGGCAGCTGAGCCGCCGGTTCGCCTGGCAGGTGGCGCGGCCCCGCCACACCTACCTGCTGGGGCAGTCGCTCGGCGGACTCATCGGTCTGCTCATGACGCAGAAGTTCCCCGAGCAGTACGACGGGAGCCTGCTCGTCTCCGGAATCGTCGGCGGCAGTGACGAGGAGGTGCAGTACCTCGGCGACATCCGCGTGCTGTTCGATACGGTGTATCCGAACGTGCTGGCGGGCGGCCTCGAGAACCCGCCGGTGATCACCGACATCAACGCGCAGGTGGTGCAGCCGGTCCTGCAGGCGGTCAATGCGAACCCGCAGGGGCTCGGCATCATCCAGCTGTTGGCGCGCCGGCCGCTGCCGGGAATCAGCAACCAGGAAGTGGCCGGGTCGCTGATCAACGTGCTCGGTTTCGGGATGCAGGGCGGCGGCGATCTGTTCGCCCGCACTCACGGGCACAGCTTCTTCGACAACGCGACCTGGCGTTACACGTCGGCGGCGCTCCCGCCGGCACTGCTCGACGACATCAACGCGCGGGTCGCGCGCTATTCGATCGCCCCGGATGCGGCGGCGTTCCTCGCCCGGTTCGGGGAGCCGTCCGGGAACCTCCGGATCCCGGTGATCACCATGCACAAGACCCGTGACCCCCTGGTGCCGGTGTTCCACGAGGACATCCTGGGGCAGGTCGCCGCCGGACCGTGGCTGGTCCAGAAGCGTGTCGAGGGTTATGGCCACGCGGACTTCTCGGCCGGCGAGCTCATGGTGAGCTTCCAAGAGCTCGTCGCGATGACCGCGAACCAGCACGCCCCAATCTTCTAACGAACTCACCTCCGATTCGGCGCCCGCTGCGAGTACCGGGCGGGTGTCGGCCGGAGTCTCACGAGAAGGAGGAACGTCATGAAGTGCCGAACGAGTATGGAAGTGGTGGCACTGCTCACCATCATGATGGGCGCCACCGTGCAGCCAAGCAGGGCCCAGATCGCGGATCCCGTTCTGCCGATGCACGCCGCAGATTCCGCGCAGGTCGCGCAGGCGCAGGTCGCGGAGGCCGTGGAGCCGGTGCAGCCGGCGGCAGATTCCTTTGAGCCGGTCGTGTTCCGCCAGCGCAACATGAGCGGACCGCGGCTCGGAGTGACCGTGGTGTCCGACCACGGCGAGATCTGGAACCACATGAACAGCCAGGGCTACGGCCGCGTGATCAGCCAGTTCGGGTGGCACTTCGAACGGCAGATCGCCCCGCGGGGCGGAGGCCCGCAGTTCGTGATCGAGGCCGTGCCGATGGTGGGCGGAGTGGAATACGGAAAGATCATCCCCGGGATCACCGGAGCCATGGGGGTTCGCTTCCCGAACGGATTCGAATTCGGACTCGGACCGAACCTGGTCGCGGTCGGCGGAGACAAGCCGGTGCAGACCGCCCTCGTGATCGCCGTGGGAAAGTGCTTCGACTACGGCGGCGTCAGCCTGCCGGTCAACGTCGCGCTGACGACGAGCCCGGACGGCAATCGCGCATCGCTGATCGTGGGCTACGCGATCCAGAAGACCGGGAACTGACGCGCGGGCGCCGTTCCCTTGAGCAGTCCGGGGCGCCGGCGGGGACCTACCCCACGGCGCCCCTGCCGCGCACCCTCGACCGGGTGGGGCGTATAATCGCCGCCACTCGAATGCCGCCCGGGGCGGCGTCGAGCTCACTTCGAGGGTGCCCTGGCCGAAGCCTCCGAAAGGCAGGCGCTGATCGGGAGCACGTTCGGCCATTTCCGCATCGTGGAGGTCCTGGGTGCGGGCGGCATGGGCGTGGTCTACCGCGCGCGCGACGAACATCTGCACCGGGATGTCGCTCTCAAATTCCTGCCGCCCGGCGTGCTGGGCAGCGAGGAATCCCGGCGACGCTTCTTTCGCGAGGCGCTGGCACTCTCGCATCTGAACCACCCGGCGATCGCCACGCTGTACGAGTTCCGCACCGAGTCCGGGCGCGACTTCCTGGTCATGGAATACATCCCGGGCGAGTCCCTCGATCGACGGCTCGTTCGCGGTCCACTGCCGAGAGCTCTCGTGATCGATCTCGGCGTGCAGCTCGCCGAGGGACTGGCGTACGCGCACGGCCGCGGCGTGATCCACCGCGACCTCAAGCCCGGCAATCTCCACCTGACCTCGGACGGCCGACTCAAGATCCTCGACTTCGGCCTGGCCCGCTGGCTGGCGCCGGAAGCGGAAGAAGCGGGGGCTCTCCGCACCGACTCGCAGGTGGTCGCCGGAACGCCGCTCTACATCGCCCCCGAGGTGCTCACCGGGTCGCCCGCCACCGAGCGGTCCGACCTCTACGCGGCCGGTCTCGTTCTCTATCAGGCGGCCACCGGCTCGATCGTACCGCCGACCCCGGCGAACCGGCTGTTTCCCCAGGCGCGGTACGCGCGCATCTCCGCCGAGCTCCAGTCCATCATCCGCCGCTGCCTCGAGGCGGACCCCGAACGCCGTTACGCCTCGGCCGCCGACCTCGCGAAGACCCTGAAGCGCCTCCAGTCGAGCTCCGGGGTGGCGCTCCGAACCCTGCGCCACGCCACCCTGGCGATCCCACGCTGGCTGATCGTGCTCGTGATCGCGCTCGTCGGCGGCGTCGGCTACGCGCTGTTTCGAGGGCGGCAGGACGAAGCATCGGCCACCGGGCTCCGTTCGCTGGCGGTGCTGCCACTCACCAATCTATCCGGCGATCCCGATCAGGAATACTACGCGGACGGAATGACAGAAGAGCTGATCGCCCAGCTCTCCCACGTCAGCGCGCTGCGCGTGATCTCCTACACCTCGGTGATGCGCTACAAGGGGCCGCGGCCGCGGATGACCGAAATCGCCCGCGACCTGAACGTGGACGGCGTGGTCGAAGGCAGCCTGCTCCGGTCGGGCCACCGGATGCGCATCACCGCGCGGCTGGTGGACGGGCGCGACGATCGGCAGCTGTGGTCGGCCAGCTACGAAGGAGACACCACCGATGTGATCGCGCTGCAGAGCCGCGTGAGCCGGGCCGTGGTGCGCGAGATCGAGGTCCGCCTCACGCCGGAGGAGCGCAAACGGCTCGCCCGCGGCCGTGGCAACGATCCGATCGCCTACCAGTTCTACCTGCGCGGGCGATACCACTGGAGCCGGCGGCCGTCGGGCGTCCCGCGGGCGATCGAATACTTCGAGCGCGCGATCCGGCAGGATTCGCTCTACGCCACGGCCTATGCCGGGCTCGCCGATGCGTGGGCGGCCGCCGGCCTCTACGCGCAGGTCCCACCGCTCGACGCCCGCGCGCGCGCGCGGGCCGCCGCGCTCAAGGCCGTGGCGCTCGACGAGAATCTTTCGGAAGCCCATGCCTCGCTCGCGCACGTCATGCACAACTTCGACTGGAACTGGGAGGGGAGCGAAAGGGAATACCGCCGTGCCATCGAGCTCAATCCCAACAACGCCCTGGCCCACTTCTGGTACGCGCACCACCTGGCGCAGCGCGGCCTGTTCGAGCAGGCGCAGGCGGAGCTCGGGGAGGCCGAGCAGCTGGATCCGCTCTCCCAGACGGTCGGCCTGGCCGGCGGCACGTTCGAGTATTACGCCCGTCACTTCGATTCGGCGCTCGATCGACTGCGGCGCGCCACGGAGCTCGATTCGAGCAGTGCACTCGCCTACCGGGCGATGGCGGGGGTCCTCGATCAGCAGGGTCACCAGGCCGAGGCGGTGCAGTCGCTGATCCGTTCGTTCGAGCTCCAGGGGCAGCGCGAAACGGCCGCGGCGCTCGCCCGCACCTACCAGGCCGCCGGGTTCCGACCGACGCTGCAGATGCTGATTGGCGGACTGACCCGCCGTCGCGAGTCCGGCACGTACCAGCCGGCCGAGCACATCGCCGAGCTCTACTCGCGGCTCGGCCAGGTCGACGCGGCCCTCAGGTGGCTGGAGATCGGCTATCGTGAGCACGACACCGAACTCAACCGACTCGAGGTGGATCCGCTGTTCGACCCGTTACGCAAGGACCCGCGGTTCGTCGACCTGCTCCACCGCGTCGGACTGGACCGCGAGCGAACTCCCGCCTGACGCCATGTCCGACGATCTCCAGAAGCAGACCGCGCAGCTGATCGTGGCGTTGAGGGGCGTGCTCAGCCAGGTGGCGGAGCCCGACGTGGTGCTGGGCGCCATTCTCCAGCAGGCGGTCACCGGCGCCAGCGCCGATCGCGGGTTGTTCGTCGAGGTCACCGACCGCGGCGAGCTCGAATACCGGGTCCTGAGCGGCTTCCAGGCGCGGAACTTCGAAGGCGATGCCGGGGCCTTCAGCCGGCACCTGTTCCAGCGCGTCGTGCAGACCGGCGAGGACGTTCTG
>DAIUEO010000003.1:0-5412 GCA_036845125.1 Candidatus Eiseniibacteriota bacterium | reverse complement strand
GTCGAATCGGTGCAGGCGCTGCGCACCGCGGCCGTGCTCTGCATGCCGATCCGTTCCGGCGACCGGATCGTCGCGCTCGTGCACCTCGAGAAGCGGGCACCCGGGTACTTCGACCCCCGGCATCGGACCATCCTGCGCTCGATGTTCGAGATGGCCGGCCCGATCATCGAGGCGCTGCGCGCCGGGCGCGACGTGATCCGCGAGCGGGACCGGCTACGGCTCTCGGAGAACCAGTTCCGCCAGGAAGCCGAAGCGAGCCGCGAGGTGCTGGCCACCGACTGGTCGTTCGGCCGCTTCGTGGGCCGCTCGTCCGCGGTGCGCGAGCTCGAGCAGACCGTGCGCAAAGCCGCTGCGACGGAATTCCCGGTGCTGATGCTCGGCGAGACGGGAACCGGAAAGAGCCTCCTGGTTCGCGCGCTCCACTACGCGGGTCCGCGCGCCAGCCGCCCGCTCGTGACGGTCTTCTGCCCTTCGCTCGAGAAGAGCATGGTCGAGGCCGAGCTGTTCGGTCACCGGCGCGGCGCATTCACCGGCGCCGCGACCGACCGGATCGGGAAAGTGCAGGCGGCCGATCGCGGCACGCTCTTCCTCGACGAGATCGGCGAGTTGCCGCTCGAGATCCAATCCAAGCTGTTGCGCCTGCTCCAAGAGAAGACGTTCGAGCGCGTCGGCGATCCCGAGGAGCGGCGGGCCGACGTGCGGGTGATCGCCGCGACCAACCGCGACCTCGACGTGGAGGTCGAAGCCGGGCGCTTCCGCCGCGACCTCTTCGAGCGGCTGAACTTCATTCCGATCCGGATTCCACCGCTGCGTGAGCGGCTGGAAGACATCGGGCTCCTGCTGCGGCACTGCCTCGACCAGACCGGCAACGGTCGCTGGATCGAGCTCTCGCCCGAGGCGGTTCGATTTCTGGAGGGGCTGGACTTCTCGTGGCCCGACAACGTCCGCCACATCGAGCAGCTCGCCGCCCGTCTGACCATGGAAGGATCGAACGGCCCGGTGACGCCGGCGGATCTCACCCGGCTGCTCGATGCCGGCGCCGCTGTCGGGCGCGGCCGGCGCGGAGACGGCGCAATCGATCTCGAAGCCGGGTTGCCGCTCCTGCTCGAGGAGGCCGAGAAGAGCTGGCTCGAGGAGGCGCTGCGCCGGTATCCGGATCTGACGCGCATCGAGCTCGCGGCGCGTCTCAAGATCAGCGAATCCGCGCTCTACAAGAAGCTCCGCTCGTACGACCTGGGGGCGTGAGTCCCGGGGCCAGGATCGTTCAGCGCGTCAGGACGAGCCTGCGCATGAAGGGCCGGCCGTTCACCATCAGGCGCGCGAGGTAGACGCCGGAGGCGGCGGGTGACCCGTTCACGTTACGGCCGTCCCATGCGATCACGTGACGGCCCGCGCCCTGGTCCGCGGACACCAGGCGGCGGCTCAGGCGACCCATCGCATCGTAGACCGCCAGTTCGACCCGGCTCGGGCTCCCCACCGCGTAGGCGAAGCTGACGTTGCCGCGAGAAGGTGAGGGATAGGGCAGCGCGAAAGACACCCCTCCGTCGGCGACACCCGAGTTTCCGACTGCGGTGGTTGCGCTCTGGTAGTGAATCCGGCCGATTTCACCCGTTCCGTCGGCGTAGTTCACCGACATGCGGCAGTACCAGAGCGCACCGTCGGGTCCGACCAGGTAGTCGGAGACTTCGTCGAAGCCGCGACCCCAATCGGTGGCGCTCGGCTGACCCGGCACGGGCTCCGCCATGCTCCAGACCCCTCCCGAGTAGTGCAGCCGGCGCAGGAATCCCTCGTAGTAGTCACTGAAGAAGTAGTCGCCTTCGTACTCCGCTGGGAAGTCGCAGGTCGCGCAACCCGATCCTCGATACACGCCCGCACCCATCACCGAGGCCGCGAATCCCGTGCGGTCGTACCAGTGGATGGGTGGCTCCATGGTCCCCGGCTCGCTGCATGACGAATACGACCCCGGACCCTCCCAGGAGGGCCAGCCGTAGTTCAGCCCGGCGCCCGCGATGAGATCGATCTCTTCGTAGGTGTCTTCTCCGACGTCGGAGACAAAGATCGAGCCGTTGGCGGGGTCGATGTGGAAGCGGAACGGATTGCGGAACCCCGCCGCCCAGACGAGCCGGCGATTGGTGTCGGGATGAATCGCGTAAGGGTTGTCGGGCGGCACGAGGTCGCCACGGTCGGGCGGCTCGCCCGGGCCGTCCGCCACGCCGCTCACGTCCAGTCGCAGCACGGCCCCGACCAGCTGGGCCGGATTCTGTTCTTCGCAGTTCGCCATGTCGTCGCCAAGGCTGAGATACAACATGCCGTCCGGGCCGAACCGCACGGCCCCACCATTGTGGATCGGACTCTGGTTGGGGAGATCCCGCAGGATGTCGCGCCGGGAGACACTCGGGAACGCCAGGTCGCTGCTGGCGGGCTCCGACAGATCTCCCTCGGCGGTCAGACGGGAGAGCCGGATGGTGCCCCCGAGCGCCGTGTAGCAGACATAGATGTGGGGATGGAGCGGCCAGCCGGGGTCCACCGCCACCCCGAGCAGTCCGTCTTCCGCTCCAGAACCGGCCACGCTGTCGACCACCCCCACCGGATCGACCAGCGACGGCCCGCCGTTCGCGATCATTCGGATCCGCGCCGTCTGCTTCTCGACGTAGAGCAGCCGGCCGTCGGGAAGGAAGGCCATCCCCACCGGATAGTTCAGATCCGTCGCGAACGCCTGCGCCAGGAATCTCGGCGGGAGCTGGACCGCGACCGGGATCGGATTGAAATGCGCGGTCAGCGACATGTCCTTCGTCATGACGAGGCTGAGGGGATTGAGCGACTTGACGCTGTCTCCCGTCCACCCCGAGAAGTAGTGATTCGGTCCCGCGGTGGCCGTCAGTTCGACCTCGCTGCCGTGCGTGTAGAGGGGAAGGTCGGGATCCCGCGTCACCGTGCCGTTCCCAACGATGGTTACGGTGAGCGCATAGCTCCTGATGGTGAAGGTGGCGGTGTAGCTCCTGTCCCCGTTCATGATCCTGGTGAACGGGTTCATGGTGCTTGTGGTGTCCCCGCTCCAGCCGGTGAAGCTGTAGCCAGTGCCCGGCACTGCGGTGAGCTCCACGCTGGTCCCGTGCGGGTAGGTCGGCTGGTCGGGGTTCCTGGTCACCGAGCCGCTCCCGACCGTGCTGACGCTCAGCGTGTAGCTGTTGATCGTGAAGGTGGCGGTGTAGCTCCTGCTCCCGTCCATGATCTTCGTGAACGGGTTCATGGTCCCGGTCGTATCTCCGCTCCAGCCGGTGAACGAGTAGAAGGCACCCGGGACGGCCGCGAGTTCCACGCTGGTCCCGTGCGGGTAGCTCCCCAGGTCCGGGTTCCTGGTCACCGAGCCGCTCCCCACCGTGCTGACGCTCAGCGTGTAGGAGTTGATGGTGAAGGTGGCGGTGTAGCTCCTGTTCCCGTTCATGATCCTGGAAAACGGGTTCATGGTGCCCGTCGTGTCGCCACCCCAGCCCGTGAAGCTGTAGCCGGTGCCGGGCACCGCGGTGAGCTCCACGCTGGTTCCGTGCGGGTAGCTCCCCAGGTCGGGGTTCTTCGTCACCGACCCGTTGCCCACCGTGCTGACGCTCATGGTGTAGGAGTTGATGGTGAACGTGGCGGTGAAGGTCCTGTCCTCGTGCAGGATCACGGTGAACGGGTTGGTGGTCCCCGTGGTATCCCCGCTCCAGCCGGTGAAGGAGTAGCCCACGCTGGGATTCGCGGTGACCTGGACCGAAGTGCCGTGGTCGTACGTCGCCTGGTTCGGGTTCTTCGTCACCGTGCCGCTGCCGACCACCGAGGTCGCGATGGTGTACGTGCTGATCGTGAACGCCGCCGTGTAGCTCTTGTTCTGGTGCAGGATCACGGTGAACGGGCTCGCAGTTCCCGTCGTATCACCGCTCCAGCCGATGAACGAGTAACCGAAGCTCGGAGTCGCCGTGAGCTGAACCGAGCTGCCGTGGGTGTAGCTGGCCTGGTCCGGATTCTTGGTCACGGTGCCGCTGCCGACTACCGACGTCGTGACCGTGTACGTATCAAGGGTGAAGGTCGCGGTGTAGCTCTTGTTCTGGTGCAGGATCACGCTGAACGGGTTGGCCGTCCCCGTGGTGTCGCCGCTCCACCCGGTGAACGTGTAGCCGAAGCTTGGGCTGGCGGTGAGCTGGACGCTGGTCCCGTGGTCGTAGGTGGCCTGGCTCGGGCTCCTGGTCACGGTTCCGCTGCCGATTGCCGCGGTCGACACCGTGTACGCGTTGAGCGCGAACGTCGCGGTGTAGCTCTTGTTCTGGTGCAGGATCACGGTGAACGGGTTGGCCGCCCCGGTGGTGTCGCCGCTCCAGCCGGTGAAGGAGTAGCCAAAGCTCGGCGTCGCCGTGAGCTGAACGCTCGTTCCGTGGTCGTAGGTGCCCCCGGTCGGGTTGAGCGCGACCGACCCGCTGCCCACCACCGCCGTCGACAGCGTGTAAGTGTTGATGGCGAACGTCGCGGTGTAGCTCTTGCTCCCGTTCATGATCTTGGTGAACGGGTTCATGGTCCCGGTGGTGTCGCCGCTCCAGCCGGTGAAGCTGTAGCCGGTGCTCGGCACCGCGGTGAGCTCCACGCTGGCTCCGTGCGCGTAGCTCGCCAAGTCCGGGTTCTTGGTCACCGATCCGCTCCCCACCACCGCCGTCGACAGCGTGTAGGTGTTGATGGCGAACGTCGCGGTGTAGTTCTTGTTCCCGTTCATGATCCTGGTGAACGGGTTTATGGTGCCCGTCGTGTCGCCGCTCCAGCCGGTGAAGCTGTAGCCGGTACCCGGTACCGCAGTGAGCTCGACGCTGGTCCCGTGTGGGTAGGTCGGCTGGTCCGGGTTCCTGGTCACCGAGCCATTCCCTACCGTGCTGACGCTCAGCGTGTAGGAGTTGATGGTGAAGGTGGCGGTGTAGCTCTTGTTCCCGTTCATGATCATGGTGAAAGGGTTCATGCTGCCCGTCGTGTCCCCACTCCACCCGGTGAATGAGTAGTAGGCATCAGGGACCGCTGTGAGCTGAACGCTCGTCCCGTGGGGGTAGCTTCCCAGGTCGGGATCCTTGGTCACCGAGCCGCTGCCCACGGTGCCGACGCTCAAGGTGTAGCTGTTGATGGCAAAGGTGGCGGTGTAGCTCCTGTTCCCGTTCATGATCCCGGTGAACGGGTTCGCGGTCCCGATCGTGTCGCCGCTCCAGCCCAAGAAGTGGTGGCCGGTGCCGGGCACCGCGGTGAGCTCCACGCTGGTCCCATGGGGGTAGCTCCCCAGGTCCGGGTTCTTGGTCACCGAGCCGCTGCCGACCGTCGACACCGACAACGCGTAGGAGTTGATGGCAAAGGTGGCGGTGTAGCTCTTGTTCCCGTTCATGATCTTGGTGAACGGGTTCATGG
>DAIUEO010000002.1:41599-67402 GCA_036845125.1 Candidatus Eiseniibacteriota bacterium | reverse complement strand
GGATGCCGCGGACGCCGGCCGCCACCAGCGCGTCGGCCACCGGCTGGGCGGCGTCCATCGGGGTGGCGATGACGCCGATGTCGAACGGCTCCGCGCGGGCGAGCTCGGGCAGCTCGCGGATGTCGCGCACGACGAGGCCGCCCACGCGCCGGCCAACCGCCGAGCCCTCGCGATCGAACACCGCCGCGAGGTCGAACCCATGCCGCGCGAAACCGCGGTAGGCGAGCAGCGCGGCGCCGATGTTGCCGGCGCCGACCAGCACCACGCGCCAGCGCCGGTCGAGGCCGAGGATCGCCCGGATCTCGTCGCGCAGACGGTCCACCGGATAACCGAGACCGCGCCGGCCGAACGACCCGAAGCACGAGAGATCCTTGCGGACCTGGGCGGAGGTGATGCCCTCGCGCTCGGCGAGCCGGTGCGAGGAGATCAGGCGCTTCCCCTCCGACTGCACCTCCTCGAGCACGCGGTAGTAGTGCGAGAGGCGCCGAACAGTGGACTCGGAGATCTCGCTCATCGCGTCGCCGGCGGCCGGGGCAGGTGAATCATTTCACAAGGGCTCTCATGAAGAAGGGGCGGACGCCAAAGCGCCGCCCCTCGCTCAGCCTTCGACGGGCTCTTCCGGCTCTGCCGCGGTCTCGACGGAAGCCTCTTCAGCCGCGGCAACGACCACCTCGTCGTCCTCCCGCACCACGCGCGTGACGCCCGCCACCGCATCCGGCAGCAGCTCGCCCACGCCGGGCTGCTCGAGCGACACGAGCCGCACACCTTGCGTGTTGCGTCCCATCACCGAGATGCCGGCGACCGGCATGCGGATCATCTGGCCGGCGCGCGTCATGATCATCAGCTCGTCGCCGTCCACCACTTCCTTCACGGCCACCACGGAGCCGTTCCGATCGGTGGTCTTGATGGTGATGATGCCTTTCCCGCCGCGGTGTGACACGCGGTACTCGCTGATCTCGCTGCGCTTGCCGTAGCCGTTCTCGGTCACCGCGAGCAGCGTGGCCTGGCGCTTCACGCCGACCATGCTCACGACCTCGTCCTGGTCGTCGTCGAGGGTCACTGCCTTCACGCCGTAGGCGGTGCGTCCCATGGCACGCACCTCGCTCTCGTGGAAGCGGATCGCGAGCCCCTTCTTCTTCGCCAGAATGAGGTCGTGGGTGCCGTCGGTGATGATCGCCTCGAAGAGCCCGTCGCCTTCCTCGAGCAGCACGGCGTTGATGCCGCCGCGCCGCGGATGTCCGTAGGCCGAGAGCACCGTCTTCTTGATGAGGCCCTTGCGGGTGGCGCACACCAGGTAGTGCTGCTCGTCGAACTCCTTCACCGGCACCACCGCCTGGACCCGCTCTTCGCGATCGAGGCCTTCCAGGTGGTTCACCAGCGGGCGCCCCTTCGCCATGCGGCCGGCCTGCTCGATCTCGTGGACCTTGAGCCAGTGGCAGCGCCCGCGATCGGTGAGGATCAGCATGTAGGCGTGGGTGTTCGCGATGAACAGGTGCTCGATGAAGTCGTCCTCGCGGGTGCGGGCGCCGATGACGCCCTTGCCGCCGCGTCGCTGCGCGCGGTAGGCGGAAACCTCCTGCCGCTTGATGTACCCGGCGTGGGAGATCGTGATCACCATGTCCTTCTGCTCGATCGTGTCCTCGTAGCCGATGTCGCCTTCCTCGGACATGATCTGGGTGCGCCGGTCGTCGCCGTACTTCTCCTTCAGGCGATTCACCTCGTCCTTGATGATCTCGAGCATCTTCTGCGGGCTGGAGAGAATGCTGCGCAGCTTCTCGATGAGCTGGATGACCTCGAGGTATTCCTGCTCGATCTTCGAGCGCTCGAGGCCGGTCAGGCGCTGGAGCCGCATCTCGAGGATCGCGTTGGCCTGGATCTCGCTGAGCTTGAAGGTGTCGATGAGTCCCTGGCGGGCGGTCTCCACGTCCTTGGACGCCCGGATCAGCGCGATCACCTGGTCGAGGTGATCGAGCGCGATCTTCAGTCCTTCGAGGATGTGCGCGCGGCGCTCGGCTTCCGCGAGATCGAACTCGGTGCGGCGCCGCACCACTTCCTGCCGATGAAGCACGTACTGGTCGAGCAGGCCGCGCAGGTCGAGCACCTGAGGCCTCTGGTTGACCAGCGCCAGCATGATGGCGCCAAACGTGGACTGGAGCGGGGTGTGCACGAACAACTGGTTCAGCACCACCTTGGGGTTCGCGTCCTTTTTGAGCTCGATCACGACGCGCAGCCCGTCGCGGTCCGACTCGTCGCGCAGGTCGCTGATGCCGGTGAGCTTTCCTTCGCGCACGAGGTCGGCGATCTTCTCGAGCATCGCGGACTTGTTGACCTGGAACGGGATCTCGGTGGCGACCAGGCTCATGCGCCCGGCGCGCCCCTCCTCCACCAGCACGCGCGCGCGCATGCGGATCAGCCCGCGGCCGGTGAGATAGCAGTCGCGGATTCCCTGGGTGCCGTAGACGATGCCGCCGGTCGGGAAGTCCGGCCCCTTCACGATCTTGAGCAGGTCCGCCATCTCGGCCGCCGGATGGTCGATCACGTGGCAGATGGCCTCGCAGATCTCGCGCAGGTTGTGCGGCGGAACTTCGGTCGCCATGCCGACCGCGATGCCGGAGCAGCCGTTGACGAGGAGGTTGGGCACCACCCCCGGCAGCACGGTGGGCTCCTCGCGTGTTTCGTCGTAGTTGGGGCGGAAGTCGACGGTGTTCTTCTCGAGGTCGGCGAGCATCTCCATCGCGATCGGGGTGAGGCGGGCCTCGGTGTAGCGCATGGCGGCCGGCGCGTCGCCGTCGATCGAGCCGAAGTTCCCCTGACCGTCCACCAGCGGATAGCGCATCACCCAGTTCTGCGCGAGGCGGACCAGCGTCGGATACACCACCTGCTCGCCGTGCGGGTGGTAGTTGCCCGAGGTGTCACCGGCGATCTTGGCGCATTTCCGGAAAGGTCGTCCGGGGGCGAGGTTGAGATCGTTCATCGCCACCAGGATGCGGCGCTGCGAGGGCTTGAGCCCGTCGCGAATGTCGGGCAGCGCGCGCGAGACGATGACCGACATCGAGTAGTCGATGTAGCTGGTCTTCATCTCCTCTTCGATCGGCGTCTCGAGGACGCGGGTGCGGTCGTTCAAAGCCATGCGGTATGGGCTCCGGGGATCAGACGTCGAGGTTCTTGACGGACAGCGCGTTCTCTTCGATGAACTGGCGCCGCGGCTCGACCTGCTCGCCCATCAGGATGGTGAAGATGCGGTCGGCTTCGACCGCGTCCTCGTTCTTGACCTTGAGCAGCGTGCGGGTCTCGGGATTCATGGTCGTGCGCCAGAGCTGCTCGGGATTCATCTCGCCGAGGCCCTTGTAGCGCTGGACCATCACGTTCTTCTTCCCCATGCGGGCGATCGCCTCTTCGCGCTCCTTTTCGTTGTAGCAGTAGATCTCTTCCTTGCCGGCCTTGACCAGGAACAGCGGCGGCTGGGCGATGTAGATGTGGCCGGCATCCACCAGCGGCTGAAGCTTCCGGAAGATGAGCGTGAGGATCAGCGTGCGGATGTGCGCGCCGTCCACGTCGGCGTCGGCCATGATGATGACGCGGTGGTAGCGGAGCTTCGTAATGTCGAACTCGGCGTCCACTCCGCAGCCGAGCGCGGTGAAGATGTTGCGGATCTCTTCGTTGGCGAAGATCTTGTCGAGCCGCGCCTTCTCGACGTTCAGGATCTTGCCGCGGATCGGCAGGATCGCCTGGAACTTCCGGTCGCGGCCCTGCTTCGCACTGCCACCGGCCGAGTCGCCCTCGACGATGTAGATCTCGCAGTCCTTGGGCTCGTCCCACGCGCAGTCGGCGAGCTTCCCGGGCAGCGCCCCGCCGTCGAGGATGGTCTTCCGGCGTGCCAGCTCGCGGGCCTTGCGGGCCGCCTCGCGGGCGCGCGCGGCCGCCAGCATCTTGTCGACGATCTTGCGGGCGACCGGCGGGTTCTCCTCGAAGTAATTGCGGAGCCCTTCGCCGACGATGCTCTCGACGATGCCCTTGATCTCGCTGTTCCCGAGCTTGGTCTTGGTCTGCCCCTCGAACTGCGGGTCGCGCATCTTGATCGAGATGATCGCGGTCAGACCCTCGCGCACGTCCTCGCCCGCGACCGACACCTTGGCGCGCTGGGCCATGCCTTCCTTCTCGGCGTAGTTGGTGAGCGTGCGGGTGAGCGCCGAACGGAAGCCGATCAGGTGGGTGCCGCCCTCGATGGTGTTGATGTTGTTGACGAACGAGTGCACGGACTCGGCGTAGGTGTCGTTGTACTGGAACGCCACCTCGACCGCCACATCGTCGCGGTCGCGCTGGAAGAACACCGGCTTGGAGTGGAGCACCTGCTTGTTCTGGTTCAGGTACTTGATGAACTCGTTGATGCCGCCCTTGTAGATGAAATCGTGGGTCTTGCCATTGCGCGCGTCGGTGAGGCGGATGGTGAGGCCGCTGTTGAGGAACGCGAGCTCGCGCATCCGGCCGGCCAGCGTGTCGTAGTGGTAGGTGACGTCCTCGAAGATGCCGTCGTCCGGCATGAAGTGCGTCACGGTGCCGGAGCCCTTGCGGCCCTTCTCGGCGGGACGGGTCGCCATCGGGCCGGTGGGCTTCCCGAACTCGTAGCGCTGCGTGTAGAGCGTGCCATCCTTCAGCACCTCGACCTCGCACCATTTCGAGAGCGCGTTCACCACCGAGACGCCGACGCCGTGCAGTCCGCCCGAGACCTTGTACGAGTCGTTGTTGAACTTGCCGCCCGCGTGCAGCGTGGTCATGACGACCTCGAGCGCGGGTTTCTTCATGGTCTGGTGCATGTCGACCGGGATGCCACGCCCGTCGTCGACCACGGTCACGCTGCCGTCGGTCTCGATCGTGACCTGGATCTCGGTGCAGAACCCGGCCAGCGCCTCGTCCACCGAGTTGTCCACGACCTCGTAGACCAGGTGATGGAGACCGCGGGTCCCGATGTCGCCGATGTACATGGCGGGGCGCTTGCGTACGGCGTCCAGACCCTCGAGAACCGTGATGCTCGTGGCGTCGTAATGATGGCCCTTGGGCTCGGCAGTCAACGTGCCTTCTCCTTCCTTCTTCAACGGAGGATCCCTTCCCGGGGGACGACGAACCGGACTCCGCGAATCCTTTCGGCTCCCAGCCGTCGATTGATGTTGCGAATCAGATCGCGCTCGAGGTAGCGGAGCTCCTGCATCCATGCCGCCCCATCCACCTCGACGCGCAGCACTCCGTCGCGTTGACCCACGCATCGGGTGTGCTGCGCGACCCGCGAACCCACGACCTCCGGCCACGCACGGACCGCCTCCCAGCCCGCGATTTCACGATCGAGGCCGAGCTGGCCGAGGACCCGCTTCAGGACGTTGCCGACCGCCTCCACCATCAGCCCGCCGCGTCAGGCAGACGCAGCGGCATGATGAGGCAGAGAATCTCCTCCTCGGCCGGGGTCAGGGCCCCGGCCGGCTCGATCACGCCCGCCGAGAGCGGGGTGTTGAGCCGCAGCGTCACCTCTTCCGTGGGGATGCTCTTGAGGATTTCGAGAAGATACCCGGCGTTGTAGCCGATCTCCATGGCCTCGCCGCGGTACTTCGCCTGAATGCTGTGCTCGCCGGCCCCGAGCTCGGTCGCCGAGGAAACCCCGACGCCGTCGTCGCGCAGCGAGAACCGGATCTGCCGCGTGACGTTGTCCGCGTGCGAGGCCACGATGTCGACGGCTTCGACCAGGTCGAGTCGCCGACAGGTGAGCTCACGCGGGTTGCTCTTGGGGATGACCTGCTCGTAGTTCGGATACGGACCCTCGAGCAGCCGCGAGACGATCTGGACGCGGTACTCGCCCACCTGACCGGTGAATCCGGCCTGGTTGCGGGCCGCTGAAATCTGGACCTCGATCGGACCCGTGGCGTCCTGAGCGACGCGACTCACCGCCTCGAGGGCGCGGGTCGGAACGATCACGCCGTCCTTGCCGAGCGCACCGAAGGCGCCCTTGAGGACCGCGCGCGCCAGGCGGTGACCGTCGGTCGCGACGAACGTCACCTGGTCCTTGGCGCCCTGGACGAGGACCCCGTTGAGCTGGGGGCGCGTTTCCTCGGTCGAAGCGGCGAACGCCGAGCGATCGACGAGACGCACCAGCGCCGCCGGTTCGATCGTGAGTATCGATTCGGCGCGCAGGTCGGGCACCCGCGGGAAATCGGCGGGATCCTGGGTGGGGAAGCGCGACCAGCCGCGCCCCTCGCCGTAGCGGATCTCGCACTGGCGCTGCGTGACGATCAGCGAGAGCACGCCGCGCGACATCTTGCGCACGACCTCGTTGAAGTGCCGGGCCGAAACGGCGGCGCGTCCCGCCGTCTTCACCTCGCACGGGATCCGCACCGACGTCGTGACGTCGAGGTCGGTCCCGGTGATCGTGAGCTTTCCCTCCTCGGCCTCGAGCAGCACACAGCTCAGCAGCGGCAGCGGGCTCCGGCTCGACACCGAGCCGAGCGCCCGCCCCACGGCGAAGGCGAGGTCTCCCTGCTGGACGGTCAACTCCATGCGGTCACTCCCTGAAGGGGGCGAACCTGCTGGGCGATCAGTCGTTCCGGCGGTGGCAGTGGGGGTCACGGCGGGGTTCCTCCGAGAAGGCTGCATCTTATGGTTTCGAAAGGCCGAATCGCAAGCCTTTTCGGCCCTACTAAGTCCTTGTCTATCATAGAGAAAAGAAACTAGTAGCCGTAGAGGAAGTGGATATGTTGAGGGGCGCAGGTCAAACCGTTATCAAGCCGTTGTGCCGCAGCGGGTTCCAGCCGCACAATGGCGTGTTGAGAAAGCCGCCCGTAATTCACAGCCGCTGACGGCTCTCCCGACCCCCTCAGACTCATCCCCATTCCTCCACCGGCTATCCACAACTCTACCCCGAGGAGAGCGTGGAGAAGAGTCCGTTGACCTTCTCCGCAAAGGCGGTATCCGCCGCCGCCAACGCGCTGACCTTGGTGCACGCATACATCACGGTCGTGTGATCACGACCCCCCAGCATGCGGCCGATTTCAGTGAGCGAAAGATCCGTGAGCTGCCGCAGCAGGAACATCGCGACCTGGCGCGGCAGCGCGATGCTGCGCGTACGTCGCTTCCCTGCGAGCGCCTCCGGCTTCACCGCGAAGCGCTCCGAGACGATCGACAGGATCCGCTCCGGGCTCAGGCGGTCCGGCTCGGCGTCCACGTAGTGCGACAGCACCTCCTCGGCCAGCTCCAGGGTGACGTCGTGCTGTGTGAGTGACGCCACCGCCAGCAGCCGCACGAGGCACCCCTCGAGATCGCGGATGTTGTTGCGGATGCGGTCCGCGATCAGCAGCAGGATGTCGTCCGGGAGGTGGCCACCCGCGCCCTCGATCGCGCAGCGGTTGCGCAGAATCGCGATCCGCGTTTCGAGATCCGGGGTCTTGATGTCGGTGACGAGACCCTGGTTGAAGCGCGAAATCAGCCGCTCCTCGAGCATCGGGATGTCCTTCGGAGGCTTGTCCGCCGTCACCACGATCTGCTTGTGGCCATCCCGCAGAGCGTTGAACGTGTGGAAGAACTCCTCCTGGGTGCTCTCCTTCCCCGACAGGAACTGGATGTCGTCGATCAGCAGCAGATCCACGTTCCGGTACTTGTTGCGGAACGCGAGAGTCTGCGCGTGCTGGATCGAGAAGATCATCTCGTTCGTGAACCGCTCGGCCGAGACGTACGAAATGCGCGCGTCCGGGCGCTGCTGGCGCACGGTGTGGCCGATCGCGTGCAGCAGGTGCGTCTTTCCGAGTCCCGATCCGCCGAAAATGAACAGCGGGTTGTAGACGTGTCCCGGGTTGCGGGCCACGGCGAGACTGGCGGCGTGAGTGAAGCGGTTGCCGCCGCCCACGACGTAGGCCTCGAACGTCAGGCGCGGGTGGAGCTGGGATTCGAGCGATGGCGGACCCGCCGGGGCGGGCATGACGGGCGCCAGGGTGATCGAGCGGTCGCGATATCCGTTGCGGCTGTCCCGCACCGGCCCTCCGGCGACCAGGTGAACTTCGGGCGTCGACCCCAGAACCTCGCTGAAGCAGTCCTGGAGCGTTCTCAGATGGTGTTCGTGGATCCAGTCCACGAAAAAGGTGTTGGGTACTTCGAGCTCGACTCGATCATGTCCCACTTCGAGGGGGACGATGGGCCGGAACCACGTGTCGAAAGCCTGGTGGCTTCCGAGCCGCTCTTTCACGGCGTGGAGGACGGACTCCCAGAGTCGGGCTTGTTCCTCGGGGCGAAGCGTCGTGACGGCCATCTCGGCGGTCCTTGCTGATGAGAAGGTCCTTGTTATCCACAATCGTCCCGGTCCGGCAAGACTCAAGAATCGCGGGGGTGACGTTTGTGGGGCTCCCGGGCTGTGGATTGCTGACTTGTGAAGGGGGGGTGTTATCAACAATGAAGTGCAGTCAGACAAGACGATGCTGGCGCGGCGGTTGAGCCACGCTGAAGCTCCTTTCCTCCACACGCTTTCCACAATCCCGGCGAGCGAACCCGTCACGGAAGCGTGGAGAGCGTTTTCCGGCGCGCGACCGGCGCGCGCAACGGCTTGTGGATGTTGGTTTTGAGGAGTGGGCCAGCGGTCCCATCGACGGGCCGAAGGAGAGCGGCTGTCTTTGGGGGGCGGAACGCTAGCATCCACCCCCAGGCGAAACAAGATCGAAACGAATTGGTGTGGGAAACGTTGCCGGCCGCGGCGAAATCACGCGACTCGCGGCTGCCCTAGAAGGGAAAGTTGGCTCCGAACAGGAGCGCGAAGTCGTCGTTGACGTCGTCGCTCAGGCGGAACTGGAGCTCCGTCACCGCGTCGAGCACGGCGCCGATCTTGAACAGGGCGCCGAGACGCAGCGGAACATACATGTCGGAATTGTCGTTGTCCGCGATCTCCGTGCTCTGGAAACCCACGCCGAGGCCCGCGTAGGGCGTCGCCGCGCTGCTCTCCCCCAGCGGGAACTTATGGGAGACCGCGCCGATCACGCCCAGGGTGAGCGTGTGGTAGTCGTCACCCGACTCCAGCGCGATCGCGCCGTCGATCGAGGACGACAGCATGCGCCCCTGGGACTGCTGTCCCAGGCCGAAGCGGACGTCGGTGCCGAGCTGCGCCAGGCTGCGGTCGCCGCCGGTGTAGTCCACGCGGGTGAGGCCGCCCTGGAAGCCGAAGTCGATGTTGGGATAGAAGCTCAGGCG
This sequence comes from Candidatus Eiseniibacteriota bacterium, assembly GCA_036845125.1. Classification (GTDB taxonomy): domain Bacteria; phylum Eisenbacteria; class RBG-16-71-46; order RBG-16-71-46; family RBG-16-71-46; genus DAIUEO01. The sequence goes on along the minus strand of DAIUEO010000002.1, from coordinate 58,192 downwards.
GAGCTGACTGAGGAGACCGACCTGGTTCTCGCTCGTCTGCAGGTACACGCCGAACAGGCGGGCATCGGTGGGAATCGGCTCGGCCCCGGTGAGCTGGCCGAAGATCTGCGCCTCGGCAGGGCGGGCGAGCACGATGACGGCGAGAATGGCGAGAGAGCGCAGCCTCACGGCAGTATCTCCTCCAGCAGGGTCCTTCCTTCAGGGGAGCGCGGCGCAAGCTCCCAGATGAGACGCGCCGCGGTCAAGCTCAACCGCCCGCGTTCGCCGCAACCCGGCGGTCGTAGAAGGCCGAAGCCCACTCCGCACGGACGCCGAAGCCGAGCCGGCGGTACACCGCGAGCGCCGGCGCGTTGTGATCGTTGACGAACAGGCACGCCGTGCGACTGCGCTCGAGCAGCCGTGCGCACAGCTCGCGCAGGCCCCGTCCCGCGAAACCCTGGTTGCGCCGCTCCGGCGGCACGTAGACGCCGGAGACCTGCGCCGCCTCGGGAGTGAGCGCGCTGATGCTCGCGCGGAAGCGCAGGCCGTGTTCGTCGATCCACACCCAGGTGTGGCCGTCGCGGCATTCCTCCTCGACCCGGCGCGCGTAGGCGGCGGCGTCCACGGAGCGCGGGTCTTCACCGAGCTCCTCGGCGCGGAGCGCGGCGCCGCTCTCGAAGACGATGCGGTAGTCGGTGGCGCGCGCCGGCCTCAGCTCCGGCACCACGCGCGCGCCTGCGAGTTGGCCGCGCGCGAGTGCGAGATAGAGCTGCGGCCGGTGGAGCCTGGGCTCGAGCGGCCCCAGCCGCTGGACGATCGCCTCCACGCTGCTCCGCGGGCCGATCACCTGGAAGCGGGGTGGCACCGAGACGATTCGTTCGGCGATGCAGTCGGCGAGCGTCCGCTCGGTCGTCTCGTCGCTCGCCGAAGGGAGCACCGCGCCCGAGGCGCCGCCGAGATGCACGAGGCCCAGCAGCGATCCCTCGCGACGCGCGCCCCAGAACTCGTCGCCCGGTCGCGCCAGCGCGTCCCGCAGCACCAGCGCCTGCAGGTACACGTACAGCACGGGATCGCGATCCAGCAGCGCGAGCACCTCGGCGAGATGCGACGGACCCAGGCGCTCGCGCGAAAGCAGTGGAAGGTCGGACAACGCCATGGCCGATATCGTAACGCGGAGACGATCGTCGGGGCGACCGCGCCATCACATTGACCGGGTTTTGTACCGGCCCGTACCATCTTCGCGTGCCCGATCTCGTGATGGTCATCGAAGACGAGAAGGAGATCCGCGACCTCGTCCGCTACAACCTCGAGCGTGCCGGATTTCGCGTCGCGACCGCCGCGGACGGTGAGGAAGGCCTCGACGCCGTCTTCTCCTCCCGACCCGACGCCCTGGTGCTCGATCTCATGCTCCCCGGCCGGAACGGGCTCGAGATCCTGCGCGAGCTGCGCAACGAGCCGACCACCCGCGAGTTGCCGGTGCTGATCCTCACCGCCCGCAACGCGGAAATGGACAAGCTGCTCGGCTTCGAGCACGGCGCCGACGACTACCTCGCCAAGCCGTTCAGCCCGCGCGAGCTGGTGGCGCGGCTGCAGGCGCTGCTGCGCCGCTCGCGTCCCACGAAGACGCCGGTCCAGCTCGAAGTCGGCGCGCTCGGCATCGACCCGCTCGCCCGCGAAGCGCGCTACGCCGGCAAGACGCTCACGCTGACGCCGCGCGAGTTCGAGCTGCTGTCGTTCTTCGCCCATCATCCGGGGCGTGCGCTCACGCGCGAAGAGCTGCTGCGCAAAGTGTGGGGCTACGACTACCTGGGTGATACCCGCACCGTGGACGTTCACGTGCGCCGGCTGCGGATGAAGCTCGGCGAGGAGAACCGGGTCATCGAAACGGTGACGGGCGTGGGGTACAAACTGATCGCGAAGCCCGTCAGCGTCTGACGGCGCCATGTCCGTCGCGGTCATCGCCCTCGTTCTGCTCGCCGGGATCGCGGCCGGCGGACTGGTCGCCGTGCTGATGCTGCGCCGGGCCCAGACCCGGCTGCGCCGGCTCGAAGCGGTCGCGCGCGAGATCGGCGCCGGACGGCGCGCGCGAGCGAGCGAGCTTCCTCTCGACGACCTCGGGCGCCTCGGTCGCGAGGTGAACAGCATGGCCGAGGAGCTGCGCCGGCGGGTGCAGGATCTCGAGCGCGAGCGCGACGAGCGCGAACGCATTCTCATGCACATGAGCGACGGTGTGGCGCTGGTCGACGGCGCGGGCCGCGCGGTGCGGATCAACGCGGCGCTCTCGGAGATCCTCGGCCTCCCGCTGCCGCGGCCGGTCGACGCCACGCTCGCCGATCTCGTGCGCTCGACCGAGCTGGACGATCTCGTCGCGCGCGCGCGCGGCGAGGGGCGACCGGTGTCCTCCGAGCTTCGGCTCTGGGCGCCGCGCCAGCGCCTGGTGCACGCCACCGCGACGCCGCTCGGCGCCGACGACGACGCGGTGCTGCTCGTGGTTCACGATCTCACCGAGCAGGAGCGGCTCAATCGCGTGCGCCAGGACTTCGTGGCCAACGTGTCGCACGAGCTCCGCACCCCGCTCACCTCGTTGCGTGGCTACGCGGATACGCTGCTCGAAGGCGGCCTCGAGGACATCGAGCGACGCCGCGAGTTCGTCGGGGTGATCCGCGATCAGGCGGTCCGGCTCAACGATCTCATCCAGGATCTGCTGTCACTCGCCGAGCTCGAGCGTCCGGGCGCCGGGTTGCGGCTCGCTCCAATCGACCTCCGCGAGGTCGTGCGCCGCGTCGCCGGCCAGATGCAGCGGCGTGCGGAGGCCGGGGGACTCGAGCTCGAGGTGGTGCCGGGACCGCCGCTCCGTATCGAAGGGGACGAAGCGCGCCTCGAACAGGTGATCGCGAACCTGCTCGACAACGCGGTGAAGTACACCGAGAGCGGGGGCGTCACGGTCACGCTGGGCGCCGATCACGACCGCGCCTGGTGCGAGGTGACCGATACCGGACCGGGAATTCCGGCCGAGGACCAGCCGCGGATCTTCGAGCGGTTCTATCGCGTGGACAAGGCGCGCTCGCGCGAGAAAGGCGGCACCGGGCTCGGGCTTTCGATCGTGAAACACATCCTCGCGCTCCACGGCGGCACCATCTCGGTAAAGAGCCGCATCGGCGAGGGCAGCGTGTTCCGGTTCGAGCTGCCGCGGCGATCGTTGCAGGCCCGGGCGTCCTGAAGCCACGCCGGCCCCGCTCCCCGCGGGGCCAGTGTTAACAGCCTCGAAATCTCAATTCGCGCGAAAGACACAGCGCCGTCAACGCGCCCACGTCGGCCGCGGACTAGATTGCGGTTCCGGTTTGTCGACGAGGTATGCGTGGGCGACGCGGCCTCTCGACGGCGCTGCCCGGGTTTCGGCCCGGGCGGCGAGATCTTGCAGGAGCGCGTCTCGGGGGTGGCTGGAGCCATACAGGGACCCCGGGCGCGTTGGTGCGGGCGTTCACGCGGAGGGATCACGGTCCAGGCGGTGGTGGTGTCGATTCCCGGAACAACCGGACTCCCCGAGCCGGCTGGAATCGCATCCAAGAACCACGTTCCGGCATTGAGGTCGGGTGCTGGGATGGGGACCTCGAAGTTCCCTCCGATGTTGGACGCCCGTTACCTCTCTGCCCGTGTTAACCCTCCGGTAACAGGGCAAACATACTCCCGCAACGTCGCCGCATCTACGTTCGCGGTCCCTGTCTCCCCCGGTTCGAGCTTCACGGACCGGATCCTGTTGGCTCCAGCAAACGAGGTCCGCATGGCGTGGTCACGCCCCGCATGCGGGTGTGCACTGATGCTCGTCATGGCCTGCGCCGTGTCTCCGGCGCGCGCTCAGGACGAGACTCCGGCCGACACCCTGCAGGCAGCCCCCGGTTCCACGGATGAACGGTCAGCCCAGATCGAGAGCATCGTGGAGCAGCTTCAGGCCATTCAATCCGAAGTCGACAAGCAGAAGCGCTTCAAGTTCTCCGGCTACCTCCAGGCCCGCTACGAAAACGCGGAGGACTCCGATGACAGCCTCCGGATCAGTGGCACGCCGCCCGCGGTAACCGTGGCGAATCGGAATCGGTTCTACATCCGCCGCGCCCGTCTCAAGCTCACCTACGATTCGAGCCCGCTGAGTCAGGGCGTGATCTACTTCGACGGCGGCACCGACCGCACCGTTCGTCTGCTCGAGGCCTACGTCACCCTGCTCGATCCGTGGACCGTCGAACACCGCCACAGCCTCACGGTCGGCCAGTTCAACGTTCCCTTCGGCTACGAGATCGAGCGCTCGTCGAGCGTTCGCGAGCTGCCCGAGCGCTCGCGCGCCGAGAACGTGCTCTTCCCCGGTGAGCGCGACCGCGGACTGAAAGTGGTCAGCCAGTGGACCGACCAGCTCGAGACGGTGGTCTCGGTGCTGAACGGCGGCGGCATATCGCACCCGCTCTATGCGAACACGGATCCCACCGGCATGAAGGACCTCACGGGCCGGGTGCGATGGTCGCAGGGGGTATTCGACGTCGCGGCGTCCTACTACTGGGGGGACGAGGCAACGCCGCTCGTCGGTCCCGATGTCGAAACCGACAAGACGCGGCTCGGCTTCGACGCCCAGATCTTCTACGAGGCCCCGTCGATCGGCGGCGGAACGCTGCGCGGCGAGTTCTACAGCGGTGAAAACTTGAACGCCGATTCGCTGCGGGCGCTGGCGCCGCCCCCGGCGGGCCAGGGCACCGCGCTCCTGCGTCCCGGGAACCTCGCCACCGACTTCGTCGGCGGCTACGTGATGTGGGTCCAGAATTTCGGCGACCGCGCGCAGGTCGCCGTGCGCTGGGACACGTTCGATCCCAACGTCGACAAGGATCACGACGAGTATTGGCGGCTCGGCACGGGTCTGAACTTCTTTCCCGACGGCAACGTCCGGATCACCGTTTCGTACGACTTCCAGAACACCGAGACGGCCGGCGGCTCCCTCTACCAGGACCCCAAGGACAATCTCTGGACGATCCAGTTCCAGCACAAGTTCTAGGAGACCAACCATGAAGACGCTTCGAATCACGGGGTTGGCGATCGCGCTCGTCGCGCTCGCGACCACGCCGCTCATAGCGGCCCGCGGCGTGACGCTCAAGGGCTCCGACACCATGGTGATCCTCGCCCAGCGCTGGGCGGAGGAGTACATGAACTCGCACAGCGGCGAGGTGGTGCAGGTGACGGGTGGCGGCTCCGGAACCGGGATCGCCTCGCTGATCAACGGCACCACGGACATCTGCATGTCGTCACGGCCCATGAAGCCGGACGAGAAGAAGAAGCTGCGCGATCGCTACCAGACGATGGGCGTCGAGCTGCCGGTCGCCCGCGACGGCCTCACGATCTACGTCCACGAGTCCAACCCGGTGAAGGAGCTGACGCTCGAGCAGCTGCGGCTCGTCTACACCGGGGCCACGACGAACTGGAAGCAGCTCGGTGGCGCGGACTCGCGCATCGTGCTCTACAGCCGCGAGAACAGCTCCGGCACCTACGTGTACTTCAAGGACCATGTCCTCAAGGGCCAGGACTACGCGGCGTCCGCCCAGACCCTGCCCGGGACCGCCGCCGTGGTGAACGCGGTCGCGCGCGATCCGAACGGCATCGGGTACGGCGGCGCGGCGTACGCGAAGGGCATCCGCGAGGTCGCGGTGAAGAAGGACGCCCAGGTTCCCGGCGTGCTGCCCACGGAGGCGACCATCCGCGACGGCTCGTACCCGATCACGCGCAGCCTGTTCTTCTACACCCGGACGAAGCCCTCCGGTGACGTCAAGGCCCTGGTCGACTGGGTGCTCTCCGAAGAAGGACAGAAGGTGGTCACCAAGGTCGGGTACTTCCCCATCCGCTGATGGAGGCACGCATGCGCAGAACCGGGCTCGGAATCGCGGTCGCGGTGTTCGCGACGCTGGGGGTCATCGCGTGCGGCTCGTCGAGCCGCCGGTCGATGGTCACGCTCAAGGGCTCGGACACCATGGTGATCCTCGGCCAGCGGTGGGCCGAGTCGTTCATGGCGGCGCATCCGGGAGCGGTGATCCAGGTCACGGGCGGCGGATCGGGAACCGGAATCGCGGCGCTGATCAACGGCACGACCGACGTCTGCCAGTCCTCGCGCCCGATGAAGGACGCAGAGAGGCAGCAGCTCCAGGAGAAGTACGGCAATCCCGGCACCGAGATCCTGGTCGCGCGCGACGGGCTGACCCTTTACGTGCACGAATCGAACCCGCTCGAGGCGCTCTCGATCGCGCAGATCAAGTCCGTCTACACCGGCGAGGTCACGAACTGGAAGGCGCTCGGCGGTCCGGATCTCCCGATCACCGTGTACGGCCGTGAGAACAGCTCCGGCACCTACGAGTACTTCAAGGAGCACGTGCTCGGCGCCGCCGACTTCGCCGCCGCCGTCCAGACGTTGCCCGGCACGGCAGCGGTCGTGAACGCGGTGTCGATGGATCCGAACGGCATCGGATACGGCGGAGCCGCCTACGCCAAGGGGGTCCGCGAGGTGGCCGTGCGCAAGGACGAAGCGACCCCGGCGGTGCTGCCCAAGGAGGAATTCGTGCGCGACGGCAGCTATCCGATCTCGCGCGGTCTCTTCTTCTACCTGCGCAAGGCTCCGGAGGGAGGGGTCCAGGAGTTCGTGAGCTTCGTCCTTTCCGACTCCGGGCAGAGCGTCGTCACCGAGGTCGGCTACTTCCCCGCCCGATGAATCGACCGTTCCCACACGCGGGCCTCCGCCCACGCGGCGTCGGCGTCGGCCAGCGACGGCGCGAAGCGATCATCACGTTCCTGCTGCGTGTCTCCGCCTTCACCGGGGTGGCCGGGCTCCTCCTCATCATGGTGTTCGTGTTCATGGGCGCGCTGCCCGTGCTGGTCGACCCCGAGACGCAGAAGGAAGCCGGTCTCGCCGCGTTCTTCGCCACCCCGCTGTGGCAGCCGGTGGGTGACATTCCCAAGTACGGGCTGACGCCGCTCCTCACCGGCACGCTCAAGGTCGTGATCGTGGCCATGCTGTTCGCGGTTCCGATCGGCGTGCTGTCCGCCGTGTTCGCCTCGGAGTTCGCTCCGCCGCGCCTCCGCGAGCTGCTCAAGCCCGCCATCGAGATCCTCGCCGGCATCCCCTCGGTCGTGCTCGGCTTCTTCGCGCTGATCGTGACGGCGTCGTGGGTGCAGGCCGTGACCGGCTCGGTGTCGCGTCTCAACGCCTTGAACGCAGGCTTCGCGCTCGCGCTCGGCATCGTGCCGGTCATCTTCACCGTGTGCGAGGACGCGCTGCGCGCCGTCCCGCGCTCCTACCGCGAGGCCTCGCTCGCGCTCGGCGCGAGCCGCTGGCAGACCGCGTGGTCGGTGACGCTGCCGGCCGCGGGCGCGGGGGTCGCCGCCGGAATCCTGCTCGGCCTCGCGCGCGCCGTCGGCGAGACCATGATCGTGCTGATGGCGTCCGGCAACGCGGCGCTGATCTCGGCCAGCCCGCTGGACTCGGCGCGCACCCTCTCGGCCAGCATCGCCGCCGAGCTGGCGGAGGTCGTGGTGGGGAGCCCGCACTACTCGGTCCTGTTCTTCCTCGGCGCACTGCTGTTCGTGACGACGTTCATCATCAACGTGTTTGCCGGGCTCTTCATCGAGCGCCTGCGGCAGCGGCTGCGGGGAGCCTGAGATGACCCGTTCCCGGGGTGACGCATGAGCGCGCCGATCTTCGCCGCCATCGCCCCGCTGCGCCGCGTCCGGCGCACCGACGTGCTCGGCTCGCTGTTCAGCGGCGTGTCCGGGCTCGCCGCGCTGTTCGTGGTGCTCATGGTCCTCGTCATCATGGGCAACATCTTCTATTTCGGATGGCGCACGGTGACCTGGGAGTTCCTGTCGCAGTCGCCGCGCGCCGGCATGACCGCAGGCGGCATCTTCCCGGCGATCTTCGGCACCGCGGCACTGGTGATCCTCATGGTGGTGGTGCTGATTCCCTTCGGCGTCGGCGCGGCGATCTACCTCAACGAGTACGCGCGGCCCGACTCCTGGTTCACCCGCGTGGTGCGCTTCTCGGTCAACAACCTGGCCGGGGTGCCGAGCATCGTCTACGGACTCTTCGGACTCGGCTTCTTCGTTCAGTTCCTCGGGCGCCACATGGACCACGCCATGGGACTCGACGTCGTGTGGGGACAGCCCGCGCTGGTCTGGGCGGCGCTCACGCTCGCGCTCCTCAACCTGCCGACCGTGATCGTGACCACCGAGGAGGCGCTGCGCACGGTGCCCGGCGAGATGCGCGAGGCCTCGATGGGGCTGGGTGCCACCCGCTGGCAGACCATCCGCCATGTGCTGCTGCCGCAGGCAATGCCGGGCATCCTGACCGGCGCGATCCTCTCGGTGGCGCGCGGGGCCGGCGAGGTGGCGCCGATCATGTTCACCGGGGCCGCGTACTTCCTCCCCTACCTCCCGACTTCGCCCACGGACCAGTTCATGGAACTCGGGTACCATGTGTTCGTCCTCGCCACCCAGTCGCCGGATGTCGATGCCACCCGGCCGCTGCTGTACGGGACGGTGATGGTGCTGCTGCTGCTCACTTTTGCTCTGAATCTCGCAGCCATCGTGCTGCGTTCGCGCCTGCGAGCGCGGCTGGCGGGGCGCACATGAAGGAAACCGTCGTGGAACGGGAAAGCAGCCTCCCTGGACCGGACACAGGTAAAGACGACGGACACGGAGAGACGCCGGTGAATCCGTCGCGCGTCACCGCCCCGCGTGCCCTGGTGCCGGAGCGGCCGGGTGGCGCGCCGCGGGAAACGCGGCCGGTGGCGCTCGCGACCCGCGAGTACTCGCTGTTCTACGGGGCGCAGCAGGCGCTCAAGGCGATCGACATCTCGGTGCCGACCAACAGCATCACGGCGATCATCGGGCCTTCCGGCTGCGGAAAGAGCACGCTGCTCCGCTCCTTCAACCGCATGAACGACCTGATCCCCGGGGTCCGCACCACCGGCCAGGTGCACGTGTCGGAGCTGGACGTGTTCGCTCCCGCGACCGACGTGGTCGATCTGAGGCGCCGGGTCGGCATGGTGTTCCAGCGCCCGAACCCCTTCCCCAAGACCATTTTCGAAAACGTCGTCTTCGGGCTCCGCATGCTGGGCGTGCGCGATCTCCCGGAGCTCGAGGCACGCGCCGAGACCAGCCTGCGCCGCGCCTCCCTGTGGGACGAGGTCAAGGACCGGCTGCAGCGCTCCGCGCTCCAGCTCTCGGGCGGCCAGCAGCAGCGGCTCTGCATCGCCCGCTGTCTCGCGATGGAGCCGGAAGTGATCCTGATGGACGAGCCGGCTTCGGCGCTCGATCCGACGGCGACCGCGCGCATCGAGGAGTTGATCCTCGACCTCAAGACCCGCTATACGATCGTGGTGGTCACCCACAACATGCAGCAGGCCGCCCGGGTGTCGGACCGGACCGCGTTCATGCTGTCCGGCTCCCTGATCGAGTACGATGAAACCGCGCGGCTCTTCACGAACCCGCAGGAGAAGCTCACCGAGGACTACATCACGGGGCGCTTCGGATGAGACCGACGCTGCCGGCGCCGGGGTGTGCGACGGAGGCGGTCCTTCCCATTAACTGCTTCAGCGAGGAAACATTGGAACGGCATTTCGACATCGAGATCGACCAGCTGAAGGATCAGCTGCTCCTCATGGCGGGCCGCGCCGAGAGCATCGTCCAGAAGTCCATCCAGGCGCTGGCCCGGCGCGACCAGCCGCTCGCCGAGGAGGTCTTCGAGGACGACCACGTGATCGACCGTCAGGAGATCGAGCTCGAAGAGCGCTGCCTCGAGCTGCTGGCCCGGCATCAGCCGCTGGCGCGTGACCTCAGGTTCATCACGGCGACCCTCAAGATCTCGAACGACCTCGAGCGGATCGGCGATCACGCGGTGAACATTGCGGGCTCCACGCTCAAGCTGCTGCAGGAGCCGCCGCTCAAGCCGCTCGTCGACATTCCGCGGATGGCGGAGCTCGCGACCGGCATGCTGCGCGAGGCGCTCGACGCTTTCGTCCGCCGCGACGCCGGCGGCGCGCGCCACCTGGTGCGGCGCGACGACGAGGTGGACCAGCTCAACGACCAGGTCTTCCGCGAGCTGATCTCGTTCATGATCGAGAACCCGCGCACCATCACGCGCGCGATGGAGCTGATCCTCGTGGCCCGCAACCTCGAACGCGTGGCGGACCTGGCCACGAACGTCGCCGAGGAAGTGGTGTTCATCACCGAGGCGCGCATCATCAAGCATCACGCCGAGGATTCGGAATTCGGTAGAAGTTAGTCCTCGGCCGGCGGGCGGCGCAGCGTCTTGATCGCTCCCTCCCGCCGCTTCCGATCGAGGCGCCGGTCCGCCGCGGAGCGCGTCGGGCGTGTCGGGACCCGCGGTTTCGGCTTCCGCGCGCGGCGCTGAAGCTCCTCCCACAGCCGCTCGAGCGCGCTCTCCTTGTTCCTCGCCTGCGACCGGCTCGCGGTGCCGATGCGCACGATCCCGGTCGGCAGATGGCGTACCCGCACGCTCGATTCGGTCTTGTTCTTCTTCTGGCCGCCGGGGCCCGAGGAACGATACGCGGTGATCTCGCAATCTTTCGCGAGCCGTTCGAGGTGCGGAGCCAGCGCCATCGGTTACCTCTCGAGGATCCGGATCGGCCGTCCGGCGAGGAGCGGCGCCGGGGAGTCGCCCTGGGCGTGGAGTACTTCGAAATCATCGGCGCCCGGGGCGGGGAGCACGAGCAGTGCCCGGCCGTTCCACAGGACGCGCGCGAGACGCACGCCACCCTCCATGCGCACCGCGTGAATGCTCCGAGGTTCGGGCCAGGCATGGTCGCGCACCAGCAGGGCGAGCCCGCGGCCGGCGAGCTCGGGAACCCGTGACGCCCAGTCGCCCTCGAGCGGCGCTGCGTAGGGAAGGCTGGTGTTCGCGGGCAGGAGCGACCAGGGAATCCTCAGCGTCTCGAACACCGGACACTCGGGGCGAAGGCCGGTCCCCGGGTCGGCGCCGGCGGCGATCACGGGCACCCGCAGGCACGCGGTGCGCGGCGGGGCGTCGACGAGGGAGATCACGTCGAGCGGCGCCGCCGACTGCTCCTCGAGAATGCGCTGTGCGGCCGCCAGTGCCGCGCGCGGGCTCGTTCGTCCGAGCAGTCGGGCCCAGGCCTCATACAGGGACGGGTCGTCGCTCAGGGCAATGGCGAGACGCCGGGCAACGGCAGGGGATGGTATCCTGCTGCCGTTCTCTATATAGAGAACAAAGCTGGGTGACCCGATATTCGCCCGCCTGGCCAGATCGCGGAGGGTGAGGCCCAGGATGGCGCGCCGATGATGGACCCGGGCTCCGAGCGACGGCTGCTGTTCCATGGATGCACCATAGAACGTCAATCTGTTCTCCGGCAAGAGAACAAAGACCCCGCGACGCAGCCCTGTGCTAGGGTGCCGCCATGGAAAGCCTGAAGAGCCTGGGCGAGTTCGAGGTGATTCGACGCCTCCTCGAGCGCCGCCCGTCCGGGCCCGGCGTGGTGGTGGGTGGGGGAGACGATGCCGCGGTACTCGCGGTGGATCCTTCCTGCGAGCTGGTGGCCACCACGGACGCGCTCGTCGAGGGCCGGCACTATCGCGACGAGCTGGTCACGCCGCACGAGCTGGGCGCCCGCCTTGCCGCGGCCAACCTGAGCGACGTGGCCGCGATGGGCGGACGCGCGCGCTGGGCCCTGCTTTCGGCGGGCATCCGCTCCGACCGTCCGTTCGAGACCGTGTCCGAGGTCGAGAGTGGATTGTGCCTCGCGCTCTCGCGGGAAGGCGCAGCGCTCGTCGGCGGCAACTTCAGCGCCGTCGACGGGCCCGAGTGGTGGAGCCTCACCGTGCTGGGCGAGGTGACGCGCGGCCAGGCCTGGAAGCGCTCCGGTGCGAAGCCCGGAGATCAGGTGATCGTGACCGGCTTCCCGGGACGGGCGGCCGCCGGGCTCGCCTTCGCCACGCGTCACGGCGCGCCGCGGAGCGGCGACTGGTGGCGGCCGCTCTTCACCGCCTGGGTGGCCCCGGCGCCGCCGCTCGCGCTGGTGCGCGGCATGAGGTCCCCTCTGATCGCGGCGGCGATCGACATCTCGGACGGCCTGGCCGCAGATCTCGGCCAGCTGTGCGCGGCGAGCGGTGTCGGCGCGGAGATCGATCCCGCGCTGCTGCCGGCCGATCCGCTGCTCGAGCGGGGCGCGCGCGAGCTGGACGTGCCGCTCGAATCGCTGCGCTTTTCAGCCAGCGACGACTATCAGCTCCTGCTGGCGGTGCGGCCCACCGATCGCGCGGCGGTGGAATCCGCGGCGCGCAAGACCGGCGTCGTGGTCCACGTCATCGGGCGGACGACCGCCGAGCCGGGCCTGCGACTGATCGGCGGGGGAGAGGCGCGCCCGATCGTTGCGGGCGGCTGGGACCACTTCAAGTAGACGGAGCTAACGCGCGTCGCGCTTGGAGCCGGCTCGTCCCGAGGTGATCGTAAACAGATCCGCGGTCTCGCTCTCGACCTTGCCGCGGAAGCGCGCCTCGTGCTTGAGCAGCCACTTCTTGCGCGAGACGCCGCCGGCGTAACCGGTGAGGGCGCCATTGGCGCCGATCACGCGGTGGCAGGGCACCACGATCGGCACCGGATTCTGGTTGCATGCGGTGCCGATCGCGCGCGCCGCGCGCGGCTGGCCGATCGCGCGCGCGATCTCGCCGTAGGTGCGGGTTTCCCCGTAGGGAATCCTGCTCAGCTCTTTCCACACCGCGATCTGGAGCGGCGAGCCTTCGACGTCGAGCGGAACGTCCACCCGATCGAGCGCACCGCAGAAGTAACCCTCGAGCGAATCCACGACCGGCTTCAGCTCGAGCAGCGAGGCTCCCCACTCGAGATCGGTCTGCGTCCCGGAGAAGACCGCAATCATGCGCTTGATGCTCTTCCGGTCCATGAACCCGACGTGGCGCAATCCGCGCGGTGAGGCGGCGACGAACAGCAGCCCGACCGGCGACGTCATCACGTGGTAGGCGAGGCGCACGGCGCGAGGATAGACACGTTCGGGTGCGGATTCCAGCGTGGCGGGGGGCGGCCTCAAGGCGGTTCCCGGCCCGGTCGATAACGCCCTAGGCCCGGGACATCCTCCCGGACGATGTCGTTCCGGTCCCCCAAGGAGAATGGTCATGGCGAACGAGAACGCCCAGGGTCCGAACACGCAGGAGCTGACGCGGATCGTGGCCCGGTTTCGCACGGGCGATGTCCTCAAGGGCATTTCCCAGGACTTCACGAACCTGAAGCCCACGTTCCACCTGCTGCCCGAGAGCGGCGGACCGGCACGCGTGGTGAAGCTCAAGGACCTCAAGGCCGTGTTCTTCGTGAAGAGCCTGATCGGCAATCCGAAGCGCCCGGACATCGCGGGGTTCCTGCTGGCGCCGATGGAGACCGCAGCGGGCAAGAAGATCTGCGTGCTCTTCAACGACGGCGAACTGCTCTGCGGCCACACGCTCTCGTGGACGCCGGAGCGGGAGGGGTTCTTCATGGTCCCGTCCGACGCCGGCAGCAACAATCTGCGGATCTACGTGCTCTCCGCCGCCGCGCAGAAGATCAAGGCCGGGCCGGCCGCCGAGGCCCTGGCCAAGGAGATCCTCGAGGATCGTCGCCGCCGCAGCGCGGCCTGACAGGGCCTGAAGCTCAGCGGAGACGGGGCAGGAACGCGCCGGTGCTTTTCCGATAGCCCTGCCATTCGTCGCCGAGGTGGCGCGCGAGTGCCGCCTCTTCGTCGCGCACGCGGATGACATAGAGCAACGCCAGCACCGCCACCGCCGGAAGCGCGAAGGCGTTCCGGAACGCGAGGCACCCGCCCAGGGCGGCGAGCAGCGTCCCCGCATAGCCGGGATGCCGGATCCACGAGTAGGGCCAGCGGCTCTCAACCGTGTGCCCGCGCTGAACCGCGGCGATCGGGGAGAAGCGCGAGCCCAGCCGCATCATCGCCGCCGACCGGAGCGCGAGCCCCAGCGCGGCGATCGCGACCCCGCTCCATCCCAAGGCCTCGCCGCCCGGCAGCAGCCAGAGCCCGCGCGATTCGGCCCACGCCGCGAGCGGCGGCACCGCCATCGGGATGAGGAGCAGGGCGAGCATCATCGGAACCTGGGGGCGCGACTCCTCGACCGGATCGTGGCGGCGGACCGGGCGCGCGATGCCGAGCACGAGCGACCCAAGGGCCCACACCGCGAGCAGCGCCAGCGCGCGCGGGTGGGCGAGCAGCGGCGCCAGGCCGCCGAGCGCGAGCGCCAGCAGGGCCGTATCGAGCGCGGTCGTCACGATCGTTCCGATCACCGCGCGCAGCGGGCTCGCGGACTTTCCGGCCTCCGGGGTCATTCGAAGACCAGCTCGCGCGCCTGCCAGTCGAAGGTGACGCGCCAGCTCCGGAAGAAATCCCCGGCCAGCACGGCATCGCGCCGCACGCCGTGGCGCCACAGTTCGCTCTCCTGGAGCGCGCCGGACCAGCCCCGCACCTTGTCCTTCGCGACCGGTCCCACGGTGATCGAGGGGACCGTCACCGCCGCCCACGGGCGGCCCTGGAGCCACTGCCCCGCGCCCTTGGCCATGCGCGAGAAGGCGCCGGGTTTGACGCCCACCTCTTCGAACACCGCCGGCGGAGCGCCTACGCCGCAGTCGGGAAGGCCGGTCTGCACCACCATCGCCATGCGGCGACCGCCCGCGAGCGAGCCGTAGACGGTCAGCTCGTTCTCGCCCCAGATCTCGAACGGCACCCGCAGCGCCTCGCCCCGCGCGGTTTCGGCCGCTTCCGGGCGTGCGAGCTCGAGCTTCTGACCCCGGAAGTCGAGCGTGGTCGCGAATCGTCGCAACACGCCGAGACCGATCGCGCCCACCACCTGCTCGGCGTAGGGATTGAGCTCGAGGCTCCACTGGCGCAGCGACAGCGCACCGGCCGGCACGCGCTCGAGGCGGAAGCCGCCGAGCTCGAGCTTCTCGACGATCGCGCCCTGGGTCACCACGCGCGAGCCGTTCCAGAGCTGCGGAAAACGCGCGGGCAGCAGCGTCACTCCGATGCGGCGGGCGAAGGAGGCGTCGAGCAGGAGGTCGCTGGCGCCGGTGTCCACCGCCATCAGTGCGGTGGTGCCATTCACCTTCACGCGCACGAGCGGCACCGGCACCGCCTTCACGAACGGGATCTTCGCGCGCTCGGGTCCGGCCGCCAGCACCAGGCCCGGCGCTTCCGCGAGCTTCCTGAGGAGATCGGCGCGCCCCACCTGGTCCGCGGCGTCGCACAGCTCGGCGGCCTCCGCGTAGCGGCCGCGCCGGAGCAGCAGCGCGTAGCGGTCGGCGCTGAGATCGGCGGCCAGCAGGCGCTCCGCATCGTCCAGACGGTCGCGGAAGAGGGCGATCTTACCGAGCGCGGCGCGCGCCTCGGCGTCCGTGGATGAAAGCTCCAGCGCCCGGGCGTACACCGTGGCGGCCTCGTCGAGACGCGTGAGCCGGAGGAGCGCTGACCCCAGAGAATCGAGGCGTGCGGGATCGTTCCCGTGGCCCGCGGTGTCGCGTGCCGCGAGCCGGAGCGCGAACTGGGCCTCGCGGAACGACGCATCGGGCTGGAGCCATTCGGCGGTGGCGGGCAGCGCGATCAGCAGCAGGGTGCCCGCGACGCGGCGCGCGCGGCGCCCGGCGACGCGGGCGGGGCGACTCACGACGAAAGGAATTTACGCGCGGTCCGGAGCAGGACTTCGGCGCCGATCTCCAGGCATTTCTCGTCCACGTCGAAACGCGGATGGTGGTGTCCGTACACCAGGTTGCGCGAGACATTGCGCGAGCCGACCGCGATGAAGCAGCCCGGCACCTCGCGCAGGAAGAACGAGAAGTCCTCGCCGCCCATCGTGCGCACGTCGCGGCGCACGTTCGCCTCGCCCACCACCTCGACGGCCGCGGCGTGTGCGAGCGCCGCCATCGCCGGATCGTTCTCGGTCGCGAGGTTGTGGCGGATGTACTCGATCTCCGCGGTGCAGCCGAAGGCCGCGGTCACGCCGCGGACGACGCGCTCGAAGTGGCCGGGGATCTGCTCCCACAGCTCGCGGTCGAAGAGCCGCACGGTGCCGTTCAAGTGCGCGGAGGGCGGAATGATGTTGAACGCTGTCCCCGCGTGCACCTGGGTGACGCTCACGACCGCTTCCAGGAGCGGGTCCGCGTTGCGGCTGACCAGGGTCTGGAGCGCGGTGATCACGTGTGCCGCGCACACCACCGGGTCACGCGAGGCCTGCGGCATGGCGGCGTGCGCACCCACCCCGGTGATCGTGACGTTGAACTCGTCGACCGCGGCCATGAAAGGCCCCGGCGTCACCGCCACCTGGCCGAGATCCAGGTCCTGCCACACGTGGAGTCCGAACGCGGCGTCGGGTCGCGGGTTCTCGAGCGCACCGTCGGCGATCATCGCCTCGGCGCCGCCGCCCCGCTCTTCCGCCGGCTGGAACACGAGCGAGACCGAGCCCTTGAGCGCCGCGCGCTCGGCGACGAGCTTCTTCGAGATCCCGAGCAGGATCGAGGTATGGCAGTCGTGCCCGCACGCGTGCATCTTGCCGGCCGTCTTGGACCGGTACGGC
>DAIUEO010000002.1:0-41589 GCA_036845125.1 Candidatus Eiseniibacteriota bacterium | reverse complement strand
AAGGCCCCGGCGTCACCGCCACCTGGCCGAGATCCAGGTCCTGCCACACGTGGATTCCGAAGGCCGCCTCGGGCCGGGGCTCGAGTGCGCCTTCGGCGATCATCGCCTTGGCGCCGCCGCCCTGCTCCTCGGCCGGCTGGAACACGAACCGCACCGTGCCCTTGAGCGCGTCGCGCTCGCGGACCATCCGCTTCGCGATCCCGAGCAGGGCCGAAGTGTGGCAGTCGTGTCCGCAGGCGTGCATCTGCCCGGGATTCAGTGAACGGTAGGGGACGTCGTTCTCCTCGACGATCGGGAGTGCGTCCATGTCCGCGCGCAGCAGCACCGAGCGTCCGGGCTTCCCGCGGAGATCGGCGATCACACCGGTCTTCCCGATCTGCGTGCGCGGCTCGAGGCCCATCGCGCGCAGCCGCTCGGCCACGATCCCGGAGGTGCGCACCTCGGTGAACGCGGTCTCCGGGTGCGCATGGAGATCCCGCCGCACCTCGACCAGCTCCCGGACTTCGCTTTCCGAGAAGGTGGTGTTCATCCGGCGTTACTTCTTTTCCGGCGCGGGCGGAGTCGTCTCGCCCTGCTTGAGCAGGCGGCGGCGCTCGTACTCCTTGCGGAGCGTTTCCTTGTTGAGCACCACGAACTCGACCCGCCGGTTGAGCGTCATGTTTTCCGGGCTGTTGTTGGGCACGAACGGCTTGGATTCGCCGTAGCCCTTCACCGTGTACTGCTCTTCCTTCAGGCCCGGGTACTTCTGGTTGAGGTAGTCCAGCACCGCCTTGGCGCGCGCCTCGGACAGCGATTGGTTGAGCTTCTCCGAGCCGCGGCTGTCGGTGTGCCCGCCGATCTCCATCTTGAGCTCCGGCCACTTGCTGAGCACCGCCCCGACCACGTCGAGCGTCCCGTACGACTCGGGGGCGAGGATGGCCTTGCCGGTCTCGAACTTGATGTTGTCGATCCGCATCATGCCGGTGTCGAGCAGCTCGGTCTCGCGCTCGATCACTTCGATCGCGCAGCCCGTCGCGTCCACCTTGTAGCCGAGCGGAGTCTCGGGGCACTGGTCGATGCCGTCGAAGACGCCGTCGCCGTCGGTGTCGCGCGGACAGCCGGTCGAGTCCACCTGGGCGCCGGTCGGGGTGCTGGCACACTGGTCGATGCCGTCGAAGACGCCGTCGCCGTCGCTGTCCTTGGGACAACCGGTGGCATCGACGGTGGCGCCCTTCGGCGTGTCGGCGCACTGGTCGATGCCGTCGACCACGCCGTCACCGTCCGCGTCGGTGGTGCACCCGGTCGCGGTGACGGTGGCGCCTTTCGGGGTGCCCTCGCACTGATCGATGCCGTCCAGCACCTTGTCGCCGTCGGTGTCCTTGGGACAGCCGTCCGCATCCACGGTGGCGCCCTTCGGCGTGTCGGGGCACTTGTCCTTGCTGTCCGAGACCTTGTCGAGATCGGTGTCGCGGCCCTTGGCCCCGAGCGCGATGGTGATGCCGGCGCCGAGCACGAGCGTGTGGGCCTGGATGTCGGACGTGTTCTCGCTGCTCATCCACATGAGGTCGCGGGCTTCGATCCGCGCGCCGACCCCGTCGGAGAACCAGAACTGGAGGCCGCCGCCGAATTCCGCGTTACCCTGGTTGGTTTCCGGTCCGGCCTCCGAGACCTTGAGGTTGCTGCCGCCCGCGCCCGCCATCAGGAACGGTCCGCCCCAGCGGCCCTGGAACGGCGTGAACATGAAGTCGCCGGACACGTGATAGAAGTCGACGTCCTGGCCGCCGGCGATGTCCTCGTGGGTGGGGGTGTAGCCCGCGCCCACTTCGATGCCGAGCCACTGCAGCCACTGGTAGCCGAAGCGACCGCCGAAGTTGAGCTCGTCGGCGAGCGGCGCCGTCGGATACTTGAGGTCGCTGTCGAACACGGTGACGCCCCCGAAGGGGACGAGATAGAAGTAACGGCCAACCGGTTCAGCGGTCGCAGAGCTCGCGATCAGGGTGCCGGCGAGTGCGAGGGCCGCAAGGCGGGCGTGGGAGCGCATGAGAACCTCCAAGTTCCGAGCGTCTTTATCACCAGTTTTGCCGCGGGAATCCATCCCAGGGAAGTCGGCGCACGATAACGTCAAGGACTACCCGAGGCAAGGATTTGCGGGCTGCTCAGAAACCGGCCTGGAGGTGGAGGAAACCCTTGTCGTGGACTCCCCACACCTCGTAGGGCTCGTGGTCGAGCTCGATGCCCTCGACCCCCGAGGCGTGGACCTTGCCGAAACGGGCTGAGAGCCCGATAAAGGCGCGATTCTCACTGCGCGTGCCGTACGCCGGGAAGCGCCGGGGCCCGGATTCGCCGACCGTGACGCGGTCGTGGAGCGCACCCACGTCGATCCACACCGTGGACGCCAGCGGCCAGTGCGCCTCGAGGCCGACGACGCGGTCGATCGCGTTGAAGATTCTCGTGCCCGCGGGCGGCGCGATGTTCTGGTCGCGATCCCGATAGAGCCAGCGCCCCCCGACGGTCACGCGTCCCACCCGGCGCCGGAGCGCGGTTTCGACCTCCCAGCTGCGACGGAAGTTCGAGTTGTCGCCGATTACGCCCTCCACCTGATCGCTCGAGGACGCCTGCAGGTTGTCGGTGGCGAGCGTCCATCCGAGGCCGAGCGCTTCCGCCTCGAGCATGGCCCAGGCGTGCGTGCCCCACAGCGTCGTGAGCAGGTCCG
The DNA here is from genome assembly GCA_036845125.1 of Candidatus Eiseniibacteriota bacterium. Lineage (GTDB taxonomy): Bacteria > Eisenbacteria > RBG-16-71-46 > RBG-16-71-46 > RBG-16-71-46 > DAIUEO01. The sequence continues at coordinate 38,897 of DAIUEO010000002.1, read as the reverse complement.
GATCGGTGTCGGTCGGGCCGGGAATGCGCTTGAGCGACGGCGTCAGGTACTTGCCCCCGACGCTCGTGCGCCAGCGCTCACGGCGGGCCGAGATCGCGAGCGCCGGCTCGAACGGGTGCTTCTCGTACGATTCGGACTGGTTGCCGACGCGGGTCTGGCGGAACGCCCACAGGTTGTTGAACACGTCTTCGAACGAGAACGTGGCCACGACGCGGACCGAAGTGGTGTCGGAGCCGCGATCGAGCGCGAGCGCCAGGTCCTGCTTGCTCTTGTCGTAGGTGGGCCGGAACATCACGTCCGCGGTGCCGACCGCGGTCGGGAAGCGGAAGTGGAGATCCACGAAGTCGTAGCTCGAGATGTCGCTCCGCGACTCCTCGGTGATCAGCACGAAGCGCGCCTTCTCCCCGAGCGGCGTTTCCAGGCGCAGGTCGGTGCGGATGAACCACTGGCCGGACGTCAGGCAGCCCTGGAGCGTTCGAAACGCGAGCTTGCTGCCCTCCCAGTCATCGCGCCAGTAGGCGGGCGGACGCGTGAGCAGGTGATCGAGCAGGCTCTCGTCGTCCTCTTCCTGGCGCTCCGCGTCGAAGGTGGAGAACTCCTCGGTGCCGGCGCGCGCCTCGCGCGGCGCGGCGCCGGAGAGGGCCACGACCAGCGCACCGATCGCGGTGAGAGAAGCGGCGCGTGGGGTGCGGATCACGCCCGGGCCGGAACGGCCGGCCGCTCTTCACGCACCCGCGAGACGAACTCCCGCGCGCGGCGCGTGATCTCCGCATGGTCGCCGGCCGCGGCGAGACGCGGATCGGCAAGCGCTCCGCCGAGCCCGCAGGCGACGCACCCGGCGCGCAGGAAGGGCACGACGTTCTCGAGATTGGTCCCGCCCGAGGCCATCATCGGGATCGCGGGCAGCGGGTCGCGGATCACCTCCACGTACTTCGGCCCCACGAGCCCGACCGGATACACCTTGATGAGATCGGCGCCGGCGTCGTGTGCGGCCAGGATCTCGCCGGTGGTGAAGGCGCCCGGCACCCATGCGACGCCCGCCTCACGGGCCACACGCCCGACCTCGGGGTTCAGGTTCGGCGCCACCAGGTAGCGCGCCCCCGCCTCGATCGCGGCGCGCGCCTCGGCCACGGTGAGCACGGTGCCGGCCCCGAGCAGCACGTCGCTCCGATCCTTGAGCGCGCGCATGACGCGCGTCGCGTCGGGCACGGTGAACGTGACCTCGAGAATCGGCAGGCCGCCGGCCGCGACCGCGAGCGCGGCGCCGAGCGCGGCATCGGCCGAGGGCGCGCGGATCACCGCGAGCAGGCGGTGCTCGAGCAGGGCGTCCCGTAACGGAGAAGGCTTCATCGCCCGCGAATCCTAGCCGAGGCCGCGCGGCTCTGCACGTGATCCCGCCGTGCTTGGCGAGCCTCCGCGGTCCGCACGAGTTGATCCCAGCTGAACCAACGATGGCGAGACTCTGTGGCAGAATGCAGGCGAATGGCCACCCGACCACGATCCCCGCTCCGCCACCCGCTCATGATCGCGCTCTACGCGGTCGTGGGAGTGGTCGTGATCGCGGGGATCGCGCTCACGCTGATGTTCCCGCCGTCCCGGCTCAAGGGGCTGATGAGCGACGCGATCTCGCGCTCGGTGGCGCGTGAGGTCGTGTTCGACGAGGTGCGCCTCGGGCTCTGGCCGCCGGTGCGGCTCACGGTGCGCGGCGTCGCCGTGGGTGAGCCGCAGGGTCTCGCCGCCGGGCGCTCGATCGAAGTCTCCGCGATCCATCTCGACGTGTCCCCGTTCCCCCTGCTCATGCGCCGGGTGGTGGTGACCCGCCTCGTGCTCGACCGTCCCGCGCTTCACCTCGCGCTCTACGCGGACGGCACCACCAACTTCGATCACCTGATGAAGGTGCAGGCCGGCGAGGCGGCCAGCCCCAAGCCTTCGCGCGCCGCCGGCGGCGCGATGGATCTCGCGATCCAGGACTTCCGGATCCAGGACGGCCAGGTGCTGGTGGACGATTTCAAGGCCGCGAAACGGATCGGGTTCGGTCTCGGCACCCGCACCTCGCTCGGCGCGCGCGAGGGTGGGAAGCGAATCGACACCCAGGGTGAGACGCACATCACGAACCTCGCGTTCGGCCCGCTCTCCGCCGCGCGTCGCGCCGACCTCGACACCTCGCTCGCCCGCCTCGACTGGGAGATCCAGCACGACGGCACCTACGACGCCCCCACCGCGCGCCTCGCGCTCGAGAAGCTGGCGCTCCGGTTCGGGCGCACCGAGCTCGGGCTCTCCGGAATCGTGGACCGCGTGGGCGCCAAGCCGCGCCTCGATCTCCGGGCCCGCGCGAGCCGCGTGGATCTCGCCGAGATCCTGTCCTTCGTCTCGCACGCCGACGCGAAAGCGCTGGCCGGGATCGGCGGCTCGGGAATGCTCGACCTCGATCTCCGCATCCGGGGCACGCCGGCGGCGGCGCCGGCCGGTGGTCCGCCCACCGCGCTGCTCACCGCAGTCAAGGTGCTCGGCACGATGAACCTCTCGAACGCCACGTTCCGCTACGCGTCGGCGCCCGCCGGGGTCGAGGACGTGAACCTCACGGCGACCTTCGAAGAGGACGCGATCCGCATTCCGAAGATCACCGGCCGCGCCGCCGGCCAACCGGTGACCGCGAGCCTCGAGGTGGAGCGGTTCGCCGATCCGCGCGCGCGCTTCACCGTGAACGGCAACTTCGATCTCGCCGCGGTCGGTCCGCTGGTCGCTCCCAGGGACATGAAGCTCGGCGGCCGCGCCGCCGTGACCCTCAGCGGCTCGGGCCCGGTCGTCGATCCCGGGGCGATGGCGCTCCAGGGCCGCGTCCAGCTGAGTGGCGTGACCGCGGAATCACCCCAGCTCCCGAAGAAAGTGGAGCGGATGGACGGCACGATCACGTTCTCGGAGCAGAAGGCCACGGTCTCCAACCTCACCGCGCGCGCCGGGACGTCGTCGTTCACGCTCGACGCCACGGCCACGCGCCCTATGGCGATGACCGCCAAGCCCGGCTCGGTGGCGCCCTCCGACGTCCACTTCACCCTCAAGTCGCCGTCGCTCGACCTCGACGAGCTGCTGCCGGCCACGCCGGGCTCGACCGTCACGCCCAACATGAAAGGCGGCGGCCGGGTCGACATCGCGCGCTTCAAGCAGAAGAAGCTCGAGGCGACGAACGTGAAGGCCGAGGTCCAGCTCGCGCCCAATGTCGTCACCATCCCGTCGTTCTCGCTCAACGCGTACGGCGGCGCCAGCACCGGCTCGGCCCGCTTCGACACGAGCGATCCGCAGAAACCGGCGTATACGGTCCAGGCGCGGATCATGAGCATGGAGGCGGATCGCATCCTGTCCGCGTTCACCCCGGCGAAGGGGCTCCTCCAGGGATCGCTCAGCACCTCGCTCGATCTTTCCGGCGCCGGCACGACCCCCGACGACCTCAAGCGCACGCTCACCGCGATCGGGCAGGCGGCCATCGCCGAAGGGCAGATCGGCCCGACGCCGGCACTCGAAGAGATCGCGGCGCTCGTCAAGGTGCCGAAGCTGAAGCAGCTCGACATCAAGGACGGCACGCTGCCGTTCCGTGTCCAGCAGGGACGCGTCGTGACCGACGGCGTGGTGCTGCACGGCCCGAGCGGCGATTGGAAAGCGTCGGGCGCGATCGGCTTCGACGGCGGGCTCGACTACGCCGTGAGCACCACGCTGCCGCCCGAGATCGTGAAGCAGCTCGGCGCGACCGCGGCCCTCGCTGCCGGGGCGCTGGCCGACGAGCAGGGGCGGATCCTCGTGGACCTCCGGGTGAGCGGCACCGCGAAGAAGCCGCGCGTTTCCCTGGATACGAAGGCCATGCAGGCGCGGCTCTCCGGCCGCGCGTCGGAAGCGCTCACCGAGCAGCGCGACAAGATCGGACGTCAGCTTGAGGACGCCTTGAAGCAGGCCACCAGGGACAGCGCCGGTCGTCTGCAGTTTTCGAAGAGCGCCGGCGACAGTCTCAAGAAGAGCGTGAAGAACCTGTTCAAGGGCCTTTTCGGCAAGGCCCCGAAGGACACGGGCGCCAAGGGCCCACCGTCGGCCGCCAACCCCGACACCGGCACCCGCTAGCGTTCTAGCGACTCTCGAGTCGCTCGAGCGCGATCCTCGCTGCGGCGTTTCCGGGATGGATCCCCAGCTCCCGGCGCCAGGCACTCGCGGCGCGCTTCGGGTCGCCGAGCTTCTCCCACGCCTCGCCCATGAGCTGATACTCGTCGAGCCGGTTCGGGTTGAGCGCGCACTCCTGCTCGAACTCGGCGATCGCCGCGCGCCAGCGACCTCCGCTCATCAGCAGGTAGCCGAGGCGGCGGTGCACGGTGGGGAAGCGCGGATCCGCCCCGAGTGCCGCGAGGAGGTGCGAACGCGCGCGCGCCGGGTCGCGCTCGAGGAACGCCAGGTTGGCGAGGTGCGAGTGCGCGTGCGCGTCGAGCGGCGAGGAGGCCGCGCACTGCTCGAGCTCCGCGCGCAGTCGCGCCCGCAGAACGGAATCCGCGGAGAGCCGTGGCCAGAGCGCCGCGAACGCCGCGGTGCTCGCCGGCATCACCCGGAAGCCCAGCGAGTCGACTTGGGGCCAGTCGCGCCCGTCGCGCCTCAGGTAGAGCGCGGCCGCGTCGTCGCGGAACACGAGCGCAAAGCGCGGATCGGCATCCACGTATTCGAGGAGATGGTCGCCGGCGATCCACTCCTCGTGACCGTCGACCATGACGAGGTCGAAGTCGTAGCGCGCGACCAGCGTGTCCCACGCCTCGTGGCGCACCGAGGCGTAGGCGTAGAGATCGCGCTCGGTACGGGTGCCGCTCTGATGCACGTCCATGAACGGCAGTCGCGTGGTGTCCGGCCAGAAGCGCCACAGCAGAAGGCCGCCGTAGTAGTTGGGATTGAAGAGCCGGCCGCGCAGATCGTGCCGGGCCATGAAGTCGCACGCCGGAATCGGATGGTGCTGGGGCTCCCAGCCGATCCCGAAGTGGAGCGGCGAGCCGAGCCACTCGGGGAGCGCCACCGCCACCGCGAGTGCCGACACCAGGGCCGCGCGTGTCGCCGGGCGCGCCAGCGCTTCCGGCAGGCGCACGGCGCCGAGCCACGCGGCGAGATCGCGCGCGACATAGGGCACGCACGCCACGGCCAGGAATCCGTAGAAGCGACGGTTCAGCAGGGTGAGCCCGACGAACAGCAGGCAGCTGAGCGCCTCGACCGGATCGAAGCGGCGTCCGCGCGGGCGCCACAGCACGACCAGCACCCAGCCCGCCATCAGCACGGGCAGTCCGCTGCGAAGGTGATGGCGCCAGCTCTCGGAGAACGACCACAGCTCGGGGATGAGCCGGTAGACCGGCTCGTTCCGCCACACGAAGAAGTACTCGAAGGGCTGCCACAGCGCCCGCCAGCCGAACGGATTGAGGAACGAAATGGCGAGCGCTGCGAGACCGATCACCGGCAGCGGCGCGCGGTCGAGGCGCGCGAGCGCGTTCGCGGTCGGCGGTGATTCCGGCCCGCGCGGCGGGCGCGCCCTCCATTCCCCGGCCACGTGCACCGCGATCAGCGCGAGCCCGATGAAGTAGGAGATGTGGACGTTGGCCCACACCCAGGCGATCGCGATCAGGGCGAGCCCGGCGCCACCCCGGGCGCGCCGCCGCTCGAGCGCCGCCACCTCGAGCGCGAGCAGCACGGCGACCAGCGTCTCGGGCCGCACCTCGGAGCGACCGCGATAGACGAGCGCCGCGAACGCGATCACGAACAGCGCCGCGAGCCCGCGGGCCCCCATCCCGCGCGCCGTGAGCCACGCGATCCCGAAGGCGCCGAGCGTGGTGAGCCAGCGCCACGCCTGGAGTCCGAGGTCGCCGCCGGCGGCGTAGAACGGCCAGAGCAGCGCGCGGAATCCCCATGCCGGCAGCACCTCGGGGAGGCCGTACGTCGGGTAGCTCCAGAGATGGACCAGCGGAATGAAATGCCGCGTCCACATCGCGCGGCCGACCGTGAGGTGCTGCCAGAGATCGGTCGACGTGGCGAGCGTGGTCACCGAGAACGCGATCGCTCCCGCCACCACCAGTGCCGTCACGAGAAAGGCGGGATGGCCCAGCGGGATGGCCGGAACGATGACCGCAGGCGCGGCTGCGCCCCGGCGCGGATCACCGGGGCGTCTCGGGTCCTTCATGCGCGGATACTACTGAACCGCGCCGCTACGTCATGCTGCGTGCGAAGGCGGTGACCGGAGGGCGCGCGGGCTGCTGCGGCACGGACGCCGCCGCCGGACGTCCCGCCGTGCGCCATTCATAGCGTTTTCCGGGCAGCAGCCGGTCGATCAGCGGCACCAGCATCGAGAGGGTGGCGAGCGACCACAGGAGCCCGTTGGTGCGGAACAGCACGAACTGCACGAAGCCGGCGCCGGCGGCGACCAGCATCGCGAACAGGATCCGTCCGGCGCGCGAGTCCGGCGTGGTTTTCGGGTCCGAGATCATGAAGAAGGTGAAGAGCAGGAACGCGCCGTTCTGGAGCTGATGGAGCGGCACGGTCAGCGGTTGTCCGAGCCACAGCGCCCGCCCGAACAGCACCGCGAGCCACGAGGCCATGAACGCCCAGGTCACGTCGCTCCGCGCCGCGCGGTTCACCACGAGCCCGCCGAAACACGCCATGAGGAACGCGAAGAACGCGACGTTGCCCCACTGGCCGGGCGACACCCAGGCTTCGCCGGTGAACAGGATGACGGCGACCACGCCGAGGTTGGTCGGGTTGAACAGGTGCTTGCCGCGGAATCGAAGCACGAACTTGCCCGCGATCGAGATCACCGCCGCCAGCGCGGCGAGCGCGAGATGGTTGGTGCGGAGCAGCAGGCAGAGCGAGAGGCCCGAGATGAGCGCGCTCTTCGGATCGAAGGCGGGCAGCCGCCAGAGCCGGGTGCACACGTACTGCGTGCCGAGCGCCGTCGCGAGTGTCACGAGGGCCTGGGCGATTCCGATCTCGAACTCGAGCCGGGTGACGCCGTAGGCGAGGAGCCCCGCGAGCACCGCGATCTGGTAGAGACGCGGGTCGGGTCGGACCGGAGCGGCCGGCGAAGGATCTGATGGCAGCGGCGCAGGCATGATGCCTCCGGTACGCCGCGGGGTTCCTTCTATTCCAAGGCCCTTACTCCCTGAGGGTGGCGATTTCCGCCGATTCAGGGGCAAGCTGCTCGATCCAGGCCCGCAGCAGCTCCGCGGCGGCGAGCGGCGAGACCAGGTGGGCCCCGTTGACCGGGGCCAGCAGGGGCTCCTCGGAGCCGCCTTCAGTGAGCGCCACGTGGTCCGGGAGCATGGTGAAGCCGCCGGCTTCCAGACTCGAGAACAGCGGCTCGAGCCGCGCGCGCACCTCGCTCGTCACCACGGCATCGTGGCCGCGCGCGCGCAGCTCCGCCGAGACGAACGGGCCGAGCCACCCGGGCTCCACGGTTCCGGCGCCGGGCCGTGGGCGCAGCCCGAGCGGGGTCACGAGCTCGCGCGCGATCGTGGCGACCAGCGCCTGCGCGAGCAGCTCGGGCAGCAGCGGCGGCGACAGTGCCGCCGCCCACAGCTGCGCGGGCTCGAGGCCGCGCACCGGATCGTCTCCGCGGATCGCTTCGAACAGGCATCCCGAAGACTCGTCCCAGAAACGCTCGTCGAAGCGACGCTGCTGCTCGCGCGCCCACGCGAGGTGGAACGCGGCGCTCTCGCGGCGTCCGGCGTGTCGCGCGAGCTGCGACATCGCGATGTCCGCGTAGTACCAGAGCGCGTTCAGCGCGGCCGGCTTGACCGCCGCGTCGCCCTCGCCGGTGACGAGCAGGCCGTCGTCGGCGAGATGGATGCCGGTGCGGCCCGAGCGGAAGAAACGGAGCTGCTCCTCGAGCGCCGGGTAGAGCGTCTCGCGCACCACGTCGTAGCGCTCGCTGCGCCGCGCCCAGCGTTCGGCCAGGATCGCGAGCCACAGCGTCGGCTCGGGATCGCCGTAGCGCGGCGTGCCGTCCGGCGCGAAGCCCTCGGGAATCAGTCCCTCGTTCGCGAACTCGAGGAACCCGAGGAGAATGGCCAGCGCCTCGTCGAAGCTGCGGATCGCGATCAGCCCCGCGACCGCGCGCACCGCTTCGACACCGCGCTCCTCGCCCGGCATGCCGCCGATCAGGATGCGACGGCGGTCGCGCCGCGCGAGCCCGGACTCCAGCACGCGCACGAGACCGAGCACGCGGCTCCGCCAGCGCTCGTCGCCTTCGGCGGCGGAGAGACCCCGCGCCGCGGCGGCGTCGCGCGCCGTGAGACGCGCGCCCTCGAGCGCGGCAGCCGACCACTCCACGCGGCGCTCGCGGTCGTCGGCCTCGATCGCGGTCACGCAGTCGGCGAGCGAGCGCGGCGGCTCGCTCCCGAGGCGATCTTCCGTCGCGAGCGCCCGGAAGAGCTGCGGCTCGGTGGAGGCCACGACGTGGAAGGACTGACCGGCGTCGAGTGCCGCCTCGAAGTATCCGGGGACGATCGCGCGCAGGCTCTCGGAGTCGTCGTCGTGATCCCGCGACGCACGCGCCGGCAGGAACGCGCCGTTGTGCCACAAGGTGAGCGATCCCGCCGAGCCGAACTCGAGCCGCACGCGGCCGGCCATGGCCTGGACGATCGGCGCGTCGCCGCCGGCCGTGTCGGGCGGCACGATCGCCGGGCTCGCGGTGAGCACGAGCGGCGGGCCCTCGAGGAGACTCCACGTCACCGCGACCGCGGCGTGCTCGTACACCGTGCGGATCTTCTTCTCGAGGAGGTGGCCGCCGACGCGCCAGCGCCAGCAGGGCCAGGGATCCATCTCGAACTGAACGAGCCACTGGTGGCCCGCGCCGCGGCGCGACGGATTCGGAGTGCGCTCGGGACGCGAGAACAGCTCGAACGTTCCGCCGGCGGTGACGACGCGCTCGTCGAGACCCACGAGGCCGGGCCGCGCCGGGTCGAGCGAGAGGAGACTGCCGTGATGGCGGCGCGCGACGATGCCGGCCGCGTTACCGCTCGACCAACCGCCGAGGCCGTCCGGCAGCAGCCATTCGTGAGCGACAGCGAGCGGGAGACGGACGAGGACATCGGGTCCGAGCCGCATGGGTGCGCATCCTACATCACGGGCGGGCGCCTCAGGATGGAAGACAGCGGAACCAGCCTCACGCCCCGCAGGCGCTTGGGATCGAGCGCCCGGGGGAGCCAGTCGAGCGCGAGCGGGGTGGCGCGCACCAGGACGATACGGTGCCCGGTGAGGCGGGTTTCGTCGAGGATCTGTTTCCAGCGCGCATCGAGCTGCCGCTCGTCCTTCTGGCGTGCCTCCGCATCCACCACGGCGTCCGGCTCGTCGTAGTCGACGCCCAGCTCCGCGGCGAGCGACTTGCACACCGAGCCCGCCGCCGGCGACACGTGCAGAAAGGGCAGCCGCTGTCGCCGCAGCTCGCGGTAGACCGCGCCCATCACGGTGGCGTCCTGGGTCGCGAGCGAGCCCATCAGGTTGGCGACCGCCGCGACGTCGCGCGCCTGGTCGATGTAGCGGCGCGTGAGACCCGAGATCTGGCTCGGCTTCATGGTGACGAGAATCGCGCCGGGCCCCGGATTCACCTGCGGATAGTTGATGGGCTCGAGCGGCAGGTGGAGCACGATCTCGCGCCGCGATCCGCGCGCGGTCTTGAAGAGAGCGCTGCTCTCCGGGAGACCGGGGGGGATCGCGACCGCGAACGGCAGCGGGACCGCGAGCGTATGGCGCGCCAGTTCGGGATCGGCCGCAAATCCATAGAGCACGATCGCGAGCCGTGCCGTCGTGGGCTCGTCGCGATCGTTCATGCGCGCCGGCCGCGCGAGCGTCAGCTCGTGGGTCGCCCGCCCGTGGACGCCGACCACCAGCGTGAGCATCGACTCGCCGTGCCGGCCGGCGTGCTCGCGCCCGGCGAGCACCTCGATGCCGCGTGCTTCGAGCGCGCGATGGATGGTGTAGTTGGCCTGGAGCAGCGAGGCGTCGGGGGCGACTCCAGCCCGCCAGCGGACCCGCGCCGCGCTTCCCCCGGTGGTCGCATCCCGAATGCTGTCGGCGGAGACTCCGGCGCCCTCCAGCCCGGCGCGGAGGTGACGGCCGACGACGCGGGTGATGCGGGCCCGGTCGCCGAGGCCCGTCCAGCGCGCGAACGAGAGCGCGCCGGAGTCGGTGCGGGCAACGAGCCAGGCCTCGCCCAGCAGAAACAGGGCCAGCGCGATCCCGGCTATGAGGGCAGCCGTGCGCGCGGAAGACCGGGAACGGGAGGCACGCCGGGGCATGGAGTTGCCGCAACTTAGGGAGCCGCCCGCGGGCCGTCAACGGGCGGACCGGCTTCCCCGGGACGGAACGGCCAGCTTCATGACAGAAGGCTGTCTCCCGGCCGCCCCCGTGCCCCGCGCTGGGGGGCTTTTTGCACTTCACTAACAAGCACTTGAGGGTCGGGTGACAGGCTCACTCGGCTTTCGGCCGATATGTTTCCCCATGCAGGTCCCCAACCATCATGCGGGGAACCCGATCTCTCCTGGGAGGTGCTTCGTGACGCATCGGCTACTGTCGACGCTCGTTGTTGCCGCGGTTGCAACCGGATGTACGTTTAGCGCTGCAAGCGCGTGTGAAAAGAACAAGAACTCGGCGAGTGCCGCGTCCACAAAGTCCAGCTCCACCAATGCCGCCGTCGCTTCCAGCAAGAGCACGGCGGCATCGGCGTCGATGGACCACTGCCTGATGCCCACGGTGGCGATGGCGGGCGCCCCGGCGGCCTGCGCCAGCAAGATGAGCGCGGCCGAGTGCGCGTCGAAGATGGCAGCCGGCGAATGCGTCCCCGGCAAGACCACGAGCGCCAGCGCGGCCTCCGCCAAGGGCAGCGCTGATGGGTGCTGCATGAGCGGAGCGGCGAGCACCAAGAGCGCCAAGGGCACGGCTCCCGCCGCGAATTCCTCGGTCGACGCGGTGCTGACCGGCGGTCCGAGCTGCAGCGCCCACAAGTCGACCGGCCATTCCGCCTCGGCCCACGCCGACTGCGACAACTGCAGCGACCTCGTGATGTGCGAGGGTGAGCTCAAGGCCGCGCAGGCCACCATGCAGGTCGTGCCGCTCAAGAACGGCGTGATGTACGTGTACACCGCCACCGGCGCGAAGAACGTGCGCACGGTCCAGGCCTCGATTGCCCGTCACACCGAGCGGGTGGCGGCGGTCTCGACCGCCAACGGCGGCAAGCTGTGTCCGGAGTGCAAGTCTCTCAGGGGCGCCGCAGCCAGCGGCAAGCTCGAGCGTGAGGTGGTGAACATCGAGGGCGGGTGCCTGACACTCGTCACCTCGAACGACCCTGCCGTCGTGGGCAAGATCTATACGATGGCTGGCCTTCCCACGAACACCGCCGCGCGAGTGAAGAGCTGATCGCGACGTCCGCTCACGGGGGCCGGTTCCGGATGACGGGACCGGCCCTCTCCGTTTAGGCTTTTGCGTCCATGGCCGTTTCACGCTCCATCAATCGGCGGCTGTTCCTCCTCGCGCTGGGCCTCGCCCTGCCCGCTCTGGGTCTCGCGGCGCTGGCCACCTTCCTCACGTTCCGCATCGTGCGCGCGGTCGAGAACGAGGGCGCCCGCTACACGACCTATCTCTCCCAGCAGGTCGCGGAGGCCTTCGAGCAGGAGCTGATGGCGCACCTGCGGGTCGGCATCGGCACCGTCGAGAGCCTGGCGCGGAGCGGCGCGCCGCGGGAACGGCTGCTCGAGGAGCTCGAGCGCCAGTCCGACGAATTCGAGGGCGGGCACTTCGTTTCGATCGAGGAGCTGAACGGGTACTCGCTGCTGATGGTCGAATCGCAGCCGATGCTGTTCGCGCCCGGCAGCGGCCTCCACCAGGGGGAGTCCTTCGCGGGACTCCTGCTGCGCGACGAAGTGGACCAGGTGATCGGCGCCGGCGGCTGGTGGCTCGATCCCGGCGTCTTCCTCGCGAGCCATCTCGATGCGGTCGTCCAGGACCGGCTGCCGAGCAATCCGCGCATGTACGGGGGCATCGAGACGACGCGCCGGGTGAGCATCCAGGTCTTCTCCACCGCCGCCGGCGAGATCGCGCGGGTTCGCGAGCCGGCGCCGCGCGCGATCGCGCGCAGCACGGAGCTCGAGGGTCCTTTCGAGGGATTCCGCGTGCGGGTGTCGCCGACCGGCAGCTCGACCGTCATCTGGACCGGCCGCTTCGTCGCGCTCCAGCTCACGTTCATCGGGCTGCTCGCGCTCGTGATGATCGCGGCGGCCGCGTTCGGCGTGCGCTACACGGTGCGGCAGCTCGAGCTGGCCCAGCTGAAGGCCAGCTTCGTCTCGAACGTCACGCACGAGCTCAAGACCCCGATCGCGCTGATCCGGCTCGCCGTCGAGACGCTCGAGCTCGGCCGCTACCGCACGCCACAGGAGGCGGAGCGGTTCATCCGAGCGATCGGCCGCGAGACCATCCGGCTCAGCGGGCTGGTGGACAACATCCTCGATTTCGCGCGGCTCGAAGCCGGGCAGCGCGTGTTCAAGTTCGAGCCCGTGGACCTGCTGCAGGTGGTCAGGGACACGCTCGAGAGCTTCCGGCCGCGGCTCGATCACCTCGGGTTCACGGTCGAGGAGGTCCTGCCCGCCGAGCTGCCGGCGGTGGACGGGGACGCGACGGCGCTCTCCCATTGCGTACTCAATTTGCTCGACAACGCGGTCAAGTATTCACGAGAGCGCAAGCACATCACGGTGGCGGCCGGGGTCCGGGATCAGCACGTCTGGGTCAGTGTGACCGACCGTGGGATCGGGATCGCCGGTGAGGATCAGGAACGGATTTTCGAGAAATTCGTGCGCCTTGAGACGGGTTTGGTGCACGACGTGAAAGGAGCCGGGCTCGGACTGTCCTTGGTGGCACAGATCATGCGGGCGCACAATGGACGAATCGAGGTCCGCAGCGAGCCCGGGGAGGGAAGTACGTTCACTCTGGTCCTACCGGCTAGCGGGGGTATGGTTTCTGCCAGGAGTGAAGACCGGCAGAAGACCGCATCCTAACGGAGGGGGTGCTCATGAAGCGCGTACTGGTCGTTGAAGACGAAGAAGATCTGCTGGAAAGCCTGGCTCATAATTTCCGCTTCGAGGGCTACGAGGTGCTCACCGCCAAGACGGGCACCGAAGGCCTGAAGCTGGCGCTCAAACAAAAGCCCGATCTGGTCCTGCTGGACATCATGCTTCCCGAGAAGGACGGGTTCACGGTGCTGAAGGAGCTGCGACAGCGCCATCGCGACATTCCCGTGCTGGTTCTCACCGCGCGCAACTTCGAGGCCGACGTGCTCAAGGGCTTCGATCTCGGCGCGGACGACTACGTGACCAAGCCGTTCGGCCTGAAGGAGCTGCTGGCGCGCGTGAAGCGGCTGCTCCAGCGGGGGTCATCCGGTGCGCCGGCCCCGGGGCCGACGGTGTACAAGTTCGGCGACGTCGAGATCCGGTTCGAGCCGCGCGAAGTGGTCAAGAACGGGCAGCAGATTGCCCTTTCTTACAAGGAATTCGAGCTGCTCAAGTACCTGGTCGAGCATCGTGGCCGCACCGTGTCACGCGAGGAGCTGCTCGAGGAGATCTGGGGCGTGGACGAGGAACTCGGCGTCACGACCCGCACGGTCGACACCCACGTGTCGAACCTGCGCTCCAAGCTCGGCGACGGCTTCGAGAAGCCGTTCATCGTCGCGGTGCACAAGGTCGGCTACAAGTTCGTCGAGCCCGTGGGAGCGACGGGAACGGTGTAGAAAATGCGCCGGCCGCCTGCGAGGGCGACCGGCGCTTTGTCATGTCACGGATCTCACGGGTGCGGCGTCGGCGGATCCTCCACGATGATCACCGGATCGAGCTTGAGCTGCGGATTCGCCGCCGAGATCACCGTGTACTTGAACCGCCCGGTCGACGCCGGGCGGCGCTTCCCCTGAGCCAGCGCATGCGACAGCGCGCGCTCGGCGAAGGGACTCCGACCCTCGAACTCGATCGTGAACCCGCGCGCGCTGGTGCCGGCCCATTGAACCTCGTCCTGGGACGACATCACGAGCGTGTCGGGCTCGACGCGAATCGCGCCGTCCTCGACGGTGACCGAGATCGTGTGAGACGTGGTCTTCAGCACTGCCATGATGAACCTCCTCGATTCCGGGAAGCGGCCTGGATCACGGCGCCGGGTCTTGCTTCCCGACCATCGCCTGGAATTCGGCGACCGGGCGCCATTCGTGGAACATCGGGGAATCGCGCAGCCATGCGGCGGGGTAGCCGCCGTCCACCGCCTGGCGGAGCGATCGCAACGCGCGGTCGCGCTCGTCGAGCTGCCACCAGGCGAGCGCCGCGCTGAAGCGCACGAGCGGGTTGGCGCTGTCCGCGGCGAGCGCCGTCGCGAGATAGACGCGGGCACTGTCCAGCTGCCCGATCTTGGGAAACACGGTGGAGAGCGTGGCCGGGATCATCACGTTGGCCGGCTGCCCCAGCTGGCGGCGCGACGCCATCTCCTCGCGACCGAGCTGGATGCATTGGGCGTAGGCCTCCTGGGCTGAACGCTTCTGACGGTCCGAGCCGAGCCAGTAGTAGGCATCGCCGAGATTGAGCCAGGATTGGTAGTCGGCCTTTCCGAACTGGAACGACTGGTTGTACGCCTCGATCGCCTCCGCTCCCCGTTCCGTATTGAAGTACGCGGTTCCGAGGTTTTCGTAGGCGGCCTTCGTCGGACGAAGCGCGACCGCCTGCTTCAGGGTCTCGATCCCGGGCCGGTACTCCCCGCGCAGCACCTGCAGCGCCCCGAGGCCGGAATAGCCTTCGTTGAAGTACGGAGCGCGACGGATCATCTCGCGATAGGCCGACATCGCTTCTTCGAGGTCGCCCTTCCGGTAGAGCGCGGCGGCGAGCCACCAGTACGGCTGCCAGGCGTGGGGCCGCACGCGGATCGCGGTGCGGTAGGTCTCGATCTCGCGATCGGCCTGGTCGAGGCGCGCGTAGGTGCGCGCGACCCGAAGCATCGCATCGTCGCGAGTGGAATCGAGGGCAACGACCCGCTGGAACTCGACCAGGGACCCGGGCCAGTCCTTTTTCGCTGCCAGCATCTCGCCGAGCGCCATGTGGACGTCGGCGCGCCGGTCGTCCCGTGCCACCGCCTCGCGTGCCACCGCCTCGCCCTTCGCGAGTCCGTCGGGGTCGGCGCCGAGCCGGTACGCGCGGAACTCGGCCGACGCGAGAGCGGCCCGCGGGGGAGCGGCATCGGGCTCGGTCCGGCACGCGTCCTCGAAGGTGGCGACCGCGCGCGCAGCGTCGGCCGCGGACTCGGCGGTGCGGAGCCGGCCGAGGCCTTCGAGATAGAAGCGCAGCGTGCCGGCCCCGGTGATGCCGAGCAGTGTGCGGCTGTCGCGGCGGTCCTCGTCGAGATGGAGCAGTCGCGCAGCCTCCCGATAGATGCGGTCGTAGAACCCAAAGGGCTCGGTCACGGGTGTCTCGATGCTGCGTTCGGCGATCACGCGGTCCCGCCCGGTCTCCTTGAGCGTCAGCCGGCAGCGCAGGACATCGGTGTCCTGCTCCAGCGTGGGAATCAGAACGACGGTGGCGCCCAGGATCTGTCGCGCCTTCGGGGCGGTGTCGACCTTCTCGGTCAGGGCGTCGACGAAGGACGCCATCTGGAACCCGGGCGCCCGCGTGTGCTGATGGAGCCGGGCGTGCAGCACATCCGAAAGCCCGAGGGCGAAGCTCGCGAAGTCCTCGCTCGCCCGCGGGGTCACCGGCGCGAGCAGCGCGAGGTTCAGATCGCGCGGCAATGCCGGTCCCGCGGTTCTCCAGATGACCAGTGCGATCACCACGACCGCGATCGCGCCGAGCAGCAGCGCGGGTCTCAGCCAGCGGGGGGAGGCCCGCGGCGTGTCGCGCCGCGGCACCGCGGGGGCCATCACGCCGCGCCGGGCCTCGCGGATCTCACGGAGCAGCTCCGGGGCCGAGGGAATCCGCTCCGCGGGGTCCTTCGCCAGCATCCGCTCGACCAGGCGAGAGAACTCCGGGCCGGCGGCGGGATTCGACTCGCTCACCGGCGGCGGCACCGTATTGGCGATGCGGAACACGATCGAGACGTAGGTCGGGCCGGCGAACGGATTCCGGCCGGTGAGCATCTCGTAGAACACCACTCCCAGCGAGAAGATGTCGGCGCGCTCGTCGATCGCACCCGCGAGGTGGACTTCGGGCGCCATGTACTGCGGGGTTCCCTCGACGCTGGGTCCGCGTGAATCGGTCGTGGTGGTGGACCCGACGTGTGCCGCTCCGGAGCGCCGCGCGATCCCGAAGTCGAGAACCTTGATGCCACCGTTTCGCGTCAGCATCAGGTTCTCGGGTTTGAGGTCGCGATGGATCACGCCATGGGCGTGGGCCACGCCCATCGCCTCCGCGCACTGAGTCGCGATGTCCCACAGCTCGTCCATCGCGATCGGCTGCGACATCCGCTCGCGGAGCGTCGTGCCCTCGACGTACTCCATGACGATGAGCACGTCGTCGTCGAGTTCGAGCACGTCGTAGATCGCCGCGATGTGCGGGTCGTTGATCTGGCTCGCGCGGCGGGCTTCCTTGAGGATCGCGTGGCGTCGCGCGTCGTGTTCCTCGCCGTCCGCGCTCAGCCGCTTGAGGGCGACCTGGCGGTGGAGGAGCGTGTCCCGCGCGAGCAGCACTTCGCCCATTCCGCCCTGTCCGAGGGCGCGCTCGACCTGGAAGCGATCGAGCAGGAGGCGGCCCTCGAGACCGCGGGATTCCGGGCCTCGCTCGGTGGGTTTCGTCATGAATGAACGCCGGCGGCACTGAAGATCCGGAGCGGTTCTCCGGATCGACTTCACGCCGAGGATCATACAGTATCGATGTGTCCCGCCGATGTACCGCCGGCCCCCGTGGCGCGTATCCCGACGCTCCCGGGTGTGAAAACGGAGTGGCTCATGCAGCACCTGACTCCCGCGCGACTCCTCGAACCACTCGCTCCCGAAGTCGCCGCCCGCCTCGAGATCCCGAAGGACCTGATCCGGCACTCGCGGCACCGCCTGCGCCTGGCCGCCGCGCTCGGCGCCGCGGTGTACGCCGTGTTCCTCGTGTCACAGCCGTTCCGCATCGCGGGCGCGACATCGCTCGAGCGCTCCACCAGCCTGATCAACGATTTCGTGGGGCTCGGTCTGTGCGGCGCGGTGCTGATGACCACCCTGATTCGCAGGATCAGCGATCGCGCCGTGCTTCATGTCGCGCTTGTCGCCGAGGTGGTGCTGGCGGCGACCATCTCGATCACCGGCCCGATCGGGACCTATCTCCACAATGGCACCGTGCCGGCGCTGACCTGGGCGGTCCCGCTGATCATCATCGTTCCGGTACTGCTCGCGGCGCCGCCCGCCCGCACGCTGCCGGCGGCGCTGATCTGTGCGCTGTCCCTTCCCACCGGATTGTGGCTGCTTGCTGCGCGCGGATACGTCGTCGTCCACGCCGCCGACTACTGGCGATCGGCCACGGTCGCCGCAGTGGCGTTCGGCATCGCCGCGATTGCGGCGCGCGTCGTGCACGCGACCGGCCAGCAGGTCGCGGCCGCCCGGACCTTCGGCAGCTACGAGCTGCTGGAGCCGCTCGGCCGCGGCGGCATGGGCGAGGTGTGGAAGGCGCGGCATCGGCTGCTGGCCCGTCCGGCGGCTCTCAAGTTCATCCGCGTTGAGCACCTGAAGGGCGGCATGCGCGTGCGCGATCGGGTGATGGAGCGGTTCTGGATCGAGGCCCGCGTCACC
The DNA here is from genome assembly GCA_036845125.1 of Candidatus Eiseniibacteriota bacterium. Taxonomy (GTDB): domain Bacteria; phylum Eisenbacteria; class RBG-16-71-46; order RBG-16-71-46; family RBG-16-71-46; genus DAIUEO01. Next base: position 21,121 of record DAIUEO010000002.1, on the reverse strand, counting down.
GCGAACCTGCGCTCGCCTCACACCGTCGAGCTGTTCGACTTCGGCATGAGCACCACCGGCACCCTGTACTACGCGATGGAGCTGCTGGACGGCGTGAACCTCGAGCGCTTCGTCTATGAACACGGCGCGATCGAGCCGCGGCGCGCGGTCAACTGGCTGCGCCAGGTCTGCCACTCGCTGGCCGAGGCGCATGCGGTTCCGCTGGTCCATCGCGACCTCAAGCCGGCGAACCTGTTCGTGTGCCGGTACGGACTCGATCGCGACGTCGTCAAGGTGCTGGATTTCGGACTCGCGAGTCTGGCGATGGCGACCGGCGTCACGATCTCCCCGTCGCCCAGGTCCCTCGGCGCCGCGGTCGGAACGCCCTCCTACATGGCCCCCGAGGTGGCGCTCGGCTCGGCCGATGCGCGCACCGATCTCTACGCCGTGGGCTGCATCGGATTCTGGCTGCTGGCGGGTCGGAAGCCGTTCGAGGCCGACTCCGCGGAGGAGCTGATGCGGCTCCATGCGGAAGCCGAACCGCCGAGCCTCTCGGCACTCGCGCCGCATCCCCTCCCCGCAGGGCTGGAGCGCATCATCCACTCGTGTCTGGCAAAGGATCCCCGCCAGCGCCCGGCCGACGCCGCCACGCTCGCGACCCTCCTCGAGGAGTCGCTCGAAGGGGCGCCCTGGACCCAGGCCGACGCGCGCGCCTGGTGGTCCGCACAGCGGCCGGCCGGCTAGGTGTGGTCGTTCTCCGCGGCCGCGAGGCTGGCGGCCGCGGCACGCGCGAGTTTCGCGAACTCGTCGAGCGTGAGTGTCTCGCCGCGGCGCTGGGGGTTGATCCCGGCGTGGCGGAGCAGGCGCTCCGTGCGCGGCTTGCCGAGGGCGAGCGTCTCCTCGAGCGTGTTGAGGAGCTGCTTCCGCCGCATGTGGAACGAGCCGCGGATGATGCGGAACAGGAGCTCCTCGCTCGGCACTTCGACCGGCGGTGTTTCACGGAGGAAGAACCGCACCAGCATCGAGTCCACCTCAGGGCGCGGCCAGAACGCCGAGGGGCGGATCGTCATGAGCGGCTCCATCAGCGCGTGGTAGCGCGCGAACAGCGTGAGCGACCCGTAGGCCGGGGTCCCGGCGGCCGCCGCCAGGCGATCCCCGTACTCCTTCTGCACCAGCAGCACCGCGACCCGGACGCAGTGCCGCTGCTCGAACAGCCGCTCCAGGATCGGCGTGGTCACGTTGTAGGGGATGTTGCCGACCACCGCGAGCTTCGCGACCCCGTTCGCCGCGGCGGCCGCCGCGAGATCGAACTCCAGGAAGTCGCCGTGCACGATCTCCAGGCGCGGCCAGTCCCCGAGCTCTTCCTTGAGCAGCTCGACGAGGCCGTCGTCCTTCTCCACCGCGATCAGCCGTCGCACGCGTGCCGCCAGCTTGCCGGTGATCGCTCCCGCGCCGGGCCCGATCTCGACCGCCACCTCGTCGTCGTGCAGGTGGCAGTGCTCGACGATGCGGTCGGCGAGGTCTTCGCGTATCAGGAAGTTCTGGCCGAAGCGCCTGCGGGGCGCGAGGCCACGGATTGCGAGGCGCTCGCGCAGCCGGTTGAGGTCGCTGCCCTCGAGGGCGGCGCGCTCGCGAACGTAGCGCGAAGCGCGCGGGCTGGGCTCGACGCGACGCGGTCTGGGCATGCGCGCGAGTTTAAACGTTTTGCGCCGCGGGGTGCCGGATCCTGGGCCGACGATCTGCGTTGCTGTCAGCTGCCGGTGCGGCGCAGGAAGCCGCCGCGGAGCACCTCGTCGGCCATCTCGCGCGCGTAGGGATCCGGGGAGCGGTCGCGGATCGCGGTGAGCGCCGCCCGTCCAGGCTCGCCGAGCTGACCGAGCGCGTACGCGGCGTGACGGCGCACCCACCAGGCACGGTCGCACGTGGATTCCGCGAGGACCGGCACCACGCTGGGGGCACCCATGCGCCCGAGCGCACGCGCGGCCTGGGCCCGCACCGGCCAGGCCGGATCGCCGAGCAGTGCGACCGCGGCGGGGGCGTGCCGCGTAGAGGCCATCTCGCCGAGGGCGCGGATCGCCGCCACCCGGACCTCCATGCTCTCCGAAACGATCTTCCGTGCGCACACATCGGCGGCGTCCCGGTGGCGCCAGCTCCCGAGCACGTTGAGCATCGCCGTGAGCACCGCGGGTTCGTGCGCGCTTCGCTCCAGGGTGTTCGCCAGATCCCCGCAGGCTCCCCGCCCGAAGACGCGGAACAGCGCGGCCAGCGTCCGCGGGTTGCGAGTCGGCAGGTGTTCCGCATGGGCGAGCAGCCACCTCAGCGCGCGCAGGTCACGTCGCCTCGCAAGGGCGCGCGCCGCAGCCATGGCGACGAGCCGCGGGCCGGAGCGCAAGGCGCCGTGCAGCGCGCGCCGATTGCGCGGCCCCGCCAAGATCCCGGCGCGCCGCGCCGCCAGCTCGGAGCGCCAGGGCGTGCCTTCGCGGAGCGCGCGGCGCTCGCGGCGGACGTGACCGATCCGCTCGAGGGTTTCTCCCAGTGCCCGCCGCTCCGCGCGGCGGGCGTTTCCGTACCTTTCCAGCGCCGACCAGAAGACCAGGTCCGAGACTTCGCGCGCGGCACTCCGGAGCTGCGGTGCGGTGAGCTCGCCCGCGAAGAACGCGTCGATCGAGCCGCGGAAGACGCCAATCGCGGCACGGTGACGCTTACGGTGGCGCCGGCCGGCGTCGCGGGACAGCAGCCAGGCCCACGCCGCCCAGATCGCAACCATCCCCAAGGCCAGCAGCAACCCCACCACGACCTTCGTCATGGAGGCGTTATCGGCCCGGCGGGGGAGGCTCCTGATGGGTCGTGGCGCCCGAGGCAATCGGCAGGCGGAACAGCTCGCGGGCGTTGGCGGTCGTGATGCGGACCGCCTCTTCCGGCGTCCACCCGCGAAGCTCGCACAGCCGGCGCACCACGCGGGTCAACAGCGCGGGTTCGTTGCGCTTGAGCGAGCGCGGCTCGGGCTCGAGGTAGGGCGAGTCGGTTTCGAGCATCAGCATCGCGGCGGGCGCCTCGCGCACCGCCTGCTCGAGTGGCTCGTGTCCATAGGTGAGGCAGCCGCCGATGCCGAGCTTGAAGCCGAGCGCGTGCGCCCGCTCGACCGCGGCGGGACCGTCGTCGAAGCAGTGGAGGACGCCGGCCGCTGAGGGCCGCGTCTCCTCGAGGATCGCGAGCGTCGGCTCGAGCGCGCTCCGCTGGTGGATCACGACGGGAAGACCCAGCTCCCCGGCGATGCCGATCTGGGCGCGGAACCACGCCTCCTGGTCCTTGGGGCTAGCATGGTCGCGGTAGAAATCGAGGCCGGTCTCGCCGATCGCGACCACGCGCGCGTGACGGGCGTGCTCGCGCAGCTCGGAGCGGTAGTCGAGCGGAACACGGCTCGACTCGCTCGGATGCACGCCGACGCACACGAACACGTTGGCGTGTTCGGCGGCGAGCGCCATGGCGCGTGGGACGATCTCGGGCGCGTAGGCGATCTCGACGAAATGCCGCACGCCGACTTCGAAGGCGCGCCTGAGGACGTCCTCACGGTCGCGATCGAAGCGCTTGTCGCAGAGATGGCAGTGGGTGTCGATCACATTCTGATACCGCTCGGCAGGCTCGCGATCCCGTGCTCGGCGGGCTCGCGACGCAGATCGCCTACGGTTTGCCGGCGTGCGCGTCCAGCTCGATCCGCGGGAATAGGATGCGCGCCGGCGGCAGCGTGCGGCCGCCGAGATCGACGCTGCCGAAGGCGGGCGCCGCGGCGTCGCCGCGGGTCTCGCCCGGGGTTCCCGGCAGCGCGAGCTGCTCCCACAACTCGGCCGCCTTGTGCGGGATCACCGGCCACGACCAGATCGCCACCAGCCGCAGCGTCTCGAGCAGCGCCGACAGCGCGGTCGCGAGCTCGTCGCGCCGCGTCTCGTCCTTGGCCAGCGCCCACGGTTTGATCCGCTCGATGAACTCGTTGGCACGCACCACCGGCTCCCATGCGGCGGCGAGCGCCTCGTGGAGCGCGAGCTGGTCGAAGCCGCGCGGCACTTCGGTCTGGGCCTTCGTACACGCCGCAATCAGCGCGTCGAGCGCGGCGCGGGCCTCGGCGTCGGCGATCTTCTCCGGCGTCCACACCGTGGGCGTCACCCCGTTCAAGTACTTGTGCAGCATGGTGACGGTGCGGCTCGACAGGTTCCCGAGATCGTTCGCGAGGTGGGTGTTGCTGTGCTCGACGAACTGCTCGATCGTGAACTCGCCGTCGCGCCCGGTCGGGATCGCATCGAGCAGGTAGAAGCGCAGCGTGTCGGTGCCGAAGCGCTCGGCCAGCTCCACCGGGTCGAGCACGTTGCCGAGGCTCTTCGAGAGACGCTGCCCGCGCAGGTACACGAAGCCGTGCACGTAGACCTGGCGCGGCAGCGGCACGCCGGCCGCCAGCAGGAGCGCCGGCCACAGGATGCAGTGGAAGCGGCTGATGTCCTTGCCGATCAGGTGGAATGCGTTGGTGAACAGCTTCTGCGAGGTGCCCGCCCACGCCGCACCCGGCCGGCCGTGGCCGTCGAGATGCTGGAAGACGTCCTGGCGGGTGGCGCCCGGTCCGCCGACCTCGGCCTCCTTGGCGAGCCACCACAGCGAGTACTTGCGCTCCGGCCAGCCGATGGCCGAGAGGTAGTTGAGCAGCGCGTCGGCCCACACGTAGACGGTGTGGCCCGCGCCATCCGGGATCTCGTCCGGCAGCGCGATGCCCCACGGCAGATTGGGACGGGTGACGCTCACGTCCTGCAGTCCTTCGCGGATGACGTTCACCACTTCGTTGCGGCGGTAGTCGGGCTGGATGAAATCGGGGTGGGCTTCGAGGTGTTTGAGCAGGGCGTCGTCGTACTCGGAGAGGCGGAAGAAGAAGTTGGTCTCGCGGATCTTCCGCGGGACGGTGCCATGCTCCGGACACTTGCCGTCCACCAGGTCCTTCTCCTGCTTGAAGGCCTCGCAGCCTTCGCAGTAGAGCCCCTCGTACTCGTCCTCGAACAGGACCGGCTCGCCGGTCTTGGGGCTGCGCGCCTCCCACAGCCGGCGGAACAGCTCCTGGACCGCCAGCACGTGGCGCTTGTCCGAGGTGCGGATGAAGCGGTCGTAGCCGACCCCGAGGTGCTGCCAGGCGGTGACGAAGCGTTTGGACACCTCGTCGACGAACGCCTGGGGGTCCTTGCCGGCGGCCGCGGCCGCGTGGGCGATCTTCTGCCCGTGCTCGTCGGTCCCGGTCAGGAAGAAGGCCGCATCGCCGCGCTGGCGGTGATGGCGGGCAAGGGCGTCGGCCAGCACCTTCTCGTAGGCATGCCCGAGGTGCGGGCTGCCGTTCACGTAGTCGATGGCGGTGGTGATGTAGAAGCGCTTGGACACGATGGGTTCCTGGTCAGGGGTAAAGGGGACCGAGTATAGCGCGACCGTCCAGAGGCGTGCGGGGCGGCTATTCGGCGATGGCTTCGGCCTCGATCTCGACCTTCCAGCGGGGGTCGAGGAGGGCGGCGACCACCACCATGGTGGCGGCGGGCCGGGCGGCGTGGAAAAAGGCGGCGTGGGCGCGCCCGACGGCCTCGGCGTCCTCGGGATCGGTGAGGAACATGCGGGTCCGGACCACGTGCTCGGGCCCGGCCCCGGCCTCCCGGAGCGCGGCGACGATGATTTCGAAGCAGCGCAGTGCCTGGGCGGCCGCGTTGGGGGCGACGCTGCCGTCCGCCGCGATCGGCGCGGTTCCGGAGACCAGCACCCGGTGGCCCACCCGCACCGCCCGGCAGAACCCGATGGTGTTCTCGTACGGCGATCCCGACGAAACGCGCACGCGTTCCTTCAATGCGTCTCTCCGTTCGGCCCGCCGTTGCCGTTCTTCTTTTTCGCCCCGCACGAGCAGTCGCCGCACTTGTGATAGGGCCCGGGCGGCAGGTCGGCCATCGCGATGCGGTGCTCGCCGCCCTCGTCATCGCGCACCCACACCGCCTCGCCGTAGAGCTCGGTGCGGGTCACGTGCACGGCGCCCTTGCCGGTGCGCATCTCGGTGCCCACCGGCGGCAGCTTCTCCGCGCTGTCGCGGTAGTGCGCGAGCTCGTAGGCGAGGCAGCACATGAGCCGGCCGCACGCACCGGAGATCTTCCCGGGGTTCAAGGGAAGCTGCTGCTCGCGCGCCATCTTGAGCGTCACCGGATGGAAGTCCTTGAGCCAGGTCGAGCAGCAGAACGCGCGACCACACGGACCGCAGCCGTCGTGGCGCTTGGCCTGGTCGCGGACGCCGATCTGGCGCAGCTCGATCCGGGTGTGGAAGCGCGCGGCGAGATCCTTCACGAGGTCGCGGAAGTCCACGCGGCTCTCGGCGGAGAAGTAGAAGGTGACGCGGTTGCCACCGAAGGCGACCTCGGCCTCCGAGAGATCCATCTTGAGCTCGCGGACCTCGATGCGATCGCGGCAGTAGGCGAAAGCTTCCTTCTCGCGCTCGCGGTTGTGGTCGTCCTGGTCGAGGTCCTCCTCGGTCGCGCGGCGGATCACCTCGCGCGTCACGTTGCCGGGGCGCTTGAGCTCGACCAGCGGGCCCTTGAGGAACACACGGCCCATGGATTCGCCGTGCTCCGTCTGCACGATCACCGGGTCGCGGAGCGTGAGCCAGAGGTTCCGGGAGTTGAGGAAGAACTCCTTGCGCGAGCCGCGCAGAGAGACCTGCACGATGTCCGACATGCACGAAGCCTAGCGCAGCGCGCTCAGTAGTCCCAGTGCGGCGTGGCGGGCGCCGGGAACTCCGCGCGCCGCGCCAGCGTGGGGTCGGCGATGCGGGCCATGGCCGAGAAGAGCGCCAGGTCGGGGGTGACGTTGCCCTCGATCGAGCGCAGCGCCTCCTCGAGCAGCGCGAGCCGGCGCCGGATTTCCCGGGCGTCCAGGCTCACCGCTTGCTTTCGGATCTCGGCCTCGCGGTCGCGATGGACGAGCGCCTCGCGCGGGGCGCCATGGCGCGCGCGCAGGATGTCGCGCAGCCACAGCTCGTGGAACTCGATCATCCGCCGCAGCGTCTCGCGGCCGGCCTTGCCGAACCGGCTCATCTGCTGCACGGCACGCAGGAGTCCCGCCGCGTCGCCGCGGAACGCGGGCTCGAGCAGCGCGAGCGCATCGTTCCGGAGCTTGAGCGGCTCCATGCCGCGCAGCGAAAGCGCGCGCGCGAGCGAGCCGCCGCCGAGGGCGGCCAGCATGCGCGCCTCCTGGTTGCCGGTGCCGGCGCGCTCTTCGAGGAAGGCGGTGACCACGCGCTCGGCGAGCGGCGCGAACTTCACGCGCTGGCACCGCGAACGGATCGTCGCCGGCAATCGCGCGGGACGCGAGGTGGTGAGGACCCACACCGTCGCGGCACCGGGCTCCTCGAGCCTCTTCAAGAGCGCCGAGTACTGGTCCTCGCGCATGCGGTCGGCGTCGCGCAGGACGACCACGCGCCGTGCGGCCTCGAACGTGCGATAGCCCAGCTCACGCAGCAGCTCGCGCGTCATCGAGATCCGGATCGAGGCGGCCTTCTCGTACTCGAAGACGAAGAACGGATCCTCGCGCCAGCGCTCGACCGTCTCGGCGATCGTGTTGTCGAGCTCCTTCTCCTCACCCGAGACCGGGAAGAGGAACCTGAGATCGGGATGCTGGAGGGCCGCGGTCTTGAGGCAGGTGGCGCACGTGCCGCAGGCATCGTCTTTTGAAGCCTCGACAGGCTCGGCCGGCGCGTCGAACAGGCCGCCGCCGGAAGCGCCCGCGCTGCCGGCCTTCTCGCACAGGATCGCGCGCGCGAAGGCGATCGCCGCCGAGCCCTTGCCGACCCCGGGCGGACCCTCGAACAGGTAGGCGTTGCCGAATCGGGCCTGGGCCACCGTCGAACGGAGGAACTCCGAGACGGCCGGCTGCTCGAGCAGCGTGTGGAGCGTGATGGGTGGCATTACTGGAGCCAGTCCTCGGGGTCGAGCGATGCGCCGCCCTTTCGCACCTCGAAGTGGAGCACGGCGCCCTTGAGCGAGCCGGTGTCTCCCGACGCTGCGATCACCTGGCCGGCGCCGACCTCCTGGCCCACCGAGACCGAGAACGAGGACAGGTGGCCGTAGAGCGTGTAGTAGCCGTCGCCGTGATTCACGATCACCATCTGGCCGTAGGTCCCGAAGTCCTCGCTCACGTAGTCGACGCGCCCGCGTGCGACCACCCGCACCGGGGTGCCGATCACGGCCGCGATGTCGATGCCGTTGTTGGTCGTCACGGTTCCCCACTTGGGATGGGTCTCGTTGCCGAAGTGCCCGACCAGCCGCCCGCGCAGCGGCCATTCGAGCTGGCCCTGGCCCTGGGCGAAGTTCCCCGTGTAGGGCTGGGGCGCGCGTCCCTCGGAGCGTGCTCGGTTCGCCTCCTCGCGGCGCTTCGCCTCGAGGCCCGCGATGAGACGCTGGGTGGCGCGCGCGGTCTTCTCGAGCTCGGCGGCGGCCGCCTCGTAGGCTTCGCGCTGGGTCTGGATGGTCTTCACCGTCTGCGCGCGCTCGGTGCGGAGGCTCGCGAGCCGGCGGTCGGCGGCGGTCTCGCGCTTGGTGTTCACCTGGATCTGGGTGATGTTCTTTTCGAGCCGCTGCTGGTCGGCCTGCACGAGATCCTTCTGTGCGAGCACGTCCTCGAGCAGCATGCGGTCGCGCTCCGCCACCATCACCATGTAGTCCCAGCGCGCGAGCAGCTGGGCGAAGGAGCGCGGCGAGAGCAGGAACTCGATCTCCTCGGCGCCGCCGTACTTGTAGAGGTTGCGCAGGCGGCGCGACAGGCGGTCGCGCTGCTGCTGAAGCGTGAAGCTGCTGTGCTGGAGCTGCGCGCGCGCGACGTCGAGCTGGCGGCCCAGGGACTTGTGGCGCTCGCGGTAGGAACGCAGCCGCTTGCGGGTCACGGTCAGGTCGCGCTCCGTGCGCCGGAGCTGGGTCATCGCGCTCTTCTCCTTGCCGGCGAGCTGCCGCGCCGCTTCGCGGTTCTCAGCCGCCTTGCGGCGGATCTCATCGAGCTCGGCGCGCTTCTGCGCCTCGAGGCTGTCCGACTGCTCCGCCTGCACCGTCGGCGCGCCGAGCAGGCCGAAGGCGAGCACCGCCAGCGCCGCCGAGCGCACCAGGAAACGGACCGCGCGACGCATCACGCACCGATCGCCCGCAGCACGCGGTTCAAGGCCAGCGACGCTGCGAGCCAGGCGAGCATCAAGTTGGCGGCGAGGAATCCGAGCGCCCACGTCCAGGGCAGGAACGCGACCGGCACCACCTGCGCCGAGATCCCCTGCTGAATGCCGAACACCAGTGCCAGCGCGGCAATCGCGGCCACCCCGGCCTCGAAGATGGCCTCGAAGACGAACGGGGTGACGATGAAGCCGTCGGTGGCGCCGAGCCGGCTCATGATCTCGACCTGCAGCCGGCGCGCGAGCACCGAGAGCCGGATGGTGTTGTACATCATGAAGACCACGGCGAGGCCGATGAGGACGCCGGCCACGATGGCGGCCCACTGGAGATTGCGCGTGAGCTCGTCGAGGCGGCGCACCCACTCGCCGCCGTAAACCACGTCCTCGACCTCCGGGATCTCGGCGATGTGCTTGGCGGCCTCCTCCATCGCGGTGGCGGTGAGCAACTCCGGCTTGAGCTTGATGCGGAGCGAGGCCGGCAGCGGGTTCCCCTCGACGGCTTCGAGCAGTGCGGGATCCTCGATCTCTTCGGAGAACTCCGTCCATGCCTGGTCCTTGCTCACGTAGCTGACGATGCCGTAGGAGGACTCGAACTGCCGGCTCAGCGCCTCGACCTGGTCGGGACTCACGGAATCGTTGAGGTAGACGACCATCTCGCGGCGGTCGCCGACCGTGTGCAGCGCGAGCCCGGCGTTGTGGGCCACCAGCAGGAACATGCCGGAGAGCACGAGCGCCGAGGTCAGCGAGATGATCGCCGTGGTCGCGAGCCCGCGATGGTGGCGAAACGAGCGGACTGCCTCCTTGAGGAAGAAACCCTGCATCATGCGGACTCCGCAGGCGCGCCGTTCGGGCCGGTGTCCCCGATGAGACGGCCGTCGTCGAGGCGCAGGACGCGGCTGTTCATCTTTTCGGCCACTTCCGGGTTGGTGGTGACGATGAGCAGCGCCGAGCCCTCGCGGTGGATCTTCTGCAGGAGGGCGAGCACGTCGGCGGCGGTCCGCTTTTCGAGGGCGCCCGTCGGCTCGTCGGCCAGCACCACCGCCGGGCGGTTGACGATCGCCCGCGCGATCGCGGCGCGCTGCTTCTCACCGGCAGCCAGCTCGCTCGGGAAGGCGGTCTGCTTCTGCTGGAGCCCGACCTCCTGGAGCGCGTAGAGCACCCGCGGCACGACTTCCTCGTTCGTGACCCGCCCCATGATGCGCACCGCGAGGGCGACGTTCTCGAACACCGTGCGGTCGGGCAGGAGCCGAAAGTCCTCGTAGACGACTCCCAGCGTGCGGCGCAGGAGGGCGCGCTGCGCCCGCGAGAGCCGACCGCCGCGGAACGTCCCGACCGTGATCGATCCCGAGGAAGGTCGCACTTCGTGGGTGATGAGTCGGAGGATGGACGTCTTCCCGGAGCCGTTGCTCCCGTGAATGACGACGCATTCCCCCTCGTCCATGTGCCACGAGACGGAATCGAGGGCCAGGCGCTCTCCATAGCGCTTGGTGACCTGCTCGAAGGTGATCATGAGGCGGCTTCGAACGTAACAGACGCTCCGGGCGCCCTCAACGCTCAGGAGCCCCGGATCTCGATGCTGGCCTTGGTCCGGAGCTGCTGGAGCCAGGTGTCGTAGCGCTCCCGCTGCTTGAGCTGGGCAACGATCTCCGGCAGCTCGTCGCGGATGTCCTCGAGCTGGTATTCGCGCTCGGGCTTGCGGTCGGTCACCTTGAAGATGTTGAACCCGGCCTGGTTCACCAGCACCTCGCTCACGTGGCCGACCGAGACGGTGTCGAGACCGGCGCGGATGTGGGGCTGGAGCGTCGACACCGAGATGTAGCCGATGTCGCCATCCATGGTCTGCTTGCCGCGGTAGCGGCTGTACTGTCTCGCCAGCGCGCCGAAGTCGGTGCCCCTCGCGGCCTGCTCGCGCACCTTGAGGGCGATCCGCTCGGCGCGGTCGGCGTCGGCCTCGGTGAGCGGCACCTCGATCATGATGTGGCGGGCGTGCGCTTCCACCATGACGTTGCCGCGGCGATCCACGCTGTCCTTGCCGGCCTTCGTCTTCAGGGTGTCGCGCTCGATCACCTCGACGACGTGCCAGCCGACCGGCGAGCGAATGGGCTGGCTCACCTGCCCGAGCGGCTGCCGGAAGACGGTGGCTTCGAGCGAGTCGTCGAGCACGCCGCGCCCGATGAATCCGAGGTCGCCTCCGGAGCGCGCGGTGTTCTCGTCTTCCGAGAGCTCGGCGGCCACCTTGGCGAACTTCTCGCCGCCGACCACCCGGCGGCGGGCCTCGATCGACTTGTCGTGCGCCCGCTTCTCGAGTGCGGAATCCGCCGTGGCCGGGATCTGGATCACCGAGAGCTGGAGCTCGGCCGGCATCTTCGGAAACTTGGAGCCGTTCGTCTTGAAGTAGGCCTCGGCCTCGGTCTGGTTCACCGGCTTCTGCGGGAGCTGCTTGGCGATGAGCTTGCGTGCGAGGATCTGGCGCTCGACGTCGTCCCGGTACTTGTTGCGGAGCTTCTCCTCGGTGGTGTTCTCGCGCGCGAGCTGGCGGCGGTACTCCTCCTCACCGCCGAGGCGTTCCTTGGCCTCGTTGACGGCGCGGTCCACCTCTTTCCGGATCTCGGTCTCGGTCACCGTCATGCCCTGCCGCTTGGCCTCGCCGACGATGAGCTTCTCCTCGATCAGCTGCTGCAGGATCTGGTGGCGCAGCGTGTCGATGGTGGACGAATCCGGGCGCTGCTGCGCGCGCATGAGCAGCAGGTAAAGCTGTTCTTCGATGTCGCTTTCGAGGACGACGTCGTCGTTGACGACGGCCGCGACGCCATCGAGGCGCTTCCCCTGGGCGGCGGCCGGGCCGGAAGCGAGGACGGGCAGGAGCAGGAGCAGCGACCAGCAGAAGCGCTTCAAAGTATGAGCCTCCGGGGGAAACGGCGTCCGGTTTGACAGTGCCGTGACGACGCCACGCGGGGAGCGGCGACGCAGTATAGCGACCTCACTTCCTTAGATACAGCCGGAGCGCCGCGGCATTCCCCGCGCATTCGCGCTGGTGCCGGCCCTGCCCGCGCTGGTCGAGGCCCGAGCTCGATCTCCGCCGCCACGGGCGATACTGCCCCGATGGAGCGTGCCCGCCTGCTCACATCCACCGCCGTTGAGACCCGCGCCGACGCTGTGGGAACCTCTGCCTCGATGGGCCTCTCGATCACGGCACGCCGGGTCATCGCAGTGATCGGCGTGATCGTCGGACTCGGTTTCGCGATTCCGCGCTACCTGACCCACATGCCCTACCCGCGGCTCGGGGTCACCCTGATCTACCGGCCCGGGCAGGATTTCCCGAAGGTGGACCAGATCCTCGGTCCCCCGGCGACCTACATCCTCGAGCGGGGCGACGAGCTGCGCGGCATCGACGGCATCGCCTTCTCGGATTCGCGCGAAATGGACCAGTACCTCATGAAGAACGGCTGGCCGCGCAGTCCGTTCACGCTCACGATCAACCGCACTGGCCGGGTGTTCAACATCGTGGTTCCGGAAGTCCAGCTCGGCGCGTGGATGCGGCTGCGACAGTTCCTGTTCCCGGTGGCGGTGATGGTGGCGGCCCCGCTGGTGGCGCTGCTCCTCGTCTGGCGGCGGCCCGACCTTGCTTCGGCCTGGGCCTTCTTCGCGTTCGCGAGCCTCCAGGCGCTGGAACTGATCTGGAGTCTCTATCTCCATCCCCAGTTCGAGCCGCGCGGGGCGTTCGCCACCTACCTCCGGGTCTATGAAGGACTGATCCTGTGGTATCCGGCGGTGTTCCTGCACTTCATGGCGGTATTCCCGCGGCCGCGCTGGGATGAGAAGCGACGCTGGCACAGCTGGTGGTTCCGGGTCGTAGTGGCGGCCTACCTGGTTCCGATCGCGCTGCTCCTGACCGGCAATTTCCCGCGATCGAATGCGCCGTCGCACCTGGTCTTCGAGCTGTCCGCTCTCGGGCTCGGGGTCGCGGCGCTGATGAGTGCCTACATCTGGCCGCGTGCGGAATGGCGGCCGAGCCGTTCCGAGCGGGCACTCGCCCTCGCGGTGGGCGTCGTGCTGATGGCGTACGGCGTGCTCAACGTGTTCTCCGAGGACCCGCGCATCCTGGCCCTCTTCGCCATTCCATCGGTCCGGGTGTTGTTCACCGCGATCTACTCGTCGTGGCTGGTATCGCCGCTCGTGATCGCCTACATGATCGCGAACGATCCACTCTTCGATCCGCGCCGGCTGTTCGCGCGTTCGTTGCCCTACGCCCTGCTCTCCGGCGTGCTGGGCACGCTCTATCTCGGCATCGTGCTGCTCGGCGAACGCCTGTTCGCCGCGGGCACCGGCGAGGAGGCACTGACCTTCAACGTGATCGCCGCGCTGGTCGTGGCGTTCGCGTTCGCGCCCCTCCGCGAGCGGCTGCAGCGGGCGCTCGACCGCATCTTCGGCCGCGATCCGCGCGCACTCCGAGCGGCGCTCGACGAAGCCGGTCGCGAGCTGCTCTCGGCGCTCGACCCCGGCCAGGTGCGCGAATCAGTGTCGAACGGGCTTCAGCAGGGCCTTCAGCGCGAGGTGAGCCTCGAGTGGCCGGAGGGCCGGGTGCCGCGCCTCAGCGATCCCGAGGAGGTGCCCGAGGAGGCGCGTCCGGCGGTGAACGGCCTGCTCTCCCAGGCGGCGGTCCGCCTCGAGAACCTGCGATTACAGGATCAGCAGGCCCGCGCCGAGCGCCTCACCGCGGAGCTGAGCGAGGCGGCGACCCGCGCCGAGCTGCGTGCGCTCCACGCCCAGGTCCAGCCGCACTTCGTGTTCAACGCGCTCAACGCGCTGTCCTATCTCATCGAGACCGATGCCGCCGCGGCCCAGCGCTTCACCGAGCGGCTGGCGGACATGCTGCGCTACACGGTCGCGGCCGGCGAGCGGCCGGCGGCGCTCCTGAGCGAGGAGATCTCGTTCGTCGAGGACTTCCTCGCGGTGGCGCGCGAGCGCTACGAGAATCCGCTTTCGTTCGAATTCCGCGGCTGCACCGACCTGCTCTCGGTCGCCGTCCCGCCGCTGCTCCTTCAGCCGCTCGTCGAGAACAGCCTCAAGCACGGCATCGCGCAGGACCGCTCGGCGCTCCATCTCTCGCTCGAAGCCGAGGATCGCGACGGCCGGCTCGACCTCCGGTTCCACGACGACGGTGTCTCGAACGGCAACGGGCGCCCGCCGGGCGTGCGCACCGGGCTCGCCAATCTGGAACAACGCCTCCGGCGCTTCGCGGGACCCGACGCGACACTGACCGCGCAGCCGGCAGCCGGGGGAGGATTCGAAGTGCGACTCCAATGGAAACTCGCGGGCACGAGCCCGCTGTCACCCGCCGCAGGGAAAGGGTCTTCATGACACGCCATCGCCCCATCCAGGTCCTCATCGCGGACGACGAGCCGCGCGCCCGCCAGTTCCTCCAGAAGCTCCTCGGGGAGCACGAGGAGCTCGAGGTCGTCGCCAGCGCGCGCGGCGGCGCCGAAGCCCTCGAGTTCGCGGAGAAGCACCGGCCCGAGGCGGTGTTCCTCGACATCCACATGCCCGATCTCTCCGGCATCGAAGTGGCGCGCCATCTGGCGGCGTCCGGAAGCGCGCCGTACGTCGTGTTCGTCACCGCCTACGACCGCTACGCGGTCGAGGCGTTCGAGATGGCGGCGCTCGACTACGTGCTCAAGCCGCTCAAGCGCGACCGGCTCTCCGAGGCGGTCAAGCGCGTCGTATCGGAGGTGCGGGCGCGCGGCCCGGCGGAGCGCAGCGACGTCCTGAAGGACGCGCTCGACACGCCCCCGATGCTCGAGCAGGGCCCGGCCCTGAGACGGCTGCCCGTGCGCCACAAGCGCGAAGTGAAGCTGCTCGATCTCGACCAGGTGCCGCTCATCTTCTCGCGTGACCGCCTCGTGCTCGCGCGTTTCGAGGGCCGCGAATACCTGGTGGACTACACGCTCCAGGAGCTCGAGACCCGGCTGCCCGACGAGCAGTTCGTGCGCGTCCACCGCGGGGCGCTCGTGAACATGGACGCGATCGAGTCCTACGGCGGCGAGGACGGCGTCCTCGTGTTGCGACTCAAGGACGGATCCCGGGTGGAAGCCAGCGAGCGGCGCGCGGCCGCGGTGCGACGGAAGCTGCGCTAGCCGCGGGGCCGCCATGATAGGTTTCGGGCAGAAGCTCCTTCCTCTACCCGGACCCCATCTCAATGGCCGACCCGTTCGAGCGTCTACGCTCCACGCTGGCTGACCGCTATCGGGTCGAACGGGAGCTGGGCCGAGGGGGCATGGCGGTCGTCTTCCTGGCGGAAGACCTCAAGCACCACCGCCGGGTTGCGATCAAGGTCCTGGATCCCGAGCTGGCCGCGGTCCTCGGACCCGAGCGCTTTCTCCGCGAGATCGAGATCGCGGCGCGCCTGCAGCACCCGCACATCCTCCCTCTCCTCGACTCCGGCGCGGCCGACGGGCTGCTGTACTACGTGATGCCGTTCGTCGAGGGGGAATCCCTGCGCGAGCGTTTGGTGCGCGAGCGACAGCTTCCGGTGAATGAGGCGCTTCGGCTGACCACGGAAATCGCCCACGCGCTCGACTTCGCCCATCGCCAGGGGCTCGTGCACCGGGACATCAAGCCCGAGAACATCCTGCTCTCCGGCGGCCAGGCCGTCGTCGCGGATTTCGGCATCGCGCGCGCGATCCGTGCCGCCGGTGGGGCCAAGCTGACCGAGACCGGCACCTCTCTCGGCACGCCAACGTACATGAGCCCCGAGCAGGTGCTGGGAAGCGACGATCTCGATGGGCGCAGCGATCTCTACGGCCTGGGCTGCCTGCTCTACGAGATGCTCGCCGGCCAGCCGCCGTTCACGGGGCCGACGGCGGAGAGCGTGGTCCACCAGCATCTCGCGGCCGAGCCTCCGCTCGTGACGGCGGTGCGCCCGACGGTTCCCGAATCCGTGGCTCGCGCGGTGACCCGGGCGCTGGCCAAGGCGCCGGCGGATCGTTTCACGACCGCGTCGGAGTTCGTCGACGCACTGGCGACGCCCGCGAGCCAGCGAACTCCCGAGCCGACGGCACCGCGAGCAACGTTCCGGGCCCAGAGGCCCATCATGGTGGCGGCGGCCGGCGTGATCGGCTTGATCGCCGCGCTGGCAATCGCGGGATGGCAGGGCCTCGGCCCACTCTCGAAAGCCTTCGGAGCGCCACCCATCGACGCCAGCAAGAAAGAGCTGATCCTCGTCGCCGAGTTCGAAGGTCCATCCGACAAGCCCGACCTGGCGGCCGCAGTCCACGATCTCTTGAGCACGGCACTCGATCAATCCGAGATCGTTGCCACCGTGCCCAGCGACGAGCTGAAGCTCGCCCTCAGGCAGGCGGGCAAGCCGGACTCGAGCCGCATCGACGCGGCGCTGGCGCGCGAGATCGCCTATCGCCGCGCGGTGCGGGCGGTGGTGGAAGGAAGGATCAGCCGAGTCGGGAAGGGCTACTCGATCGCAATCCGCGTCGTGGACGTGGACAGCTCCAAGACCGTGCTCTCGCTGGGCGACATCGCCGTCAACGAGGAGGCCTTGATTCCGACAATCTCGCGACTCGGCCGCAAGCTGCGCACCGAGCTCGGAGAGAAGAGAAGCGCGATACGAGCGGAGCGCCCGCTCGTCGATGTACTGACCCCCTCGTTCGAAGCCTTTCGCAGGTATCTCAAGGCTCAGGAACTGGCCTCTGAGGAACTCGATCCTCACGCATCCATCGCTGCGCTCCGGGAGGCCCTCGGCCTCGATCCTGACTTTGCCTCCGCGTGGAGCTTTATCGGGACTAATTTGCAGAATCTCGGGAAAGCTGATTCTGCCCGCGCTGCGTATTCTGAGGCGCTGCGCCGGCCGAACCGCCTGACGGACTATGCCCGCTTGGTGATCGAAGCCAAGATGGCGTGGGCGAGTGATGACTTACCCGCTGCAGTGTCTGCCTACGATCGGATCTTGCGGGGAAACCTCACGCCCTCACGAGCGTCCGCGGCTTACAACAATCGCGCAGCCCTACTGTCGAAAGCCGGGCGCGAGGAAGAGGCGCTCGAGAGCTATCAGAAGGCTGCGGCTGCCGCACCGTTCGGTCCGAAACAACTCCATCTGAACAACATCGTCCATTCACTCTATGTCTTGGGACGCTTGGATGAAGCGCGGAGCACCACGTCGAGACTGAAGGACCGGAAGCTGAGAGAGGACTGGGAACTGGCGTTTGCCGTCTCGGGGAGCAATTGGACTGCAGCTGAGAGCCTGGGTGCCGCAATTCAAGAGGATCAAACGAAAGACCTGTGGCGTCGTGGCCAGGGTGCGGTTGCCGCGGCATCCGGTGAAACGGTGCATGGATCGATTCGTGCCGCATTCACGAGGCTGCGGCGCGCCCAGGAGTCCTGCGCGACGAAAGAGAGAACGGCTGGCATCTGGCCGTGGTGGGAAGAAGTCATGCTCGCCACCTGTTGTAGCCGTGCGGTACCCGCGTATTACAGCATGGGAGCCGAAGACACTGCCGCCACGCTTCTCGTCAACAAAGGTCTGTGGGCGGCGGCCGCTGGCGACACGAACCTGGCTCGTCGCACTCTGAGATATGTACGGGGTTACCCCAGGCTCAGCGAAAATGATCGTTCCGCAACGTATTTGATCGAAGGCTGGATCGCGGCGCGGTCGAGCCGCTGGGACGAAGTCGTGCGCCTCCTCGGCGCGATGGCCGGACCCCAGAACAGGCCGGGCTCCTTCGACATGGAACTCGTGAGGACTCCGATGCGGTGGCTGGTGGCCGATGCCCACGAGCATCTGGGTCAGCCCGACTCGGCGGCGGCGGTCCTCGAGCTGATGGTGAAGGAACGATACGACGAGGCGGCGGTCGAGCGAGGTATCTGCCATCCGTTCGCGCTGCGACGCCTGGTGCTGCTCTACGCGCGCATGGGTCGCGCTGCCGATGCGCGACGGCATTGGGATGTGTTCGCCGCGACGTTCACGCGCCCGGATCCCGACATGGTCCCGCTGATGGACGAGGCGCGGTCCGCGCTCGCCAGCGCCGAGGGAATGGCCGGGTCGGTGAGGCGCTGACCCGCTAGTCCCCCGCTAGCCGCGGCCGAGGTTGGACAGCGACGGAGGCCACGGGACGCGCGCGAGAGCGGCGCGGTCCACGGTCACCGGGAACTTCAACCGCAGCTCGTTCTCGAAGCGTCCGAGCATTTCGCGGCGCCGCTGCGCAATGGCCATGTCGTTGAGCTGATTCAGCTCCGCCGGGCCGAGATCTTCGTACGCCGGGGCCGTCCCGGGCGCGGCGTTCGCCGTCAGGCGCCGATACAACTCCTTCATCTCCTCGTCGCTCGCGGTGAGACTCCCCACCAGCGGGTCGGTGACGCTCTCGACCAGGTAGGCATCGATGCGCCGCTCGATCCGCCGCGCGACGGCGGGATCCTCGGTCAGGTGGCGGCGCTCCACCTCGATCAGGGCCATGCGGCGCATCGTCTGGGCGCGCAGCCAGCGGTCGATCTGCGCGGACATCGACCACGCCGGTGCTTCCCCCTGCTCTTCGAGATCCTGGAGCGCGTCCTTCATGGTGTAGACACCCGCTCTTCCGTTGGTTTCGTAGGTGGCGAGAACGGTCGAGTCGTCCCCGGCTGTCGTCTCGAATCCGGGACCGGGAGAACCCTCGGGACGGTTGAACCGCTCGAACAGGCGGCTCGTCGCATCGGGGCTGATCCGGACGCGATATCCGGCGATCAGGTCCTGGACCCGCCGGATCGAGACCGCGCGCTGCTTGCGCTGGAGCAGCACCTGGCGGAGCTCGTCGTGCAGCTCCTCGAGCGGCGGGACGTTCACCGGACGGCGCTCGACCACGACCATCAGGGCATAGCCCTCGGTTTCGATCGACACCGGACCGAACACCTCGCCGATCGTGATGGTGCGCGCGGCGTCGTCGAGCGGATTCGGAAGTCGCAGCGCGTCGATGAAGCCCAGGTCCCCGCCCGGTGGCAGCGTTCCCGGAATGTTGAAGCGGTCCGCAATGGCGGGGAACGCGGCGCCGCGCCTCAGCTCATCGTGCGCCTGGGTCGCCATGCGCTCGTCGGACGTGAAGACGAGGAAGACCCTCGATTCCGTCTTCCGCCATTCCCAGGCACGACGGATCTCGGACTCACTCACCCGGACGTCCCCGGAGCCGAAAGTCGCCGCCAGCGCCCGCAGACCCTCGTCGCGCCGGGTGTTCAAAACGAAGCGCTTCGTCACGGTGTCGATGTCGTTGTTGAGACGGCGTGCTTCCAGCAGCAGGAGCTTCTGGCTGATGAGCTCCTCGAGCAGCCGTGCCCGCGCCGAGTCCGGCGGCACCATGAAATCCACCTGCCGGCCGGCGGCAGCCTCGAGGAAATCCCCCACGGTGATGGTTTCGTCGCCCGCCCGGGCGAGAACCCGGCTTTCGCGGGTGCAGGAGGTCAGGAGGAGGGCGCCCGCCAGGGCTAGACCCGTGGAAAGGACGACCCTGGGTGAGGCCATACCTCGGAGGCTCCTTTTGGGTTGAGGACGGGCGAGCAGGCTACGGGAAGGCCGGCCGTCGCGGCAAACCGAGCGGCTTGCAGGCGTGGTGCCCGGTGCGGCGAGGGCCGGATTGCAGGTCGCGAAGGGTTAACAACTTGTAAGCTCTTAGTCCTTGTAGCCCAGGGGTGGACGGGAGAGACTGTGGGCGCCCCCCGATCCCAGTCGAGGCGCACTCCCGCCGACTTGAGCCACGGAAGTCTGAAGCCGGTTTCCCTTTTTCCACCCCTCTGCCGCGAGGGCCGGGGTGTCCCTGATATTTGGCCGCTGCCGCCTGGTGCCAGCAACACTTCTCGTGTTGCTCGGGCTCGTTGGTGCGAGCTTTCCAGGTCTGGCGAAAGATGCGTTCGCTGTTGAATACGCGCTGACGGTCAACACCGTCGGCGGCGGCAGCGTGTCCCGGGATCCCGACCAGGCGACCTACACCGAAAACACGTCGGTGGATCTCACCGCTACACCCGATCCCGGCTACAGCTTCACGGGGTGGAGCGACGACGCTTCGGGCACCGCGAACCCGCTGTCCCTCCTCATGGACGCGGACAAGACCGTCACCGCCACCTTCGTTCTGAACACCTACACGCTGTCCACGTCGGTGGTCGGCGGCGGGACGGTCACCCGGAACCCCAGCCAGGCGAGCTACGACCACGGGACCTCCGTCGAACTCACCGCGACGCCCAGCTTCGGCTACACGTTCACCGGCTGGAGCGGCGATACGACGGGAACCGCCAACCCGTTCACGGTGATCCTGCACGAGGACAAGAGCTACACCGCCACCTTCACGCTGAACACGTACACGATCGCCACCTCGGTGGTCGGCAGCGGGTCGGTGGCGCGGAACCCGAGCCAGGCGAGCTACAACCACGGCACTTCGGTTCAACTCACGGCGACGCCGGGGATCGGCTACCACCTGGTGAGCTGGAGCGGGGATACGACCGGGACCGCCAACCCGTTCACGGTGATCCTGCACGAGGACAAGAGCTACACCGCGACGTTCGCGATCAACACCTACACGCTGTCGACGGCGGTGGTGGGGAGCGGCTCGGTGACCCGCAACCCGAGCCAGGCCCTCTACGACTACGGGACGTCGGTCCAGGTCACGGCGAACCCGGGCACGGGCTACAGCTTCACCGGCTGGAGCGGGGACACCACCGGGGCCATGAACCCGTTCACCAAGATCATGAACGGGAACAAGAGCTATACCGCCACCTTTACGATCAACAGCTACACGCTGTCGACGGCGGTGGTGGGGAGCGGATCGGTGGCCTTGAACCCGACCGGGGGCACCTACATCCACGGCACGTCGATCGTGGTCACGGCGAACCCGGGCACGGGCTACAGCTTCACGGGCTGGAGCGGGGACACCACCGGGGCCATGAACCCGTTCACCAAGATCATGAACG
>DAIUEO010000001.1:46177-72623 GCA_036845125.1 Candidatus Eiseniibacteriota bacterium | reverse complement strand
GCAGAAAAGCCTGCCCGTTCAGGAAGTCGCGCATGATCCGCAGCCCCCACAGCGGCGTGGTGCGCCACTCGCGCCCGTCCGCCTGGCCGTCGGGCCGGTAGTCGGCGAGCCCATCGCCCATGTCATGGAGCAGAAGGTCCGAGTAGAGCTCCACGGTCCGCGAACGGAGCGCTGGAATCGCAGATCCTGCCGTGCGCAGGCTCGGAACGTGGCAGCTCGCGCACCGGATGCTCGCGAACACGGCCTGGCCGCGCGCGCTCTGGTGGGTCTGGGGGCCCGCGGCGGGAGGCGCCAGCAGCCTGAGATAAGAGACGACCGATCGAACTACCGTCGTCGCAAGCTCGGGATCCGCCACGCGGTCGGCGGCTTCGGTGGCGGAGCTGGCCAGCGGGTTTCGGTTCTCCTCGGCCCGGAACTCCGTGGTGATGCCCATGTCCTGGTGGTAGGCGACGACGGTCTGCTCGACGAGGCTTGCCACCTGCGCCTTGCGGCCGAAGCGCCCGACCGCAGGTCCCGGCCCTCCGGCCATCGCGTGCGCCGAATGAAGTGCGGGGAGCGCGACCAGGTTCGGACGACCCGAGATGCCGTCGCCGTTCGAATCGTTCGCGTCGGCGTTGGCCAGGATGGCGGTGTCGGGAATGGCTTCGATGAGACCCACGCCGAACACCGGCGGGGGAAGACGGCGCGACACATCGACGCCCGCAGGCAGCCGCTCGGCCTCGGCGCCTGGAATGGCCTTGTCCTGGATCTGCGGGCCTCCCAGATCGAGTGCCGGATCGCCCCCGACGCTGAATCGCGTGAGCACGTTCTCCGGACGCCCGCGCCCATCACCGCTGTGGCACGAGGCGCACGAGACGTTGTTGAAGATGGGTCCCAGCCCTTCGTTGGGCGCGAAGGCCCGACCAAACTGCTCGTCCCCTTCCGCAAACGCGGCGAGCTCGGCCTCGGTCAGGCCGTCCAGAGGAGCGTCGAACACGTCGCCGGGATCGGGCGCGGTCGTGAGCATCTCCGAACAGGCGCCGAGCCCGAACGCAACCAGCGTGAAAGCCAGTACGCCGACTCCCCGGGCGCGCTGAAGCGGCTCGCGGCGTCCCGGCTCGCGGAGCCTATGACGGGTTGCGGGCATTCTCAGTTCTCCAGGCAATATCCGCTCGACGGCGCACGGTGAGGGTCATACCGCCGCGCCGAGAGCACGCGTGATCTCGTCGCCCAGCGTCGTGAGCATGCGGTCGAAGAAGTGGCCGGCCCCGGGGATGCGGACGATCTCCTTGGGCTCGGCCCATCGCGGAAAGGCCTGTTCCAGCGCCTCGATGACACAGATCCGGTCGTCGGTCCCCTGCACGACGAGCTTGGGCGTGGCGAGGGTTTCGAGCAGGGTGAAGTCCGAGCGATGGAGCGGCGGCGCGATCAGGATGAGCTGCCCGATCGCGGGCTCGGAGGCCGCGAGCCGCGCGGCAATCCAGGAGCCGAACGAGAACCCGGCGAGCCAGAGCCGGGCTTCCGGGTGACGCGTCTCGAGGAAGCGCAGCGCGGCTCGCGCGTCCTCGAGCTCGCCGCGTCCCTCGTCGTGATGGCCGGCACTCCGGCCGGCGCCGCGGAAATTGAACCGCAGCACCGCGGCGCCGAGTCCGTGCAGCGCCGAGGCCACGCGATGCACCACCTTGTTGTGCATCGTCCCGCCGTGGAGCGGGTGCGGATGGCATACCAGGGCGGCAACCTTGACCGGAACGGGATCGGCGGCGGCAGCCGCGGCAGAGTCCTGCTCCTGGATCAGGGCCTCGAGCGGTCCGGCCGGACCCTCGATGAACGATTCGATCAGCCGGGTCGCGGCCGGGGAGCGAGCCATCATGGGCAGGTCAGCGTCCGGGCTTGAAGCGCGCGCGGATCCGCGCGGCCAGCTCGGCATCGAGTGTCGCGAAGTTGAGGCCGTTTCCGTCACCCACCGCGAGCAGGCATCCGGCGTCCACCATCCACTCGGCGAGACCGAGCGGAGTGTCGACGTTGAAGTCGGCGGTGTCGCCCGCCACGTGCCCGGGGAAGGGCTCGAACTCCTCCTTCCACTCCGAGCAGAAGTAGATCTCGTCGTTCCCCGCGACGAAGCCGACCGAGGCCACGTGGTCGAGCTCGCCGGGGGCGAGCAGGATCGCGCCCCGGTGGCGCTCGTAGCGGATCCCCTCCGCACGCAGGCGGCGCCGGTTCTCCGGCCATTCGGCGGGACGCTCGGCGGCATCGAGCACGGTGATGGCGGCCATCTCGAAGTTCGGCACCAGCTCGATCCCCGAGTCCAGCAGATCGGCGACGCTCGCATTCAGGCGGCCGTGATGGAGTCGCTCGGTCACCGACGCATTGTAGATATTCGACGCTTCCGGCGCGATCAAGGGGCGGGCTCCCCGCCGGTTCCGGGCTCCGGACGATCGGGCGGAACGATGAGAACCGGGCAGCGCAGCCGATGGCGGAGGCCGGAAGTAGTCGAGCCGTAGAGCAGATCCCCGACCAGGCGATGACCGTGGGATCCCGCGATCACGAGATCCACCCGGTGCTCGGCGGCGAGCCGTGCCAGCTCCTGGGCGGGTTTGCCGGAGCCGATCGCGAACGTGACCCGTCGCGCGGTGCCGCGCAGCGATTCGGCGATGCGCTCGAGTGCCACCTGGTCCTCCCGCACCTCCTCGTCCGAGGCTTCCGGTCCGAGGTAACGGCTCGCGGCGCTCTCGGTGACATGGAACAGCACCAGCTCCGCGTCCGGCGGCAGGATGGCGAGCTTCAGGTAGCGCAGCACGGCCGGATCGGCCGGGCCGAGCTCGAGCGCCACGGCGATCTTCCGTCCCTCGAGCACGGTGGGCGCGAGCCCCGTCAGCGGCGCGGCAGGCGAAATCGCGGGCGGAACGGCCGGAACCGGAACGGCGGGGACCGCACGCCGGAAGCGCGCGACGAAGGGTGACACGGTGATGTAGAGGAGCAGCAGCCCGAGCGCGAACACGACCGGCATCACGAGGAGCTGGAGCAGCCAGGCGTTCGGGCCGGCGGCGGCGAAGAGGCCGGAAAGCTCCTGCACCACGAGGTTCGCGTTCAGGCCCACTATGATGATCGCGGTCAGCGCGGCCAGCACGATCACCCAGGGCGGGTTCACGAAGGAGCCCATCTTGGAACGGTCGCTGGTGAAGTGGATGAGCGGGATCACCGCGAACGCGAGCTGGAGACTCAGGACCACCTGCGAGAGCACGAGCAGGTCGTCTACCGCGTCCGCTCCGCGGAGCGCGATGAACGTCACCGCCGGAATGATGGCGAGGCCGCGGCTGATCAGGCGCCGCATCCACGGCTGGATGCGCCAGCGCAGGAAACCCTCCATCACGATCTGGCCGGCCAGCGTTCCGGTGATGGTGCTCGCCTGGCCCGAGCAGAGCAGCGCGAGGGCGAACACGGTCGCGGCGAGCGACGTCCCGAGCAGCGGCGCGAGCAGAGCGTGTGCCTCCTCGAGCCGCGCGACGTTCTGGTGCCCGGTGGTGTGGAACACGGTGCCGGCGAGGATCAGGATCGCGGCGTTGACGAAGAGCGCGGCGTTGAGCGCCACCGCCGAATCGACCAGGTTGAGGCGGCAGGCCTCGCGCTTGGCTTCATCCGACTTTGCCACCGCGCGGCTCTGCACCAGCGCGCTGTGCAGGTAGAGGTTGTGGGGCATCACGGTGGCGCCGAGGATGCCCATCGCGATGTAGAGCGCCTCGCGATGGAGCCCGAGCGGCGCGAAGCCGCCGTCCGGTCCGCGGCCGAACAACACCAAGGCGCCGTTGCCGTCGCGCGGCAGGAAGTTCTTGAGGATGGCGACGATGTCGGGGCGCGCCAGCAGCATCTCGATCGCGAAACACCCGCCGATCGTGACGACCAGCGCGATGATGAAGGCTTCCATGCGCCGCATCCCGAGGCGCGACAGCGCGAGGAGCAGCAGCACGTCGAGCGCGGTGATGAGCACGCCCCAGAGGAGCGGGACTCCGAACAGCAGCTTGAGTCCGATCGCGGCGCCCAGGACCTCCGCCAGATCGCAGGCGATGATCGCGATCTCGCAGAGCACCCAGAGCGGCCACACCAGCGGGCGCGGGTAGAAGTCGCGGCAGGCCTGGGCGAGGTCCTTACCGGTCACGACGCCGAGGCGGGCCGACAGCGTCTGCAGCAGCACCGCCATCAGGTTGCTCATGAGCAGCACCCAGACGAGCTGGTATCCGAAGCGCGCGCCGCCGGCGAGATCGGTGGCCCAGTTGCCGGGGTCCATGTAGCCGACGCTCACGAGGTAGGCGGGACCGGCGAACGCGAACATCCGGCGCAGCCAGTTCTGCGTCTTCGGGATCGCGACCGAGCCGTGGACCTCGGGGAGCGAACGGGTCTCGACCGTTCTCATCGGCGCTCGCTCTGCGTGCAGGTCATCACCACACCCCCGGGATCAATCGAAACCGAACACGCCCGGCGTAGGCCGGGTACTCGGACAGCCGCTCGAGGAGGAAGCGATCTTCGTGGGCGGCGCGTCTCACGAACAGGAACGCCGCGAGCACGGACGCGGCGAACGAGATCCACGATCCGAGCGCCAGGCCGCTCGCCGGCAGCGAAACGATCAGCCCCGAGTACCCCGGATGCCGGAGGAACCGATAGGGCCCCGCCGAGATCACGCGGTGTCCGCGCTCCTCCTGGAGCCGGATCACGGGCACGAAGAAGGGGTTGACGCTCAGCGACCACCACGTCCAGGTCAGCCCCGCCGCGAACGGAATCAGCGCGGCCAGGCGCAGCGTCTGCGGGAACGGCGACAGGTCGCCGCGGATCGCGGCGGTGAAGCCGGCCACGATGTGGATGAGGATCAGCATCCGGATCACGAGGAGGCGGTGCGGGTCCTCGCTTTTCTGTCCGCGGCGCAGCCGCTCGCGGATGATCGAGCGATCGATCGACGAGAAGCCCCCGATCGTCACGACCGTCGCCACCAGCACCCACGCCGCGAGCACCGGGAACATGCCGCGCGCGGCGCCCACTCCGGCGAGCACCGCGGTCACGATGACGACCAGCAGGGTCGCGGCGGCTTTCCTATCGGACACGGCGGCCTCCGCGCGGCGCGCGCTCGACCATCAGGCCCTCGAGCCCCTCGCTGCCGGTGATCAGCGGGCGGCCCTGCACCTCGAGCTCGTAGACGTCCTCGAGCGCGCGCACGGCGTTCATCTGGACGCGCGCGCCGGGCACCAGGCCCACTTCCTTCCAGCGCGCCATGCGCCGGCCGTCGGCGGTCCGGATCTCGCGAATGGTGGCGGCGCGACCGGCCGCGAGCGCCGCCAGCGGGGTGAGCGTCCGCTGCCGGAGCCGGCCGTGGCGATCCGGGATGAGGTGGCCATGCGGGTCTTCCGCCGGGCGTCCGACCAGCCGGTCGATCGCATCGAGCACGCGTTCGCTGATGTGGTGCTCGAGGATCTCCGCGTCGTCGTGCACCTCGGACCAGTCGAAGCCGAGCACCTGGACGAGGAACGTCTCGAGCACGCGGTGCCGCCGCACCATGGCCAGCGCGGCGCGTTTTCCTTCCGCGGTCAGCCGCGCGCCGCCCCGCGGCTGGACCGCGACCAGCCCCTCGTCCTCGAGACGCGCGAGCATCTTGGTCACGGAGGGCGCCGACAACCCGAGATGTCGTGCGAGCACGGACGTCGAGACGCGCACCGAAGTGGCGCCCAGCTCGTGCAGGGCCTTGAGGTAGTCCTGGCGGGACCGCGAGAGCGGAGTGACGGTGGATCGAGACACGCGCGTTAGCCTAGGCTAACGCGATCGTTTGTCAAGGCTAATGTTCCCGTGGGGCCCGGAGCCTCCGCCGGATGCGCGACGCGGTCGCGCCGGCTTGCGCCTGCATCGGATGAGGGCCTAGCCTACGCGCCCGGTTTCTCGCGCGGGTTCCACAGCGGAGGTCTCCTGAAATGCGCCGTTCCCTGCTGCTCGTCGTGATCCTGGCCCTGTCGCTCACCCTGCCCGCCGCCGCCGCGGAGCGGCGTGTGGGAATCATCTCCGGGTTCAATATGTCCGAGCTGAACATCGAGGGCCGGGGCGGCGAGATCCGCACCTCGTTCGCCGCCGGAGCGGTGGCCGATTTCCCGATGAGCGAAAAGTTCGGCATCCGGGTCGAGCCGATGTTCACCTCCAAGGGCGGCAAGGGCACCGCCCGCAACGCCTACTTTGGAACCGTCGACGGCTTCACCTTCCAGCTCGACTGCATCGACATTCCGGTGCTCGCGCGGTACAGCCTCGGGGATGCGGACTCGCGCGGCTACCTCCTCGGCGGCTTCGGTCTCGCGTACTTCACCGAGCAGAAGGTCGACCTGTCGCAGGGCACCAACCAGGAAACCGTCCAGCTCGACGACGTCTTCGGCTCGACGGACCTGAGCCTCGACCTTGGCATCGGCATCGAGTTCCCGGCCGGCCCCAATCGCGTGACGATCGATACCCGCGTGGGCTTCGGCCTCATCAACATCAACAACGGCGGAACGGTCGATTTCAACGGGGCGCCGCTCGCCGTTCCTTCCACCGCCACCAACACGTTCGACATCCGGATCCTGGCGAGCCTGCTGTTCCCCTGGCCGTCGAAGAAGTAGACGTCCCGCTGCGGAGAGCCCGATGCCCCAGATGACCATGGTCCAGGCGATCCAGGACGCTTTGCGCCTGGCGCTGCGCGAGGACCCACGCGTGGTGGTCCTGGGCGAGGACGTGGGCGCGAACGGCGGCGTCTTCCGCGTGACCGAGGGACTCCAGGCGGAGTTCGGCGCGGAGCGCGTGGTGGACACGCCGCTCGCTGAGAACGGCATCGTCGGCGGCGCGATCGGCATGGCGCTCTATGGACTCCGGCCGATCGCCGAGATCCAGTTCGTGGACTTCATCTACCCGGCGTTCGACCAGATCGTCTCGGAGATGGCGAAGTTCCGGTGGCGCTCGGCCGGACAGTATTCGTGCCCGGTGATCGTGCGCGCCCCCTACGGCGGCGGGATCAAGGGCGGGCTCTATCACTCGCAGAGCCCCGAGGCGTACTTCGCACACACCGCCGGCTTGAAGGTGGTGATTCCCTCGACACCGGCGGACGCCAAGGGCCTGCTGCTCTCGGCGCTCGAAGGCGAGGACCCGGTGATCTTCCTCGAGCCCAAGCGCCTCTACCGGACCCTCAAGGAGGACGTTCCCGAGGGCCGGCACCGCGTGCCGCTCTCGACCGCGCGCATCGCGCGGGCCGGCGAGCAATGCACGGTGCTCACCTACGGCTCGATGGTTCCGGTCGCACTCGAAGCGGCGAACGACGCGGCCGCCAAGGGCTGGTCGGTCGAGGTCCTGGACCTGCGGACGCTCGTGCCGCTCGACTCGGAGGCCGTGCTCGACAGCGTGCGCCGGACCGGTCGCGTGGTGATCCTGCACGAGGCCCCGCGCACCTGCGGCTACGGCGCCGAGCTGGCCGCGCTGATCGCGGAGCGCGCCCTGACCTCGCTCGCCGCGCCGATCGTCCGCGTCACCGGCTACGACACCCCCTTCCCTTATACGCTCGAGCACTCCTACCTGCCCGATCCGCCGCGCGTGCTGCACGCGATCGAGCACGTCATGAGCTTCTGAAAGGACGCCATGCCCTACGAGGTGAAGCTCCCGGACATCGGTGAAGGCATCGCCGAGGGCGAGATCGTGCGCTGGCTGGTCAAGGCCGGCGACAAGGTGCGCGAGGACCAGCCGCTGGTCGAGGTGATGACCGACAAGGCGAGTGTCGAGATCCCCTCCCCCCGCACCGGCATCGTCGGCGCGCTGCTCGCCGAGGAAGGTCAGGTGGTGCCGGTCGGAAGCGTGATCGTCTCGATCGAGACCGAAGGAAACGGCGCGCCCGCGGGGGCAGCGCCCGCCGCACACGCCACCGCGAAGGCAGCGACCGCACCGGTGGCCGCTCCGGCGCCGGCCGCGGCGCCCACGACGCGGGTCCAGGCCACTCCCGCCGTACGCCAGCTCGCGAAACAGCTCGGCGTCGCGCTCGAGGGCATCACCGGTTCGGGGCCCGGCGGCACCATCAACGCCGCGGACGTCGAAGCGGCGGCGAAATCCGGCGCCGGAGCAGCGGGGGCTGGCGCGAGCCCGCCGAGCGCCTCCACAACGAGCGCCTCTGATGAAAACTCAACGCGCGTGCCCATGCGCGGCCTGCGTCGCAAGATCGCCGACGCCATGCGCCGCTCGATCCAGACCGCGGCGCACTACACCTTCGTCGCCGAGTGCGACATGACGGCCGTCGCCGAGCACCGCGAGGCCACCAAGCCGCTCGCCCGTGCCGCCAACGTGAAGCTCACCTACATGGCGTACATCGTGCGGGCGCTCATCGAGCCGCTCCAGCGCTTCCCGCTCCTGAACGCGAGCCTCGACGACGAGCGCCAGGAGATCGTCCTCAAGGGCGACCACCACATCGGTATCGCAACCAGCACCGATGAAGGGCTGACGGTCCCGGTGGTGCGCGATGCGGGCCGGCGCACGCTGTTCGACCTCGCCCGCGAGATCGAGCGGCTCGCCGAGGCGGCGCGCATGAACCGGCTCAAGCTCGACGAGCTCCAGGGCGGAACCTTCACCGTGACCAGCACGGGCGCCCACGGCGGCGTGCTCGCGACCCCGATCCTCCACCATCCGCAGGTGGCGATCCTCGGCGTCCATGAAATGAAGCCGCGCCCCGCGGTGAAGGACGGGCAGATCGTGATCCGCAACCTGGGCAACCTCTCGCTCTCGCTCGACCACCGGGTGGTGGACGGCGCGGTCGGCGCCGACTTCCTGTACGCGCTGATCGAGCGGCTCGAGCATCCCGAGACCTGGCTGACCGCCGAGGACGTGAAATGAGCGCACGCGAAACCGACACGCCATTCCAGGTGCTCGATCCTGCCGGGACCATCGTCGGCGAAGCGCCGCAGATTCCCGACGAGGATCTGCGCCGGATGCTGCGTCACATCCTGCGCATGAGAATCCTCGATCAGCGCATGCTGTCGCTCCAGCGCCAGGGCCGCATCGGCTTCTACGGAACCGCCACCGGCCAGGAAGCCGCGATCACCGGCTCGGCCTATCCCCTGAAGGAAGGCGACTGGGTCTTCCCCGCGCTCCGCGAGATGGGGGTTTCGCTGTGGCGCGGGACGACGCTCCAGGAAATCGTCTGCCAGCTCATCGGCAACAGCGGCGACGTGCTCATCGGGCGGCAGATGCCGTGCCACTTCAGCGACCGCAAGGTGAACAGCGTGGCGTGGTCGTCCGTGATCGGCACCCAACTCGTGCACGCCATGGGTGCGGCGTGGGCGGCGCAGATCCAGAAGCACGACACGGTGTGCGTCGGGTACCTGGGCGATGGCGCCAGCTCCTCGGCCGACTTCCACGCTGCCGCCAACTTCGCGGGTGTGTTCAAGCTGCCGCTCGTGTTGTTCTGCCAGAACAATCAGTGGGCGATCTCGGTACCGCTGTCACGGCAGACCGCCAGCGACGGCATCGCGATCAAGGCGGTGGCGTACGGCTTCCCCGGCGTTCGGGTGGATGGCAACGATATCTTCGCGGTGATCGCCGCGATGCGCACGGCGGTGGATCGGGCGCGCCGCGGCGAAGGCCCGACGCTCATCGAAGCGGTCACGTTCCGCATGGGCGGCCACTCATCGAGCGACGATCCGACGCGTTATCGCGACGCCGCGCTGGTCGCCGAATGGGAGCGCCGCGATCCCTACAACCGCCTGCGCACCTACCTCGAGCGCCGCGGCCTCGTCGACGAAGCGCGCATCGAGACCTGGACGGCCGAGATCGGCGACGAGATTTCGAAGGCGGTCCAGGCCGCCGAGGCGCTCCCGCCCCCGGCAATCGAGACGATGTTCACCGACGTCTACCGGGACATGCCCACGCACCTCGAGGAACAGATGCGCCACGCGACGGCGATGGGCGAAGGCCGGAAGTTCGAGGGCGCCTTCCCGCTCTAGCCGGACGCGAGGGCGTTCGGTGCGCGCAATCAGAACCTGCCCCGGGGCAGGTTGATGTGGATAACTTAAGCGACATCCGAAAAGAGGACTCGCCGCTCGGCGAGTTCTGATTGTTCCGCGACGGAGTTCGTTGGCCGGACGCCCGCGCGGCTCGCTCTGGCGCACGTTTCTGCCGACCCGGCGCGCAGTCACCGCGCAAAAGAAAACGACCCGGCCGTTTTGGACCGGGTCGTAAATCCGTCGGCGAGGCGGGGCCAGTCGCCACCCTCGCGACGGTCTGGCCCAAGGGCCTCAGGATCGAAGCCCTGCCTCGCGCTCGACGGAACTACTTCCTGCGGAGGGCCTTTTCGCTCTTCCGCTCGGCTTCGCGGACGGCCTTCTCCCACGGATCTTCCTTTTCCTTCTTCTTGGGCTGCGACGCTTCGGTCTTCTTCTTCTTCTTGGATGAAGCGTCCTTGGCGGACGGCTCGGCCTTCTTTGCCTCGGTCTTGACCGTCTCCTCGGCCTTGACCGTCTCCTCGCTCTTCGCCGGCTTGTCCGTGACTGTGGGCGAATTCGTGACCGCCGGCGTGGTGGCCGCAGCCTTTGCCGGCGTGGCCGCCGCGGGCTTCGCCGGTGTGGCCGCCGCGGGCTTCGCCGGCGTGGCCGCCGCGGGCTTCGCCGGCGTGGCCGCCGCGGGCTTCGCCGGTGTGGCCGCCGCGGGCTTCGCCGTCGTCGTCGCGGTCGTCGTCGTCGGCTTCACGACTTCCTCGATCGGCTGCTTCGAGGTCGTCGTCGGAGCGGGCTTCGCAGCCGGCTCGATCACCTTGGTAGCGGGCGCTGCCTTCACAGGCTCGGGCTTCGGCGGACTCACCTGCTTCGGCTTCGGCGCCGGCAGGTCGTCGCCCGGCATCGCCCCGCCCTGGCCGAACACGCCGGGCGTTCCGAGCTGCGAGGGAATCAGCGAAAGGCTGATGCGGTGCTGTCCCTCGGCGCCATCGGCGCCCGAGATCACGTAGCCGTAGTCCGCCCAGAACGCGCCGAAGCCGGCGCCCATGCCGAACGTCGGCCCGCTGAGCGCCTCGTCCGAAGGAGCACCCAGCTCCGCGCGGTATCCGGCGCGCAGTGCCACTGCTTCCTTCCAGCGCCACTCCACGCCGGTGCGAACGTTGTTGTAGTAGGTGTTCGGGAAGTTGGCGTCGACCGCGAGCGTGATGCCGCGGTTCACGTCGCGCCAGCTCGCTCCCACTCCGATGTTGGCCGGCATGCCGAACTTCTCGGTGTCGTAGGTCATGATGCCGTGCCGATTGGTGGCGCTCGCTCCGAGCCCGATGCTTCCGAACTGGGCGAGCACACCGCCGTCGAACGCGAGACCGGTGCCGGTCACGGTTCCGAGATTCTCGGTGACGTACTTGACGCCCACGCCCACCGACACGAGATCGCGGAAGCGATAGGCACCCTGCCCGCTGAACGCGGCGCTCGAGATGTTGAAGGTGCCCGTCGACTGGTTCGACGCGTCACGACCTTCGAAACCGCCCTGGCCCTGGTAGAGGCCCGAGAGTCCCCAGAAGAGCGGTGCGCGCTTGAAGCGCCCGGCGACCGCGACGTGCTCCTGGTTGATGCCGCCGTCGAGCGAGGCGTGCGAGAAACCGATCTGCGTGTGGTGCATCCAGCCGAGCGCGCCCGCGTTCCAGGCCACCGCCGCCGGGTCGCCGCCGAGGCCGAGCGCGGCGCCGCCGCGGCCGAGAATCGCCGCGCCGCTGCCGATCGAAAGGAAGTTCGCGGTCGTGACGCCCGCCCACTCGGCTCCGGCCCATGCGGTCGTGCTCGCGAGGGTGGCGACCAGTGCGGCACTCAGGATCCCGTGCTTCATGGTCGTCCTCCGCATCAGGGCACCCGCACGAGCGGAATGCTCTGACGGCTCTTGCCGCTGATGAGCCACGCCTGGTAGGGACCCGGAGCGCAGCCCCGGCCCTCGTCGTTTTTGCCGTCCCAGATGATTTCCTGCGTGCCGCTCAGCGTGCCGGCCTCGATCCGCCGCACCCGGTGACCGCCGGAGTCCACGATGTCCACCACGACATCGGCAGTGCCGGACGCCACCTGCACGGGGATGCGCACCGGGTCGGTGAGCCGGCTGGGATTCGGATAGCCGGGCGAAACCGTGATCGCCGCGGAGGGCTGGCCTGGCGGCGGGCTGACCGTCCAGTCCCAGCGGGCGATGTTCGAGATCCCGGACCAGTTGCCCGCGTCGTCCGCGGTTCGCATGGCGAAGTAGTAGATGACGCCCGGCGTGAGGCCCCGCACCACGACACTCTGGCGTGTGCCGGCCGCACGCGGCAGCGGCATCCCGCTCACCATCTCGGCCTGGGTGAAGTTCGACGAATTGATCGGAGCGTCCGAGTAACGGAGCTCGTACTGGGCCGCCGTCCCGAAGGTCGCATCGTCACCGGGCGCCGTCCACGACACCGTGACGGTGTCGCGTTCCTGCGCATGGGCGAAGACGGGCGCGAGCATCAGCGCCACGAACATCACCGCCGGGGCGAACCAGCGCCGGATCGCGAACCAGTCGATTCGCGCTCCGGTCCGGAAGGAGCGGCGCCGGTTCAGCGGCTGCCCCCGTCCCGGCGCATCCGGGCCGCCATCAGCGAGGAGCGCCAGCTGAAGCCCATCCAGCCGACCGCCAGGTCGCGGACCGCGGCCGGCGGAGCGGTATCGGTCGTGATGCCGGTCGGCACGTTGGAGAGCGCCGACAGATTGCCCGAGTCGTCGCGCACGCGGGCGGCGAAGTAGTAGCGCGTCTGCCGCGAGAGCCCGCTCACCGAGAAGGTCTCGGCCGAGCCGGCAGCGGCCGGCGCGGGCTCGCCGTTGGCCTGCGTCGCGTTCGCCCAGTTCGAGGAGGTGATCGTTGCGGTCGAGTAGCGGACGTCGTACGACGTCGCGGTGCCGGTGAGACTGTCGTCGCCCACCGCTGTCCAGCTCAGCCTCGCGGTCGTATCGGAAAGTGAAGTAATGCTCATCGCGAGCATCGCCGGACGAATCAGGTCGGGCGCCGACGCCGTCGTGAGCTGAAGAATGTTCGAGAGGGCGGACCAGTTGCCGGCGTCGTCCGACGTTTTGATCGCGACCCAGTACGTCGTGCTCGGCGAGAGCCCGGTAAGCGTCACGCTCTGCTTGGTGCCCGGCGTGGCGGGCGACGGCATTGGCGTCCATGCGGTGGCGCTTCCAAAGTTGGCTGCCGTGATCGCAGTCGTCGAGTAGCGAAGGTCGAACTGCGAGGCCTGCCCGAAGATGCTGTCGTCGCCGGGCGTCGTCCATTCGACCGTGGCACTGTTCCACGTGACCTGCGCGCGGGCGGGCGAGGGCACGGCCGAGATGCAGAGAAGTACGATGAAAAGCAGTCCGAAAGCAATGGCGCGTCGGAGATCCATGCGATCCCTCCTTGCCCTCCGACCCTTCGGCCTGGGGTCGGCGGCTTCCGCGTAGGTCAACCAGCGAGTTGCGCGTGCGGCGTCGCGAGGGACCGTCCAGACAGTCATTGCGACGCGATGGAGTTACGGACCCGCGCCCCCCCCGGGGCGCGAGACCGCCGTGCGGTCAGCACGTCGCGTGCCTCGGCGGCGGAATTCGAGGCGGCTCACGCGGATGCGCGTTATAGGCAGGAAAAACGCGAGCCCCATCGCCCCGGTCGGATCGCGGCAACTCCCGGGAATACGGCGCTTCCGCGGTGGGCAGGTTGGAAATCGCAATCGTCGCCGGCTTCCTTGCACGATGGCGGGGCGGGAGCGTAGGGTCCCGGCTCGACCAATCGCCCTAGACCAGGGAGGGGCCGAGGGCGTCGGGGGCTCGCACGGTGGACGACCGTCCCGTGGGAATGGAGTCCGCCCCCCGTATCAGTCGATAACGGGTCCGACCATCCTCCCCCGTCCGGGTCCACACGGGACCCGAGGCGGCCGGCTCAAGCCCAGGCGGGACTCGGTTTTCATGTCGGCACTTCCTCTGGAACGCGATGCGATTCTCCGACGGGCCGTCGAGCTCGGCGGGTCTGACCTCATCATCACTTCGGGGCACCCGGTGATGGTCCAGATCGCCGGTACGCTCCAGCCGCTGCCGGGCTCTGAGACACTGACCGACGCGGACTCCCGCCGCATCGCGGAGAGCTTCCTCACCCCGGCGCTCCACGAGCGGTTCATGCGGGACCTCGAGCTGGACAGCCGCTACTACCTGCCGGGGGTCGCGCACTTCCGCATCAACCTCTACATCCAGCGCGGCAAGTGGGGCTCGGCGGTACGCATCATCCCGCTCCGCATCCCGCTGCCGGCCGAGATCGGGCTCGCGCCCCACGTGGTGAACCGGCTGCTCTCGATCAACCGCGGGCTGCTGCTCTTCACCGGGCCCACCGGCGCCGGCAAGTCCACCACCATTGCCTCGCTGCTCGAGCAGCTGAACCAGCACGGCCCGCGGCGGCACGTGGTCACGATCGAGGACCCGATCGAGTTCGTGTTCGAGTCGAAGAACGCGATCTTCGACCAGCGTGAGGTCGGGCTCGACACCAAGAGCTATTCGCGCGGACTGCGCGGCGCGCTCCGTCAGCTTCCCCACGTGATCTTCGTCGGCGAGATGCGCGACCTCTCGAGCGTGGCGATCGCGCTCACCGCGGCGGAGACGGGGAACCTCGTGATCTCGACCATGGCGACCCAATCGGCGGCCCAGACCGTGACCCGGATCGTGGATTCGTTCCCGGCCCACCAGCAGTCGCAGGTGCGCTCGCAGCTCTCGCTCACGCTCCGCGGCGTGGTCTCTCAGGTGCTGCTCCCGCGCGCCGACGGCAGCGGACGGGTCGCCGCCCGCGAGATCATGTTCGCCAATCCGGCGATCCAGAACCTGATCCGCGAGGACAAGATCCACCAGATCGCGAACGCGATCTCGACCGGACTCCGCGACGACATGGTGGGCCTGGACGATTCGCTGAGCGACCTCGTCGACCGCGGCATCGTGACGTTCGAGACGGCCCGGCCCTACCTCGAGGACACCGAGAAGCTCGCCCAGCTCCAGAAGCGCCACTTCCGGGTCATGCCGATCCGCGAGGCGGGCGCGAAGGCCGGACGATGACGCTCTCGCCGCGGCTCTCCGCCCGCCGTTTCGGCCAGATGCTCGTCGAGCGCGGGCGCCTCACGCCGGATCAGCTCGAGCACGCACTCCGGAATCGCGAGGATCCCCGCGAGCGTCTCGGCCAGGCGCTGGTGCGGCTCGGCCTGCTCTCCGAGCAGGACGTCATGGAGCTGCTCGGCGACCAGTTCAACCTGCCGATCGCCGACGCGGAGCGGCTCTCCAAGGCCGAGCCGGAGGTCGTGTCGCTCGTGCCGGAGCATCTGGCGCGGCAGGCCAACATGCTCGCGCTCAAGCGCCACGAGAACGTCATCGAGGTCGCGGTCGGCGACCCCCTGGACGTGGTGTCGCTCGATCACCTGCGCACGCTCACCGGCTGCTCGCTCAAGCTGTGGCTCGCGCGTCCGTCCGACGTGCGCGAGGCGATCGAGCAGTACTACCAGGAGATCCGCGCGACCGAGAAGGTCGGCGCCATCCTCGACACGCTCGACCTCTCGGGCGCCTCCGACGCCGAGCAGGACGTCGACCTCGCCGCGCTGCGCCAGCAGGTGGAGGACGCGCCGGTCGTGCGGCTCGTGAACCTGATGATCGCCGAGGCGATCGAAGGCCGCGCCAGCGACGTGCACGTGGAGCCGCTGCGCGAGCGGGTCACCGTGCGCTTTCGCATCGACGGCGTGCTGCACGAGATGATGAAGCCGCCCAAGAACCTCCAGATGGCGATCATCTCCCGCATCAAGGTGCTCGCCGACCTCGACATCGCGATCCGGCTGCTGCCCCAGGACGGCCGGCTCACCGTGCACCTCGCGGACCGCGAGGTCGACATCCGCGTCTCGACGCTGCCCACCGCGTTCGGCGAGAAGGTGGTCCTGCGTCTCTTCGACAAGCGCGCCTTCGCGCGCGAGACCGAGAAGCTCGGCCTGGAGGGGACCTCACTCGAGCAGTTCCAGCGGGCGATCCACATGCCCTACGGCATGATCCTCATCTCGGGCCCCACCGGAAGCGGCAAGACCACGACCCTGTACTCGGCCCTGAACGATATCCGCACCGTGCACAAGAACCTGGTGACGGTCGAGGACCCGATCGAGTACCACATCGAGGGGGTGAACCAGGTCCACGCCAACCACAAGGTCGGGATGACCTTCCAGCGCGCGCTGCGCTCGATCCTGCGGCAGGACCCGGACGTGATCATGATCGGCGAGATCCGCGACGCCGAGACCGCCGACATCGCCGTGAAGAGCGCGCTGACCGGGCATCTCGTGCTCTCGACCGTCCACGCCAACGACGCGCCGGCGACCGTCACCCGCCTCGTCGACATGGGGGTGCCGCGCTACCTCGTGGGCTCGGCCATCACGCTGGTGATGGCGCAGCGCCTGGTTCGCAAGATTTGCGAGCGCTGCCGCGAGCCCTTCATCGCCGACGACGTCCAGCTCGCCCCGCTCGGCGAGGACGCCAAGCACCTCCGGAATACCCGGCTCATGGTCGGCCGCGGCTGCATCGCCTGCAAGCAGACCGGGTACCTGGGACGCACCGCGGTGTTCGAGGTGCTCGAGATGAACCGCAACATCCGCCGACTCGTGCTCGACGGCATGAACGAGGACCAGATCAAGGAGCGCTCGGTGGCTGACGGGTTCCTGACGCTCCGGAAGAGCGGCATCCAGAAGATCCGTGAAGGGGTCACCACCATCGAGGAAGTTCGCGCCGCCACCCTCTCGGATGATCTATAATGGGCCGCCGATCACTGTCTCGCTCGCGCCCGACTCGCTGACCCAGGCACCCATGCCCAGTTACTTCTATCGAGCCCGCGACCTGAGCGGACAGCCCCACGAGGGGATCGAGGTGGCCTCCTCCGAGGAGGACGTCCTCCGGATGCTGGAGAACGCCCGGCTCGTCCCCGTCCTGATCGAATCCCGCGCCGCCGTCGGCGAGCGGGCCCAGTCGGAGTGGGCCAGCCGCCTCAGCAGCTCCCTGGACCGGATGCGTCACCGCATCCAGCCGGGGTCGGTCGCTCTGTTCGCCCGCCAGCTCTCGACCATGATCGGCGTGGGGCTGCCGCTGGTGCGGTCGCTGCGCTCGATCAGCCGCGACCATCACGACAAGAAGCTCGCATCGGTGCTCGAGCGGGTGGCGGACGACGTCGCCAAGGGCGATTCGCTGTCGACCGCGCTGGGCAAGCATCCGGCCGCCTTCGACGAGGTGTTCGTGAGCCTGGTCAACACCGGGGAGATCAGCGGCACCCTGGACCGGATCATGGAGGAGACCGCGAGCTACCTGGAGCGCGCCGAGACGCTGCGCCTCAAGGTCGAGGCCGCGCTGCGCTACCCGATCTTCGTCTTCAGCTTCGCCTTCTTCATCCTGGCGGCCATGGTTCTGAAGATCATCCCGATGTTCGCGAGCATCTACGACCGGTTCAAGGTCCCGCTGCCCATCCCGACCATGATCCTGCTCCGGACCAGTCAGGTGGTGACGGGAAACTTTCCAGTTTTTCTGCTGGGCGTCCTGATCACTGTAATTGCCGTGTGGTCCTGGACTCAGACCAGCCGCGCCCGGATCGTCATCGACCAGGCGAAGTTCAATTTGCCACTCTTCGGCAGCCTGATCCGCATGTATGCTGTTACCAAGTTCGCCCGGACGCTCGGTATACTCACGACCAGCGGCACCCAGATTCTGTACGCGCTCAAGGTCATGAGGCCGGTGCCGGGCAACAAGGTGCTGGAGCAGGGAATCGACTTCGTCCGCTCGAGGGTCGAGCAGGGAGTCGCTCTCTCCCGCGCCATGACCGAGTCGGAAGCCTTTCCGGAAATGCTGGTGCAGATGACCGCCACCGGGGAGGAGACGGGCCGGCTCGACACCATGCTGACGCGCACCGCCGACTTCTACGAGCAGCGGGTCACGGCGGCGGTGGACGGGCTCAGCTCGCTGATCGAGCCGATCGCGGTCGTGATCCTGGGCGGTCTGATTGGAATCATGCTGCTGGCGTTGTACCTGCCGATCTTCAACCTCGGCCAGGCGATGCGCCAGGGGCTGGGGCAGTAGAGAGAATTCGGCGGCCCGGATCCGGGCTGCCGGAGTGAAATGCAGCAGGCCGCACGCAGGGGCCTGTTGATGTGGCGACAGGCGCAGGGATGCTCGACTCGATCAGGGAGGACGATGCGGTCCTCGAAGAAGGAGCAATCATGAAGAATCGAAGAGACCAGAAGGGCTTCACCCTGATGGAGCTGATGGTCGTCATCGTGATCGTGGCGATCCTGGCCGCGGTGGCGGTCCCGCTCTACATCAACTACGTGAACGACGCCAAGCGCACCGAAGCCAAGGGTGCGATCGCGGCGGTCATCAGCGCGGAGCAGGTCTTCTTCCAGATGAACTCGACCTACACCGAAACGATGACCGATCTCAAGGTCGATCTCGAGGAGGTCGGGCGCAATTGGGACATCCAGGTGACCGACGCGGACGAGAACGGCTTCACCGTGCAGGCCACGGGAACCGGCGGTGCGGACGGCCTCCAGGTCGAATGCATCTACAGCCGCACTGACGGCCCGACCTGGAACGACACCTTTGGAGGCGGCGGCGGGGGCGGTGGCCCCTAGGCTCGGCGCGTGTGTCCGTTAAGAACGAGAACGGATTCACCCTGGTAGAAGCGATGGTTGCAGCCGTGATCGCCGTCCTGGCGGCGGTCGGGCTCGCCTACAGCTTCGGTCTCGGTCGCAGCTTCATCAATCGCTTCGAAGTCGGACGAGCCGCTCTGGGCGTTGCCCAGCAGCGGCTCGAAGTTCTTCATACCCTGCCCGCGAGTGCGCCGGAGTTCGACACCGACTCCACGCACTATCGCTCGTTCTATCACGGCGGAAGTCCCGCGGGCCTCGAGAGCTGGGAGGTCACCTGGTACAACGACCCTACGACCACCCGCGCGAACGACCTCAAGCTCGTCACTGTCACCGTGAGCTGGCGGATAGGGGCCCTCGCCGACAGCATCAGCCTTTCCCGGCTGTTCATTCCCGGTTGAGCCGATGAAGGATCTCCAGGAACGTGGCGTTACGCTGATCGAGCTGGTCACGGTGATGGCCATCGCGCTGCTCGCCATGACCGGAATCGTGACGTTCTACCTCAACGCCCAGGCGGTGTGGCTCGATGCCTCCACCCAGTCCATGATGCAGCGCGACGCCACGCTGATCGTCGAGCGGATGACGACCGAAGGACGGGTCGCCGCCACCGCCGAGATCGTGGACGATCCCGACCCGCTCCACCAGATGCTGATCCTCAGGACCCATGAGGATCTCGAGCGGCGCTTCTTCTGGAATCCGACCGACAGCCTCATCCATTTCGGCGCCTCGACCATCCCGGGGGCTGCGGCGGGCGACGACGGACCGCTGGTGCCCGCGAAGGTGGCGGGAATCCATTTCGAAGCCGACTCGCGCCTCGTTTACGTGCGCAACCTCACGATGGCGAGCCATCCCGATCGGCCGGTGTCGATATCGTCGACGATCGCTCTCTACAACGCGGCGGGACCATGACCCTGCCCACCGTTCCCGACCGTACGCGACGCGACGACGGCTTCGTCCTGATCGGGGTGATCGTCATCGTGCTCGCGCTGACTA
The DNA here is from genome assembly GCA_036845125.1 of Candidatus Eiseniibacteriota bacterium. GTDB lineage: Bacteria > Eisenbacteria > RBG-16-71-46 > RBG-16-71-46 > RBG-16-71-46 > DAIUEO01. The sequence continues at coordinate 52,993 of DAIUEO010000001.1, read as the reverse complement.
TCCTCGGCATCTCGCTATTCGGGCTTTCGGGGTTCGAGGCGCAGTTCTTCGGAGCTTCGGCGAACGGGGCGCGGTCTTTCTACACGGCTCAGGGCGGCATCGACAGGGTGCGGCTCGCGCTCTCGGCTACGAGCGATCTGGGTGCCGCCGGGACCAACCTCCCGCCCGGCGTGATCTACGCGCGCGCGCGGCAGGGCACGGACTCCACCAGTTCCGTGCGCTGGACCGACACGACCAGCGTGGACATCCTCGTCACCGCCGAGATCAACGGCATCCGGCGCACGCTCGAGGCTTCGTTCCGGCCCAACCGGGACCGCACGCTGTACAGGGATCTCATCGCGACCACCCAGAACATCTACATCCGTCACGAAGGCGTCATCAAGCGCGGTGCGTGTGTGCTCAACGGAACGCTGCGCCACAACGGAGACGTCAATGCCTGGGATCCTCCGGAGCCGGTGCAAGGCTCCTGTACCGACGAAGGAGGCGATGTCCCCGACCCTCAGGTCGCGGCGTACTTGTCGAGCTGGCTTCCGCTCGCTGCTGGTCCCCCGTCCTACACTCCTGGAGCGCGCGACCAATACCGATTCGATGTTCCCGCCAATGGATTCGCGCACTTCGTCAACGGTCTGCCGGGTCCGGGCGGTCCGGGCGGCGGATATGGCCTGTTCAACCCCACCCGTGAGGTCGAGCTTCGATTGAACGGAGGTGGGACGGCAATCTGGCTGCTTCCCACCGGCGGCCGCTTCGAGCAACGGGTGGAGGTGGAGGGCGACGGAGACGACGTGCTGGTGATCGTGGCTGGCGTCACGGCAGACACCAACTCGATCTATCACACCGGTGCCAACGTGGGACTGTGGTTCGGGGGGGGCATTTATTCGCACATTCCGGTCATCCTGGTCTCCGACGGAGCGGTCCTGATCCATCACTACAACCAGCCCTACGAAATCAACCTGGTCAACTACCTGTCCGTGTTCGCGAAGGGCTTCCTCATGGAACGACAGGTGACCGGCAGCCAGACGATCGTGCTGAACCACAGCGAAGGGCGCGACGACGATATCCTGAACCCGCTCTACGACAACGGGCTCCTGCCCAACACGCTCCCCGGCCGCGGGCAGGACTTCGTTCCGATCGCGGGCTCGTGGCGGGAAATACCGCAATAGAGTATTAGGGACCGAATGAGAGCTGGAATCCGGTCCCGTCCGTGGGCGGGCCTCGACATCGGGGCGTACAGCATCAAGATCCTCGCAGCGCAGGGAGGCGCGGGCGGCCGCTGGCAGCGGGCGGAGGTCCCCTACAGCCTGCCCGACGCGGACCCCGAGCATCCCTCGACCCAGGAGTCCATCGCCCGCCTGATCTCGGACGGGTTCTCGCGCATCGGGCTCTCCCCGCGTGGGGTCCGGGGGGTGACGCTCGGTATCGCCGGACCGGACGTCATCCTCAAGCAGATCACGCTCCCGATGATGGCCGACGAGGAGGTGGCGAGCGCGCTGCGCTTCGAGGCGCGGAAGCACCTGCCGTTCGATCCCCAGGGCATGGTCATCGACTTCCAGATCCTCTCCCGCTCGGTCACCGACAAGCGGCTCGACGTGCTGCTGGCCGCCGTGGCGAACAACCATCTCGAAGCCCACGTGAAACCGCTCAAGCTGCTTGGCATCGAGTCGGACATTGTGGACGCCGCTCCGCTCGCCTTGATGAACGGGCTCGCCCAGCTCCTCGGCAACACCAGCGAGCCCCAGGTGCTGCTCGATCTCGGCCACAACCATTCGCACCTCGTCATCTTCCAGCGCTCGGAGCCGTTCTTCAGCCGGCGCATCGAATTCGGCGGACACGCCCTCAGCAAGGCGATCGCGCGCGGCATGCAGATCCCCTTCGAGGAAGCCGAGGAATGGAAGGTGGCCGCCGGCTCGGATGCCCCGGGGTTCCCGGTGGGCTGGCATCTTCCCGAGATGCAGCACGTGCTCGATTCGCTGCGCTTCGGACTGCTCGAGGAGCTGCACCGCTCCTTCGCCTTCTACCGCACCCTGGCGCGCCTGCCGGAATCCTTCACGCTGTGGGTCTCGGGCGGATCGGCGCGACTGCCCGGTTTCGCCGAGCAGCTCGAACAGGTCCTCGGCAGCCCGGTGCGCCTGTTCGACCCGCTCGAGGTCACCGGCGAGCGCGGCCGGGCGGCGCCCCAGTTCGCCCAGGTGCTGGGCCTCGCATTGAGGTCGGCGTGACCCCGCTCTTCACCATCAACTTCCGGCGCGAGGTCTATCAGCGCGAGCTGGCGAAGACCCGGCGGCGCGTCATGCTGGTGGGGCTCTGGGTCTCCTATTTCGGCATGATCGTGGTGCTGCTCGGGCTCTACGGGCTCAACTTCGCCTCGCTCACGCGCCGGGTGCAGCAGATCGAGCGGCAGACCGCCTTCTTCCGCCAGTCGCAGGGACAGGCCGACTGGTCGCTGCGCGAGACCGAGCTTGCGCAGATCGTCACCGCCGCCTCGAACCCGCGCAAATGGCGCGACCGGCTCGGGCAGGGCATTCCCGGTTTATCGCGAGCCGATCTCAGCGTCTTCAGCGCCGAGGAGAAGGTCACCTCGATCGCGGTGAACCCGCAGAACCTGAGCCACCCGCTCGAGCAGAACCGCCTGGTGATCACCGGAACGCTCCGGCCGACGCCGGGACAGGACCGCATGCAGAGCGTCATGGCGGTCGTGAACGTGCTCCACGCCGACAGCCTGTTCTCGGCCGGGTATCAGAACGTCAAGCTCGCCTCGACGCGCGTCGCCGAGGAGGGGGGCACGGCCGAGTTCGTGATCGAATGCCGATGAATCCGATCCTGGTCGCCACGCTCAGACGGAACTGGCCGGTGGTGGGCACGGTGCTCATGCTGCTGGTGTTCACCCTGGTTCACCAGATCTTCTTCCAGCCCACGCTCAACCGCTACAAGCGGGTGGTGAAGGAGGCCACCACCCTCGGTCTCTCGCTCGATCCCAGCTCGACGCAGACGTTCATGCCGCCCCGGGTGTTCGCTCTGGTGGCGGAGAACGCACTGCCCGCGAGCCAGGCCGCGGAAGAAGGCACTTCGGGCGTGCTGACCGCGCGTGTGCTCGAGGAGTTCACGCGGCTTGCCGGGGCGCACGGCATGGAGGTCCTGATGACCGAGCCGGGCGCGGTCACCCAGCAGCCGCAGTCGGTGACCGTGCGCGCGTACCTCAAGGTCCGGGGCCGTTACGACGAGTTCGTCGGGCTGCTCGATGAGCTGGCCCGCGGCCGGAAGCTCCTCGCGGTCGACCGTTTCACGATGATGCCCGGGCCCAGCGAGCTCGTGATCGACGTCTGGGTGAGTCGCTATGTGATCAAGCAGGAGCGCCGCAAGTGAACTTCGATCCGCGCCGCCTGATTCCGCCTGCGATCGCGCTGATGGCGCTCATCCTCATCGGGCAGCAGACGATGGCGGCGCTCAATTCAGCCGGATGGAAGGGCGCGCGATCCGCCCGCAAGCGGGTGGAGAGTCCCTACTCGGGGATCGACCGGCTGCTTGCTGCTCAGCACCTCACCCTCCCGCCGCGGCTGCGCGATCCGTTCGGTTTTGTGGTAGAGAGCAGTCCGGTGGCCGTGGTCGTCCGGCCCCACGATCCGGTCCGGCCGGTCGAGCTGCCCAAGCCGGTGCTGACCTCGATCATCTGGGACCAGGACCCGCGGGCGACGGTCCGTTACGACGGCCGTGACTTTTCCATCAGGCAGAACTCGCTTTTTGCCGACTTCATGGTTCGGCAGATCACTCCCACCGAGGTTGTTCTGGATCGCGGCTCCGAAACGCTGGTTCTGAAGTTGCGACCGAAAGGAGACTGAGCTCGTGCCCTCATTCCCGGGCCTGCGTTTCGAGCGCATCGCGCTCGTCGTTCTGGTCGCCCTTGCCGCGTGGATTCCGCACCGTGCCGCGGCGGCGGAGCGCCTCATCACCCTCGATGCCGAGGATGCCTACCTCCCGAGCGTGTTGAAGATCCTCGCGGAGAAGGGTGACCTGAACATCATCACCGGCCCCGGGGTCGCCGGCGGCCGGATCTCGATCCACATGCGCGACGTCCCGGTCGACGAGGCGGTCAATCTGGTGGTGCGGGCGGCCGGACTCGCCTACGAGCGGATCGGGCGCTCGATCCTGGTCGCGGAATCCAAGTCGCTCCAGGAGGAGACCGGGCTCTCCTCGCACATCGTCGAGCTCCAGTACGCCGACGCCGTCGAGGTGAAGGAGGCCATCAAGGATCTGGCGGCCGAGGTCCAGGTGGACCGCGGCGGCAACCGGCTGGTGATCGTGACCAGCCCGCGCGTGATCTCGGAGATCCGCGAGGTGGTGTCCCGGCTCGACGTCCCGGCCCGCCAGGTGATGCTCGAGGCGCGGGTGATCGAGGTCTCGACCGACGACGCGATGAAGATCGGCGTCGACTGGAACGCCCTCAACCGCCAGGGCTTCGTGATCATCGAGGGCTCGCCCGCCCCCTCGGCGCCCGGCGAGCTGCCCGAGGAGCTTCCGTTCGGCCCCCTCAAGTTCAACACCGATAACTTCACCCGCCAGTCGAAAGCGTTCAACGTGGCGCTCGACCTGCTGATCCGCGAGGGAAACGCGAAGGTGCTGGCCAATCCGAAGATCGCCACCCTGAATGGAAAGACCGCCTCGATGCTGATCGGTACCCGCATCCCGTACCTCGTGACCGGGACCACATTCGCGGGAGGCGCCGCGGCGCCCACCCAGCGCATCGAGCGCGAGGAAGTCGGCATCAAGCTCACCATCACGCCGCTCATCAATGCCGACGGCTACATCACGACCGACATTGCCCCCGAGGTCAGCTCGGTCATCGGGTTCCGGGGGCCCAACAACGACATCCCGATCGTCGCGACCCGCGAGGCCACCACCACCGTGCGGCTCAAGGACGGCAACTCGGTGATCATCGGCGGACTCCTCAGCGAGGAGAAAACCAACAACGTCACCAAGGTCCCCATCCTGGGATCGATCCCGCTGATCGGCATCCTCTTCCAGAACCACTTCGTCCAGGCGTCCAAGAAGGACCTGGTCATCGAAGTGACCCCGCGGCTACTCCCCGACCAGCAATAGAGGCAATGAGGGGAAGCCAACGCAGCCATCGGCCTTCCCCGGCCGAGCTGCTCCTACATTCGTAGGAACGTCATCACGTGAAGGGTCCCGGCAATCCAGCCGATCCATTGGCCGACGGCCACCGTCAGCGCGAGCGTGACGATGGCGAGGCCGGTGGTGGCGAGCCGCGGCGTGCCGCTCCGGAAGGCGTAGAGCCTCCAGATCAGGAGCGGGATCAGGCAGCCCTTCACCAGCACGAACATCCACCAGTGGTGATGAGCCATCATGGCGAGGAGCGGGTTCCCCTCGCGGTTGTTGAGCCAATGAATGCCGAGAGCGGTCGCGACGAGATCGAGGCTGTTGGCCACGATTGCGAGGAAGAGGAAGATCCGCAAGCGGAACTCCGGGGGTGAAGGTTGCCGCCAGGTCGCAAAGAGAGTCTGCCAGACGCATGCGCGCGCTTCAACGACATCTTTCGGGGACACGTGGCGTGCCCGCTCGAGCGGTTTCTCCGGCTCCAGTACGTCCCGCACCCGGAAACGACGGTTGACCCGTGAACGCTCCCGCCGAAATCCTCACGGTGGTCCTGGTGACGTTCTTCGGGCTCATCATGGGCAGCGCGGTGACCGCGCTCTCGTGGCGTCTTCCACGCGGACGCTCCTGGGTGAAGGGCCGTTCCGGCTGCACGAGCTGCGGCGCCACCCTCACCGTGCGCGACCTGGTGCCGGTGTTCTCGTGGGCATTCAACCGCGGAAGGTGCCGCCACTGTGGCGCGCCGGTCGCGATGCGCTATCCCCTGACCGAGCTGATCTGCGCCGCGTGGGCGGTGCTCCTCTGGGCCAAGCTCGGGCCCGGCTGGGCCTTCGTGCCGGTCGCGGTCTGGGGGTTCATCCTGATCACCCTCACCTGGATCGACTTCGACTTCCAGATCCTGCCCGACGCTCTGACGCTGCCGGGAACGCTCATTGCGCTGGCCGCCGTGCTTCCGCTCCCCGGGGGCCCGCGCTTCGCGCTCTTCGGCATCGTGCTCGCCGCGGGGCTCCTGTGGTTCGTCGGAGAGGTCTACTACCGGGTGCGCGGAGTCGAGGGCATGGGCGGCGGAGACGTGAAGCTGGCGGTCATGTTTGGAGCCGTCCTGGGCTGGCAGCTCTCGCTCCTCACGATCCTCATCGCGGCAGCGACCGGAAGCCTCTGGGGACTGGCGCTCATCCGGCGCGGCGAAGGGGATGGGCGGACCCCGCTCCCCTTTGGAACACTCCTCGGCCCGGCCGCCATGGTCGCGTTCCTCTGGGGTGACGGCTGGGTCGAGGCCTACGCCCGCCTCCTGAGGTAAGCCCGCCTCAAGCGTTGCCCTGCGGCTGCCGAAAACTCCCGGGTGAAATTGCCACCCTCTCCCAGGGGCGTTTTCGCCTGCCTTGATGCGCCCCGCCGAGGCGTGCTCGCCCTCGTTTTCCTGACGGCGCTCGTCGTCATCGTGGGTCCCGCCCCGCCGTCCTCGGCCGGTGTGATCCGCGGGACGCTCAAGCTGCCACCGGTCGCCCAGAAGGCGCCCTCCGCGCATCTCTATCCCGGCCGTGCCTCCTCCCTCCCGGTCGCCCGCACGATGATGTACGGCGCCGTCGAGGATGCCGTGGTCTGGATCGAGAACGTGCCGGCCGCGGCCGACACTGCGCACCACTCGAAGCTCCCGAAGCTCGCGCAGAAGGGCCAGTGGGAGTGCCTCTTCACCGAGGGCCCGGTGCCGAA
>DAIUEO010000001.1:9909-46167 GCA_036845125.1 Candidatus Eiseniibacteriota bacterium | reverse complement strand
CTTCACGCCCCGCGTCCTCGCGGTCCCGCCCGGCACGACGGTCGACTTCCCGAACATGGACGCCATCTTCCACAACGTCTTCAGCGCGTCACCGGCCAGACGCTTCGACCTCGGCAAGTATCCGCGCGGCCACTCGAAGCGCGTCACCTTCGACCGCCCCGGTCTCGTCCATGTTTACTGCGACATCCATTCCAACATGGAGGCCTTCATCCTGATCCTGCCGACGCGCGCCTTCACGCAGCCGTCGGCCGGAGGATCGTTCGTGACGCCGTCGGTCCCGCCCGGCCACTACGTCCTCCACGTCTGGCATCCGGACGTTCCCGAGACGACGCAGGAGGTCCAGGTGCCGGAGACCGGGGACCTGGCGCTGGAGGTGGGCTCGTGATCCACCGCAAGCCCAAGCTCCGCTCCAAGCTGATGTTCATCGCGGTGCTGCCGCTCGCGGTGCTCACGCTCGCGACCCTGTGGACGGTGAACCGCACCATCACCGAGCAGATTCAGCGCAGCGTGCGGGACGACCTCCGCCGCGCCTCGGCGGTCTTCGAGGGCATGCTCGAATCCCGCTGGCGCACGCTCGAGATCGAAACCCAGACCATCGTCCAGGACCCCAAGTTCTTCTCGATCCTCACCGTGCCCGGCCCGGCCGACGATCCGCAGCTCCGGGCGACCGTGGCCGGCGTCGCGCGCGACTTCAACCTCATCACCGAGAGCGATCTGTTCGAGGTGCTGAACGACCAGGGCCAGGTCCTGGCCTCGGTGGGACGGACCGTGTTCGCAGGCGTGGCCCAGGACTCCTTGACCCGCGAGGCCCTGCAGGGACGAGCGGTGAGCGGGCTCGTCATCGAGGGCGGGACCCTCTACCAGGCCAGCGCCTCTCCGGTGCTCGCGGGCGGTCGGGTGATCGGAACGCTCGTGCTCGGCTCCCGGATCGGCGACGAAGTCGCCGACCAGCTCCAGTCGTTCACACGCAGCCAGGTCACGTTCCTCCTCGGAAACCGGCCGACGGTGAGCACGCTCGAGAATCGCGACGATCTCGCCGCGCTCTCGAAGAACCTGCCGAAGATCCTGTCGCCGGCGGGCCAGCCGTCCTCCGGCATCGCCGAGATCCACGCGCCGCGCGACGTGTACCTCACGCTGCTGCGTCCGATTCCGCTCGCCGAGGCGGGTTCGGGCCACTCCTACGTGATGCAGCGTTCGCTCGACGACGAGTTCGCCTTCCTGCGCAGCATCCAGGCCGGGCTCGTGCTGCTCGGCGTCTTCGCCCTGATCGCGGCCCTCGCGGCCGGATGGGTGATCGCCGACCGGATCGTGGCGCCGGTGAACCTGATCGTGCAGGGCGCCGAGGCCATGGAGCGCGGCGACTACGAGTATCCGCTCGAGGTGCGCAGCGAGGACGAGATCGGCTACCTCGCCGAGCGGTTCCGGGAAATGCGACAGCAGCAGCGGCTGCACGTGCAGCGCCTGCAGGAAGCCGACCGCGCGAAGACCGAGTTCATCAGCCTCGCCTCCCACGAGCTGCGCACGCCGATCAGCGTCATCCAGGGCTTCCAGGAGCTGATGCGTGACGAGGTGGTCGGTCCGCTCACCCCGCAGCAGCGCCTCGGCGTCGAGGCCATCGGCCGCAGCGTGGAATCGCTGCTCAAGATCGCCGAGGACGCCTCGCGCATGACCCAGATCCGCAGCGAGCGCATGTTGCTCCAGCTCGAGCCCGGCAATATCCCGGCCCTGATCGAGCGCTCGGTCGAGGCGGCACGGAACGCGGCGCCCCACCGCCGGCTCGAGTACACGATGCAGATCGAGGAGCCGATCCCGGCGCTGGTGTTCGACCCGGCGCGTCTCGGACACGCGGTCACGCACCTCCTGACGAACGCGATCCGGTTCACCGCCGACGGCGGGAAGGTCGAGGCCCAGGCGCGCTGGAAGGACCGTGTGCTCGAGATCGCAGTGAGCGACACCGGCGTGGGGATCCCGGCCGATCGGCGCTCGGCGCTGCTCGAGAGCGGAGCCGGCCACGAGATTCTCAACCATCACTCCTCCACGACGCTGGAGTTCCAGTCGGCCGGGCTCGGACTCGGGCTCCCGATTGCCCGCGGCATCGTGGAGGCGCACGGCGGCCTGCTGAGCCTCGACAGCGAGGTCGGCCGCGGCAGCACGTTCGTGATGCGTCTTCCGCTTCAGCGCGCGGAAACGCTGGAGAAAGCCGCATGAGATCGAGGCACGGAAGCTTGGTGATGCTGCTGGCGTTCGGGGGAACGCTGCTGACGACGTCGGCCGCCCGCGCCGCGGTATCCGAATGGCCGATCCAGATGAGCGGCCTGCTGGAACTGGCCGCCTCCAGCCGGGGCAAGGGCCTCGAGGCCAACTACTTCAACGCCGGCGCCACGATGTTCGACCACTACCGCGGACGGCTCTTCCTCGACGGCAACGCGACCCAGCAGATCGAGGCGCACGTCCAGCTCGTGCTCGACGAGATCAACACCCATCCGGTCTACGGCGCCTACGTCGTGGTCACGCCGTGGGAGCAGCGCGATGCGCACCTGCTCGCCGGAAAGATGCCGTGGCTGATCGGCACCTACGGCCCGCGCACCTACGGCGATAAGAAGCCGCTGATCGGAACGCCGCTGATGTACCAGTTTCACACGACGCTGCGCGGCGACGCGATTCCCGCCAACGCCGACGAGCTGCTGGCGGTGGCCGGCCGCGGCCAGTACGGGATCACCTACGGCGGCGCGACCAAGTACTGGCGCGGCATGCCGGTCATCTACGATTTCTGCTGGGATACCGGCGTCGGCATCCAGGGCAGCGCGGCGCCGATCGAGTATTCGCTCGCCGCGACCAGCGGGACGCCGTCGATGATGATGGCCGCCCAGGACTGGAACGAGGGCAAGTCGGTGATGGGGCGGATCGGCATTCAGCCGATGCCGATGCTGCGGGCCGGAGCCTCGGCCTCCTACGGTCCCTACATGGCCTCGGCGCTCAACCCCTCGCTCCCCTCCGGCAAGACTGCCAACGACTACAACCAGATCCTCTACATGGCGGATCTCGCGTTCGAGACCGGTCACGTTTCGCTGATCAGCGAGGGCTACAAGAACCGCTGGCAGACCCCGACGGTCGGCGATCTCGACGTGTGGGGCTACTACGCCGAGGGCAAGGTCGGCCTCCTGAACGGCGCCTACGTCGCCGCGCGCTGGGAGAGCATGCGCTTCAGCGATCTCGCCGACTCGACCGGCGCGGTTCAGCCCTGGGACTACGACATCGACCGCCTCGAAGCCGGGATCGGCTACCGCATCGCGCGCACCGCGACCCTGAAGGCGGTCTGCCAGAACAACTACATCCTCGATGACGGTGTGAAGGAACAGCACGACCTCTACGGCTTGTCGTTCGTGCTCTCGTTTTAGCCGCCGATCCGCACCCGATACACGGCGAACCCCATCGTGTTCCGGCCCCAGCGCGCGACTGCCTCGCGCCAGCGGTCGATGCGCCGCGCCATGGCCGCGGTGTCCGGATCCTGCGGATGATCGCGCACCCAGTCCTCGATGCCCCGCGCGTAGAGATCCTCGTAGCCGTGCCAGTCGGCTTCGCTCGCGACCTCGGAGCCGAGGAGCGTGAGACCCTCCTCGCCCACCGTGGCGCCGTTGGCCGCGTGGGATTCCATCTCGTTCCGGATCTCCGCAAGCGTGGCTTCGATCCCGGGATCGGCCAGCACGTCGGGGATTTCGCGCCCGGTCGGGATCGCCTCGAGGGCCGCGAGGTACTCGCGGTCCGGCTCGCGCATCCAGTAACCGTGGCCCACCGCGATCACGCCGCCCGGGCGAACGATGCGCGCGAGTGCGCGGAGCGTGCCGCGGTAGCCGCCGAAGGCGTGGGTGGCGCCGATGCAGAGCGCGGCGTCGAACTGCTCACCCTCGGACTCCGAGAATTCCCGGTGCCTGAGCTCGAGGCGGTCCATCACGCCGCGAACCGTGGCTCGACGGCGCGCCTCTTCGATGAAGTGCGGGTTCGGATCGACGCCGACCGCGCTCACCCCGCGCCGCTCGATCAGGCGGATCAGCATCTCCGCGGGGCCGCAGCCGACGTCGAGCACGCGGTCGCCGGCACCGACCTCTAGGGAGTCGAGGGTGCGGTCGACGGCCGCATCCGACAGCGGGTTCAGGAGCAGGTGCCGGCGATGGGCGATCGCCGTGAAGCGCCAGGGGTCGCTCACCCCAGGTTGTGGAACACCTTCTGGACGTCCTCGTCCTGCTCGAGCCGGTCCACGGTCTCGAGCACTTCGCGCGCCTGGTCCTCGGGGAGCTGGACCAGGTTCTGCGGCACGTACTCGGACTCGGCCGAGATCGGCGTGATCTTCCGGTCCTCGAGCGCCCGCTGGAGCACCCCGAACTCGGCGAAGGCGCAGCGGATCACCACCTGCGGCTCGCCCTTGTCGCTCACGCTCTCCCCCATTTCCTCGAGACCGTGATCGATCAGCTCGAGCTCGAGCGCTTCGGAGTCGAGGCCCTCGGGCTTGAGGCGGAACACGCCCATGCGCTTGAACGCGAAGCTCACGCTGCCGTTCGAGCCCAGGTTGCCGCCAGCCTTGCCGAAAGCCGAGCGCACGTTCGCCACGGTGCGGACCGGGTTGTCGGTCGCGGTCTCCACCATCACCGCCACCCCGTGCGGCGCGTAGCCCTCGTAGAGGATCTCCTGGTAGTCGGCGACCCCCTGGCCCGAGGCCTTCTTGATCGCGGACTCGACCTTGTCCTTGGGCATGTTGATCGCGCGCGCGTTCTGGATGATGCGGCGGAGCGAGGGATTGTTCTCGGGGCTCGGTCCGCTGGCTTTGACCGCGATCGTGATTTCCTTGCCGATCCGCGCGAAGGCCTTGGACATGCGGTCCCAGCGGGCGAACATCGTGGCCTTTCGCGTCTCGAAAATGCGTCCCATCGCTCGCTCTCACCGGATGTAGGGGTCGTGCTGGCGGCCGCATCGGGGATGCGGGCGGTTCATTCGGGGTGCAAAGCAGTTTGCCCTCGACCGCGGCCCGAGTAAAGCTGCCCTCCATGCGAAGCGAACCGACGGACCGGGCCGCGGCGGACGCCGCGGCGGAGGGTGCCGCGCTCATCTCGCGCGCCTTCGATTCATGGATCGAGCAATTCCGGGATCTCACCCGCGCCGGCGCTCGCCATTTCGAGATCCGCGACATCCACGGCTGGCAGCGCGATTCCGTGCGGCGGCTGGATCTCTACAGCGAATGCGTCGCTCTCGGGCTCGCCGGGCTCAGTGCGCTCCTGGGGAATCGCCTGGCGGACCAGCCGATGTGGTCGGCGCTGCGCGGACGGTACGCCGAGCGGATCTCTTTCGGACCGAACCCGGAGCTGGCGGAGACCTTCTTCAACTCGATCGTGAGGCGCGTGTTTGCGACCGTCGGCGTCGACCCGGGGGTCGAGTTCGTGGCGCCGGCCGCGCCCGTGCCCCCATTCCAGCCACCGTGGAGCTTCACCACGGTCACGCCGCGCCGCGAAAATATTCCCGAGACTGTGAAGGCCGCGGTGGCGTGCTGCCGGCTCACCGCGTGGGTCGATCCCGCGGCGGACGCGGAGCGCATCGCGGCGACGCTGGCCGAGCACGTCCCGGCCGACTCCGTGACCGCGATCGAGCTCGTGCGCGCGCCCTTCTTCCGCGGCAAGGGCGCCTACCTGGTCGGCCAGCTCCACCTCGCGGGAGCACCGGCGCGGCCGCTCGTGCTCGCGCTCCGCAATCCACCGAGCGGGATCGTGGTGGACGCGGCACTCTTCACCGAGGACGAGGTCAGCATCGTCTTCAGCTTCGCGCGCAGCTACTTTTTCGTGGACGTCGAGCATCCGCGCGAGATGGTGGACTTCCTGCTCACCGTCATGCCGCGCAAGCCACCGTCCGAGCTGTGGAATTCGCTCGGCTTCAACCGCCACGGCAAGACCGAGCTCTATCGCTCGCTGCTCCGCCACCTCGCCGAGACCGACCAGAAGTTCACCCCGGCGCCCGGCCAGCGTGGCATGGTGATGGCGGTGTTCACGCTGTCGGGGTTCGACGTGGTGTTCAAGGTGATTCGCGACCGCTTCCAGTACCCGAAGACCGTCACTCACGAGGAGGTGCGCGAGAAATACCGGCTGGTGTTCCGCCACGACCGCGCCGGCCGGCTGGTCGACGCGCAGGAGTTCGAGCACCTGGAGTTCCCGGTCGCCCGCTTCGAGCGCGAGGTGCTGGACGAGCTGACCACGAGCTGCCGCGAGACCGTCTCGCTCCACGACGGCCGCGTGGTGATCCGCCATCTCTACACCGAGCGGCGCCTGCGGCCGCTCGACCTCTACCTGCGCGAGGCCGAGCCGCGCGCGGCGGTCGAGGCGGTGCTCGACTACGGGCACGCGCTCCGCGACCTGGCGGCCGCCAACATTTTTCCCGGCGACATGCTGCTCAAGAACTTCGGCGTCTCGCGGCACGGGCGGCTCATCTTCTACGACTACGACGAGCTGTGCCGGGTGACCGATTGCCGCTTCCGCGAGCTGCCGAAGGCCGAGAGCCTCGAACAGGAAACCTCCGGGGAACCGTGGTATTTTGTCGGCGACCGCGACATCTTCCCTGAGGAGTTCCGCTCGTTTCTCGGACTCAAGGGAGAATTGCTCGAGGCGTTTCTCGCGACCCATGGCGAGCTCCTGACCGCCGGCTTCTGGCGCCGCATGCAGAACCTCCTCGAGCGCGGCCAGGTCCTCGACATCTATCCCTACCGGGCGAACCGGAGACTCCGGCAGACGCCGCGAGCTTCGTCGCGCGACCGCGGCCCGGCGGCATCGAACCAGGAGAAAGCATCATGAGCGTCATCCACGGCGAGCCGATCGCGCTCCGCGACGGCCGCATCATCGTTCCCGACGAGCCGGTCATTCCCTTCATCGAGGGCGACGGCACCGGCCCCGACATCTGGCGCGCATCGGTCGCGGTGTTCGATGCCGCGGTCGCCAAGGCCTACGGCGGCAAGCGCCGGATCGGGTGGCGCGAGGTCCTGGCCGGCCAGAAGGCGTTCGACCAGACCGGAAGCTGGCTGCCGGACGAGACGCTCGACGCGTTCCGCACCTATCTGGTCGGCATCAAGGGCCCGCTCACGACGCCGGTCGGCGGCGGCATCCGCTCGCTCAATGTCGCGCTCCGCCAGATCCTCGATCTCTACGTCTGCCTGCGCCCGGTGCGCTGGTTCCAGGGGGTGCCGTCCCCGGTGCGTGCACCGGAAAAGGTCGACATGGTGATCTTCCGCGAGAACACCGAGGACATCTACGCCGGGATCGAGTTCGCGGAAGGCTCGGAGGAAGTGAAGAAGGTGCTCGAGTTCCTGAAGACCACGTTCCCCTCGAGCTACAAGAAAATCCGCTTCCCCGAGTCCTCCGCGATCGGCTTCAAGCCGGTGTCGAAGGAAGGCAGCGAGCGGCTGATCCGGAGCGCGGTCGCCTACGCCGTGCGCCACCACCGGAAGAGCGTGACGATCGTCCACAAGGGCAACATCATGAAGTTCACCGAGGGCGCGTTCCGGAACTGGGGATACGCGCTCGCCGAGCGCGAGTTCGGTGCCTCGGTCTACACCTGGGAGCAGTGGGAGAAGACGCGCGCCGCCCGTGGCGAGGAGGCCGCCAATGCCGAGCAGAAGGCGGCGGTCGCCGCCGGCAAGGTCGTGATCAAGGACGCGATCGCGGACATCGCGCTCCAGCAGGTGCTGACGCGGCCGGACGAGTTCGACGTCATCGCCACGCTCAACCTGAACGGGGACTACCTCTCGGACGCGCTGGCGGCCCAGGTCGGCGGCATCGGGATCGCCCCCGGCGGCAACATCAACTACATGACCGGCCACGCGGTGTTCGAGGCCACCCACGGCACCGCGCCAAAATACGCCGACCTGGATCGGGTGAATCCCGGATCGGTGATCCTGTCCGGCGAGATGATGCTTCGCTACATGGGCTGGGACGAGGCGGCCGACCGGGTCCTCAAGGGGATGGACGGGGCAATCGCCTCGAAGCGCGTCACGTACGACTTCGCGCGCCTGATGCCGGGCGCGACCGAGGTGCGCTGCTCCGAGTTCGGAGCCAACGTCGTCTCGCACATGTAGTCACCGCGGAGGACGGACCGGATGCGCTGGAGAGGCGAGCGTCAGAGCTCGAACGTCGAGGACCGCCGGGGCGCCCCGCGCGGGCTCGCGATCGGCGGGCTCGGATTGCTGGTCGTGGTGATCGTCTCCGCGCTGATGGGCGCCGATCCCCGCACGCTGCTCCGGCAGATCCAGCAGACCGGCCTCGAGGCGCAGCCCCCGACGGCCCAGGCTCCGCCCGGGGAGGCCGACGAGCTCCAGCAGTTCGTCGCGGTGGTGCTGGCCTCCACCGAGGACGTGTGGACCAGGGAGTTCGAGAAGGCCGGAACGGACTACCAGCAGCCCAAGCTCGTCCTCTTCTCGCACTCGGTCGAGTCGGCGTGCGGCATGGCCGGCTCGGCGGTCGGACCCTTCTACTGTCCCGGCGACCAGCGGGTCTACATCGACCTCGAGTTCTTCGAGATCCTGCAGAAGCGGCTCGGAGCGCCCGGCGACTTTGCCCAGGCCTACGTCATCGCCCACGAGGTCGGGCACCACGTCCAGAACCTGCTCGGCATCTCCGACCACGTCCACCAGATGAAGTCGCGGGTGAGCGCGACGGAGTACAACCAGCTCTCGGTGCGCCTCGAGCTCCAGGCCGACTTCCTGGCCGGCGTGTGGGCGCATCACGCGCAGGAAGCGCGCGCGCTGCTCGAGGAAGGCGACGTCGATGAGGCGCTGACGGCGGCGGGCGCGGTCGGCGACGACCGCGTGCAGGAACAGACGCAGGGCACGGTGGTGCCCGACGCCTTCACGCACGGCACCTCGGAGCAGCGGATCCGCTGGTTCAAGCTCGGTCTCGAAACCGGCGACTTCCGCCGCGGCGACACGTTCTCCGCCACGACGCTTTGACGGCGCGAACCTAGGTCCGTCGCACCACCACAATCGTGACGTCGTCGGTGCTCAGCCGGTCGCGCGCGAACGCACGCACGTCCTCGAGAATCCCCTCGACCAGCCGCCGCGCCCCGGCGCCCTGGCCGAGCAGCTCGAGCACCTTCCGCTGCAGTCGCTCCTCGCCGTATTCCTGGTCGCGGGCGTTGGGCGCTTCCGTCACGCCGTCCGAGTAGATCACCAGCGTGTCGCCGGGTGCGAAGGCCCGCGACTCCTCGGTGTAGTCGGTGTCCTCGATCATCCCGAGCGGAAGCCCGGTGGCCATGAGCTCCTCGATCGCGCCCGCACGCACGAGCAGCGGCGGGTTGTGGCCCGCGTTGCAGTAGCGCAGCACGCCACCCTCCCGGTCGAAGCGAACGAGGAAGAACGTGGCGAAGCGTCCCGCCTGGGCCGCGCGCGCGAGGGACCGGTTCATCGCGACCGTGATCGCGCACTCCCCGGTGCCGGGCCGGGCTTCGGCGTGGAACGAGGCGCGAAGGTGCGACATGAGCAGCGCCGCCGGAACCCCGTGACCGGTGACATCGCCGAGCGCCACCGCGAGCCCCCGGCCATCGAGCGGGATCCAGTCGAAGTAATCGCCGCCCACCTCGGTGGCCGGCAGGTTGAGCCCGTAGACGTCGAACCCGGCGACCTCCGGCGTGCCCGACGGCAGCAGGTGGCGCTGGATCGAGCGCGCCACTTCGAGCTCCCGATCCCGCGCGCGGGTCCGGCGCTCGGTCACGACACGGCGATAACCCTCGACCGCGATCCACGTCAGCGGTGGCAGCAGGAGTGCCGCGGTGGGCGGCAGGTCGACCGATCGCAGCTGAAAGAGCACATGGTCGAGCACCGCGACCACGAGCACGCTGACCGCCACGAGCGCCGCCGAAACCGGAAGCGTCAGCACCGAGAACGCCACCCCGAGCAGGATGGCGAAGCCCGCGAGGAACGCGATCAGGGCCGGGGTCGGGGGCCGCGAGAGAAACCGGCCCTGGATGACCGAGTTCACCGCATTGGCGTGAATGTAGACGAGCGGTAGCGCCGCGCTCACCGGCGTGGCGCCGATGTCGGTCGCCACCTCCCCCACCGCCGTGGTGCCGACGAGCACGAGCCGGTTCTCGAAGGCGCGCTTCAGCGAGGTCGAATCGCCGTCCCGGTACCACTGTAAGACCTGGAGCAGCGACACCGTGTTCGGAAACGACTCGCGGCCGCCCGCGAAGACGATCGCCGTCGAGCCGCCGGCGTCGGTGGGGATGCGGGTCGGACGACGGCCGTGCCGGTGGAACAGGGCCGCGTCCTCGCTGAGCTCGATCTGGGGAAACGTCGAATCGGAGCGTGCCGCGGTCTCCACCACGCGGATCGCGAGCGAAGGAAAGGCGAAGTCACGATAGCGGACGAACTGCGGGATCCGGCGCACCACGCCATCGCGGTCGACCGAGACCGCGGTGTGGCCGAGCGCATCCGAGGCTTCGAGCAGCTTCTGGTAGGGAAGCGAGACCCGCACCGCCAGCGGCAGCTTTTGCGCTCCCACGGGACGCCCATGGAGCACGAGCGCCTCCTGGGCGCCGGCCGGTGTCGCGTCGCCGCCGCCGAGCGTCGCGTCCTCGGGCAGGAAGGCGATCGCGTGGACGAGTCGCGTAGCCGCGCGGGTCGAGGCGGCGAGCAGCTCGTCACCCAGGCTGTTGGCGGGGCTCTCGCCGAGAAAGAGGAGGTCGATCCCCACCGCGCTCGCGCCCGCGTCGTTCAGCGCGGCGATCAGGATCGCGTACGCCTCGCGCGGCAATGGCCAGCTGCCGTAGGCGGCGATCGTGGCGTCGTCGACTTCGACGAGCGCGATGCGCGGCGAGGCCGGCACCGGGCCGCGCAGGCGGTAGCGCCAATCGTTGAAGCGCAGGTCGAGCAGCTCGAAGGCCGCGAGCTGCGCGAGACCGGCGAGCAGCAGCGCGCAGCCGAGCGCGACCGCGACCCCGTGAACGACGCGCAGCCGGTGTGGTGCGGGAAGGACCAGCTTCAAGCGCGACTCGCGGGGATCAAGCGCTCGCGCTTGGTGCCCGCCAGGCGCAGGTGTCGCTCAACCTGGGAATGGCCCGGCTCGCGCGCGGAGACAGCGCCGGCGCCGCCGTGCACCTTGCACGCGGGGTCGCGGGCGCCGGCGGCTACGAGAAGGCGTGCGCCCTGGTCGGGTTGCCGGGCTCGGCGTCGCAGACGGAGGACGAGGTCCAGCGGGTTCTGAGGAGAGCGCTGCAAGCGGCTGCCACACAGGGGCCTGAGAAGTCCGGCCATGCCCCGGGTGCGCGCGGGTCCGGAATCTCAGCGACCCCGGCGCCTGGCTCCGGGACCAACCGATTCGAGCTCAAACCGTACTGGTGTTGGATCGAATGAAGCTGGGCGCGAGGTACCCAATGAGAGCCACGAACCGTGTGCGGCGGTGGACGGCAATTGCGGCGCTGGCGATCGGATCGACCGGGATCGCGGCCGCCGCGCCGGATGCTCAGCAGACGCGGAACGACTATGGCATCTCGCTGTCCCTGGGCGGACAGCCGGAGCGCGCCGAGTCGGTGTTCGTCGCCATGCTTTCCGAAGTACGCGGCGACCCGCGCGCGCTCACCAATCTCGGCAACCTGAAGTTCATGCGCGGTGACCTCGGCGTGGCGCTCGCGTTCTACGATCGCGCGCTGCGCGCCGACTCGCTCGATCCCGGGATCCACCTGAACCGCGCGGCCACGCTGCTCCGGATGGGCGACGACGCGCGCGCCGAGCAGGCCGCCGTGCGCGGCATCACGCTCGCCGGCAGCTCGGCCATGGCGGAGGAGCTGCTCGGACTTTCGAGCGAGCCGGTCCCGGCGGAAGCAAAGGGTGCGGAGAAGAAGAGCGTGAGCCGCGAGGAGCTGCAGGCGCTCCTCAAGAAGGCCGCGAAGGCTGTGCCGAAGAAGGCGCCGGCCGCGGCGCCGCCGGCCACCACCTCCGCGACCAAGCCTGGACAAACCTGGCGCTCGGCAGGACCGCGCTCCTCGGCCGCCATCCCCGCCGCGGGCGACACCGCGACCCTGCTCTACTGGAAGCACGGAGTGTAAGGACCAAATCCGGCGAACGCGCTTGAAGGTGGTCCGGGTACCCCGCAGACTGCCCGTCCGGCTCCCGTCCGGAGCCCCGCGGCATCGAATCGCACTCATCCCGGAGGACGCTTGGCGCGCATCCCACCGCTCGACTCGGAAGCAGCCGGGCCCGAAGCCCGCCGCGAGTACGAGAAGCACCTCGCCTCGCACGAGCGTCTCACCAACATGAAGCGAACGCTCGGCCACTCTCCCGCGGCGTTCCGCGCGCTCATGGAGTGGTACACGCTGCGCGACGAGGTGGCGCCGTTTCTCGGGCTCCGGCGCGCCGACCTCTTCTCGCATGCCATCTCGGCCGAGACCGACTGCCTGATCTGCTCGACGTTCTTCCGCCGCATCCTGATCGACGCCGGCGAGAATCCCGAGCGGCTCGAGATGGACGAGCGCGACCGCACGATCGTCGAATACGGACGCCAGATCGCGAAGGATCCGCACCAGGTCTCCGACGAGCTCTACGCCCGGCTCGCCGCGTTCCTGAGCCCGCCGCAGATCGTCGCACTCACCGCGTTCGGCGCGCTGATGGTGGCGACCAACATCTTCAACGACGCGCTGCGCGTCGATCTCGACGACTACCTGGACCGCTACCGCAAGGAGAGCTAGATGGAGACCGGACTCGCCGGAAAGGTCGCATTCATCACCGGGGCCGCACATGGCCAGGGACGCGCTGCGGCGCTCGCGCTCGCCGACGAGGGCGCGCACGTCGCGGCGTTCGATGTCGCGAAGCAGCTCCCCTACCCCGGGTACGGGCTCGGCGCGTCGGCGGACCTCACCTCACTCCAGCAGGCGTGCGAGAGCCGGAACGTGCGCTGCCTCACCTTCGCGGGCGACGTGCGGGAGGACACGGCGATCCGGGCCGCGGTCGACGCCACCGTGAAGGAGCTCGGGCGCATCGACGTGCTCTTCAACAACGCCGGGATCTGCGCCTACGGCCTCGCCCACGAGCTCACCGAAGAGGCCTGGGACACGATGCTCGACATCAACCTCAAGGGCGCGTGGCTCGTGGCACGACGCGTCATCCCGGTGATGATCGCGCAGCGCTCGGGGGTCATCATCAACAACTCCTCGGTCGGCGGGCTCCGGGGCATGGGCCGGCTCGGCCACTATGCCGCGTCCAAGTGGGGGCTCACCGGGCTCACGAAGTCGTGGGCCATCGAGCTCGCGCCTCATGGAGTCCGGGTGGTGTCGATTCACCCGACGGGCGTGAACACGCCGATGAACGACGGTCTCGCGGAGCTCGAAGGGCTGACCCCGCGCGAGATCGCCGAGCGTTCGGCCGGCAACCTGCTCCCGGTTCCGTGGATCGAGCCCGAGGACGTGGCGAAGGCGGTGGTCTATCTCGCCTCCGACGCCGCGCGCTTCGTCACGGGATCGCAGTTCGTGCTCGACGCCGGCCTGCTGACGCGGTAGCCGATTCCGCAAAATAAATCGGGCCCCCGCGGACGAGGGCCCGATGCGACGATGCCGTTCGGTAACGCGATCAGGTCTTGATGATGACGAGGTGCTTCACCTTGCGGAACTCCTCCGGATTGGTGATCCGCAGCTCGAGCTCGGTGCCCACCGTCTGCATCTGATAGCTGGTGGCCGGCTGGGCGGAGAGCACCTGGGCCTCCTTGGCCGGAATGTGCAGTACGGTCTGATAGTCGGTGTCGAGGGGAATGAACCCGTCGGTGACCTGCCCGGTCGGCTTCAGGGTCTTGCCGACGCCGAGCACGCCGCCCTTGGCGACGACCACCCCCGACTCGGTCAGCTCCTTCTTGGAGCCGATCGTGTAGTAGATGGTGCCCAGCTCACGACGTTTCTCTTCGAGGGCCGCCTCGTTCTGCTGGATCGTCTCCTGGTTCGACTGAACCTGGGCGGTGAGCCCCGTGACCTCACCCTGCAGGGACTCGACCTTGGCGGTCAGCTCGGTGACCATCGCCTCTTTCTCGGCCACATCCTTCTTGAGGTTAGCGACCATCTTCTCGAGTCCGGCGACCTTCATGTTGCTCTTCTTCAGACGCGCATCCAGCTCCTCGATCCGCACCTTGCTGCGCTCGATCCCCGCCTTGATCTCGGAGATGCGGGCCAGGATCTCGTCGCCCTGGTTCTCGGTGAGCCGGGCCTCGTTGTTGTATTCGTTGTTGAATTTGACGTCTTCCCCGGCAACTACGATGTCGTCCAGGCTATCCTGGATCGCGGCGATCGCGTTGATCGCTTCGCCGTACCGGATGCGGGCTTCGTGCTCCTCGGTCTTGAGCGAGGCGTAGCTGGCGGTCGAGGTCTGCAGCTTCTGGTAGAAGACGGTCGTGGCGCCGAGCAGCACCACGATCGCGGCTCCAAGGATCCACACAATCGGGTTACGCATGTCCACCTCCATGGCTTTCGATCGAACCGGCGATCGGGGAGTCACCCGGTCGTCGTGCGTCAAGCCGAGTCGCGGACCCGGCGTGGGGTCCTGGCCGACTGTGGGCCGCTTGAAGTATCCACGGTGAAGCCGCCGCGGGAAAGGCTTTGCCTGCAGCTTTTGCCGTTCCCTGACGGGTCGCTCCGTGGCACCATTGTGGGTCTATCAATAGGGCTCGAAAGTTCGACGGGGTGAAATGAAACCCAAAGAGTTTGTCATGATCCTCGGCGGGATCGGGGTCTTCGCGGCGTTCGTTTCCTCCTGCGCCACGCGGGAGACCACGGGTTCGGACCCGCGCCATTCGGTGATCGGGCACGTGCGGCTGATCGGATATCGCACGGCGGAAAGCGGTGCCTTCCTCGGGACGGAGGTGGTGGATGACGCCGACGGGATCGTCGTGGAGCTGCTGAGGGCGAACCAGGTCGTGGCCACCACCTCGACCATCGACGGAACGTACCGGTTCGACGGCATTCGACCCGGCGCCTACATTGCGCGCAACCACCTGTTCATCGCTGAATTCGGCGATACCACCGAGGATCTCACTGTGGCGAGCTTGAACACCTTCGTCACCGACACGCTGCTGCTCGCTTCGAAGGGTGATCTCTATCCGACCCCGAATCCGTTCGCCGATACGGTCAGCGTCCGTTTCGACGTGCCGTACACCCAGAACGTGGACCTGCGGATTCGCACACTCTCCGGCGCCACCGTCCGGACTCTCTATACCGGGCCTACAGGGGCCGGGATCCAGGGTGTCCAGTGGCTCGGACACAACCAGTCGGGGAATCCGGCCGTCGGCAACCGGTTCTGGGTGACCTACGAGGGCGCGGACGGGACCCGTTGCCAGCTCCTGCTGCGATGATCAATTCGCCTCGGCCTTTCGACATGAAGCTGCCGGGACGGGTCGCGATTCTCGCCTCGATCGCGGTCGCCACGACGCTCCTCCCCTCGTGCTCCACGCGAGAGACCACGGCGCCGG
Organism: Candidatus Eiseniibacteriota bacterium; assembly: GCA_036845125.1. Classification (GTDB taxonomy): domain Bacteria; phylum Eisenbacteria; class RBG-16-71-46; order RBG-16-71-46; family RBG-16-71-46; genus DAIUEO01. The sequence goes on along the minus strand of DAIUEO010000001.1, from coordinate 30,703 downwards.
ACCCGCGCCATGCGGTGACCGGGCACGTGCGGCTGATCGGATACCGCACGGCGGAAAACGGTGCGTTCCTCGGAACGGAGGTGGTGGAGGACGCCGACGGGATCGTGGTGGAGCTGCTGTACGGGAAAAAGGTCGTCGCCACCGCCTCGACCATCGACGGAAACTACCGGTTCGAAGGCATTCGGCCCGGCGGCTATGTGGCGCGCGCCCGGGTCCTCGGGATCCTCAGCGACATGACCGAGGATCTCACGGTCGCGAACGCCGACCTGGGGGTCACCGACATCCTGACCATCACTTCGAAAGGCGACCTCTTCCCGGCTCCCAATCCCTTCACAGACGTGGTGGAGATCATCTTCGACGTCCCCGACACCCAGTGGGTGGACGTCCGTATCTGCTCCCTGTCGGGCGCCACGGTCCGAACCCTTCTCTCGCAGGACATACTGCCCGGCCAACGGTTTGCCTGGTGGTACGGACACGACCAGCACGGGACCCTGGTCCCCGGCGAGCGCTTCTGGGTGACCTACGAGTCGGCGGACGGGAAGCGTTGCCAGCTGCTTCTGCGATGATTCGTGAAATCCCTCGACTCCTCGAAGGAGGATCCATGCGCCGCCGTGCCGCCGGAGCCCTCGGGCTCGCCTTGCTTTCCTCTGCTCTCGCCTCCGTTTGCAGCGCCGACGTGCGCATCGAGAGCCGGACCGTCTCCCAGGGCCTGATGGGATTCGGCGATGGAACGTCGACTTCGGTGATGACGGTGGCGCCGGACCGCTGCCGCTCGGAGGACGAGTTCACCTACACCGGCCGGTTCAAGACGCTCGCCGGCAAGAAGCCGAAGAAGTCGGCGACGGTGGTACGGCTCGACAAGGAACTAATGTGGATGCTGGACTACGAGGACAAGGAATACAGCGAGCTCACCTTCGCCGACATGCGGGCCATGATGGAGAAAGGCATAGCCGATGCCGAAGCGAAGAGCGCCGAGGTGAAGTCCGCGCAGGCCGAAGGCGCGGGGCGCGCGCAGGACACCAACCTCAAGTTCACGACCCAGGTCAAGAAATCCGGCGAGAAACAGGAGATCAACGGCTTTCCCTGCGAGCACGTGATCATCGAGGCCATCGGCAAGTCCGATCCGCCGCAACCCGAGAGCCTCGAGGTCGAGATCCACATCGTGCTCGACCAGTGGCTGACCAGGAAGGTGCCGGGCGAGAAGGAGGTCGCCGACTACTACCGCGCCTTGCCGCGAAGATCGGGCTCGACGCGAGCCTGTCGCGGCTCACGCCGCTCGCGCGCCAGATGTACGGCAAGGGCATCCATGACCTGGAGGGCAAGCTCAAGGACGTCGAGGGCACGGCCATCCGCTCGACCTTCTCGATCCAGGGACCTCCCCCGACTGCCGAGCAGAAGCAGGCCCGCGAGCAGGCGGTCGCCGACATGAAGCAGTCCTCGGCCGAGCGCGAGAAGCAGGACAAGGCGCAGGACGTGACCGATGCCGCCTCGATTGGCACCTCCGCCACCAAGGGCGAGGACATCAAGGGCGGTGTCGGCGGGCTCCTCGGTCGGAAGTTTGGCAACATGATGGCCAAGAAGGTGGAGAAATCGGCAATGAAGTCGGCCGAGAAGGAGCCGGGGCCGCTGTTCCAGTCGACGACCGAGGTGCTGTCGTATTCGCTCGCACCTGCGGCGGCCGGGACCTTCGAGATTCCCGCCGGCTTCAAGCTGGAGAAGAAGAAGAAGGAGTAACCGCCTCTCAGCCGAGCGAGATCAGGACCCCGGCGACGAGCGCCATCAGCAGTCCGAGCTTCTGGGCGCCGGTCCAGGGTTCCTTGAGCAGCAGGCGTCCGAGCACGACGGTGGTGGCGGGCGACAGCGAGACCAGCGCCGCGACGAGAGCGAGCGGCGCCTGCTGGGATGCCAGCCAGAAGCAGACGTTGGCGGACGAATCGAGCGCTCCGGCGGCGAGCGCGGAACCCCGCGCGGCGGGCGGAGGCACCAGGGGAATCCTCATCACGAACAGCCCGGCGGTGAGGCCGGCAATCGCGACGGTGCGCGCGACGATCAACGGCAGGAGGCCGGCATGCGCACCGATCCTGTGGACGGCGATGAGGAACCCGCCCACGACCAGGCCGGCCGCGATCGCCACCATGAGCGTGCGACGCAGGTGCGCGCGCTCCTCGGCCGTGGCATTGGCGCCGCTCCAGGCGAGCGGTGGCAGCGAGGCGGCCGCCAGCGCGACGCCGCTCCAGGCCAGCGGCGAAGGCCGCTCGCCGTAGAACACCCCGGCGAGCACCGGTGTCGAGAGCCCGATCACGCAGAACACCGGCGAGGCGACGCTCACGGGCCCGAGTGCGAGCGAATGGTAGATGAGCGTGGCCCCCAGCATGCCGCAGGTTCCGGCCACCGCACCCCAGGCGAGGTCGGCGCCGGTCGGCGTTCCGTGCACGAACGGCACGCCTAAGAACAGCACCAGCAGCGCCGCGTATCCGGAGAAGCACGTGATGACCGGCGCGGGTGCGCGCTTCGCGGAGATACCGCCCGCGAGGTCGGCGGCCCCGAACAGCACCGAGCCGAGCATCGCGACCAGGTATGCGGGGTTCATGCCCGCCAGCGATCTCCGACCCGCACCGCGCGGCCTTCCGACTCGAGCTTGATGAGGTGGGCGAGCAGCGACCGCGCGGCATAGGACCACAGATCGCGCGGCGTGTCCGCGTACGCCACCGGCACGAGATCCTCGGCCGCGCGCGGCTCGCTCGACAACGCCGCGAGCACCTTCTCCTCCCGTCCGCGGCGGTGCGCGATCAGCGCGCGCACGCGGCGGTGGGCGGCTCCCTGGGGCGAGCCGTGCGCCGGGAACAGCGTCTCGACCGGCTCCTGGAGCAGCCGCTCGAGCGATTTCAGGTACGCGCCCATGTCGCCGTCGGGCGGGTCGATGATCACGGTACCGCTCCCGCCCGGAATCAGATCGCCGCAGAAGAGCGAGCGGGTGCGCTCGTGCAGCAGGCTCACGCTGTCGCGGGTGTGACCGGGCGTGTGGAGCACGCGCAGGCGCCAGTCGTGGGCGCCCGGCGCGAGGGAAAGCACCTCGTTGTCGGCGAGCGCACGGTCGAGCGTCATGAACTCGGCGAGCCGCGGGTGGCCCACGACCTCGGCGCCGAACCGCTCGCGGCACGCGGCGATGCCGCCGACGTGATCCGGATGGTGGTGGGTGGCGAGGATCCACCGCACTGTCCGGCCTTCCGTGCCGAGCAGGTCGGCGAGCGTGAAGAGCTCGTCGAGATCGGCGGGCTCCCCGCTTCCCGGGTCGACGAGGATCATCTCGCGCTCGCCGATCAAGTAGGCGTTCGTGTGATCCGCGGGCGGCAGTGGGCGCGTCTTCATCGGATGCAGCACGACGCCCCACTTCATTTCGATCCGCCGCACCGGGTGCGCGTGGAGCTCGGGACCCTGCGCGAGCCGCGCCGCCAGATCGCCCTCGCCGGCGGCGGCCGCGCGCAGCGTCCAGAGAATGGGCGCGACGAACGTCACTTCCCCGCGCTCCCAGCGTTCGAGCGCCGCCGCGGGACGGATCCATTCCCCTTCCGCCAGCTCCGCCGCGTGCACCTCCGGCCGCTGTCCTTCGGGAACCCGCCCCAGGAAATACAGGGTGTCGAAGCGCACGGTGGAAAACGGCGGCGTCTTCCATCGTCCCGCGAACACCAGGTGCTCCATCGAGAATCGGAGCCCGAGCTCGCGCGCCATTGCGGGAAAGTGCCCGCCCCCCGCCAGCAGGCGCTCGCGCGCCTCGCGCACCGTTTCGGGAGCGACCGGATCGGTGGTGCCGATCAGCACGCCAGCCTCCTCCAGGGTCTCGCGAATCGCGCACGCGGCGGCGGCGCGCGTGACATCGTTGGCGTCGCCCGCGATCGGCAGCTCGGCGTCCTCGGGATCCACCTTGCCCCCGAGGAAAGAGTGAAACCCGGGCTGCACCGTGACCGCGTCGCTGCGCTTCACCCAGTAGAGCTCGAGTGACTGTCCGTGGCCGCGCGCCAGCACGCTCACCGCCGACTCGCGGAAGATCTTCTTCGTGGTTTCGCTCACGCGATCATCCCGAGGGCGGCGTCCGTCACCGCGGCGGGCGTGATGGCGGCCAGGCCGCGCTCCGGATGCGGCGTGTCCTCCGCGCGCAGCACACGGGAGCGTCCCGGCGGCACGAAGGGGCCACAATCTTCGGGACGCCAGTCCGAGAAGAGCGCCAGCACTTTCGCGCCCACCGCCGCGGCCACGTGCATCGGCCCGGTGTTGGGCGTGATGAAGAGATGGAGCCGCTCGAGGGTCGCCTTGTAGCGCTCGAAGTCGGGCGGCGCGCTCATCACCGTCAGGGCATCGCCGGCGGCCGCGATCAGACCTTCGACCTGTGGTCGCTCTTCCGGCAGCAGGTCCACCACCGACCGCAACCGCACGCCGCGCGCGCGGCCGGCGTCGCGGAGTGCGATCGCGAGTGCCGCCCACGAGGCTTCCGGCCACTGGCGGTGACGCATGCCGCGCCGGTCGCGCGAGAAGAGACGCCCCGTCTCGTGCCACGTGCAGTGGAGACCCACCGGCACGTCATCCGGCGCGAGCCCGTGCGATTCGAAGTGCTTCGCGGCGGCGGCACGCCCGGCCTCGGTGACCGGCAGGTGGAGCCATCCGCGCGGCGGCACCGGAAGGTGCGCGGCCGCCAGTGCCATCTCCACCACTGCCATGCAGCGCGCGGCGAAATGCTCCTCGGGCCGTGCCGGGTCGAAGCTCGTGACCTCCGGCGCCACGCCGTCGACCAGCCGCCGGTAGTGAGCGTTGGACTCGAACACCAGCACTCGCGAATAGGCGCCCTGCTTCAGGGTCGCGTGCATACGGCGCGGAAGCGTGAGGGATTCCGGGAACCGGCGGCTATAGCGATGAACCAGCGTGAGCCGCGGATCGAAGCCCTTGAGCACGCGGGCCACGTCGGCGGTGCCGAGCACATGGACTTCGGAGTCGGGGAAGCCGTCCAGGATCATGCGCAGCGCCGGCGTGATCATCACCGCGTCCCCGATGCGGCCGACCCGGACCACCAGGATCCGGCCTCCCGCCCGCGCGGCGGCTGATGCATACTGGCCCGCGGCTTCGCGCTCGATGGTTCCCAACCCATGCCTCCAAAGGTGATCCCGCCATGCTGCTGACCGTGCAGACCTCGCCCGGCGAGTTCCTCGACAAGCTCACGATCCTCGAAATCAAGTCGGAGCGCATCCAGGATCCCGAAAAGGTCGCCAACGTGCGTCGCGAGCTGGAGCTCTTGAAGGTGACGTGGGCCGGCTCGCCGCTCGCCACGCGGGACGTGACGGCCCTCACCGGGCAGCTTCGGGAAGTGAACGAGATCCTGTGGGACGTCGAGGACCGCATCCGGCTCAAGGAAGCCGAGCAGCGCTTCGACGCCGACTTCATCGAGCTGGCGCGCGCAGTCTACCGCACCAACGACAAGCGCGCGGCCATCAAGCGCCGCATCAACGTCGCGCTCGGCTCCGAGATCCTCGAGGAAAAATCGTACGCGGGTTCCGGCGGCTGATCGAGCCCAAGTCACCCGCGCATCGACCGCCTCACTTCCCGGCCTGGACCTGCTCGTTCCAGCTCGTCGCGCTGCCCAGGCCGTTCAGGAACGGCAGCACGGTGGTCGCCAGCTCCGGCGCGAGAAACATCTCGTAGTGCGTCAGGTTGGGGAGAATCGCGAGTCGGTTCTTCGACATGTTCTCGCGCATCCACCCCGCATCCTTCAGGCCGCCGCCGAGGAGCTGATGGAACTTCACCATGTGCTCGGGCCGGAACATGTCGCTGTCGCCGTATACCAGCATCACGGGCATGGCCAGCTTCTTCACGTCCTCCGACCAGTCGTAGGACCTGCGCATGAAAGCGCCCATGCCGTCGAGCAGCTTCGGGAAATCCTCGGGGTGCGGCGCGACCGCGACGTACGACTGGTACATCGGCGTCTCCTTCATCGCGTCCGCCATCGCCGCCCCGACCTGGGCCTGCATCGGCAGCATCTCCGGGTAATACCCCTCCTGCGCGTAGGGGGCTGAAGCCACCACCAGGCGACGCACCATCTCCGGGTGCTGGATCGCGATCCGCAAAGCGACCCCACCGCCCATCGAGTAGCCCATGACGTCGACCTGCCCGTAGCCCAGCTTCTTCAGGATCACCGCCATGTCGTCGCCCATGTCGGTCAGGCTGATCTCGCGGTTCCCGAGCGAGGACCGGCCGTGCCCCTGGAGGTCGACGCCGATCACCTGGCGGCCCTTGGCGAGTGTGTTGAGGTTCGGGCCGAACATCTCGATCTGCCCCAAGCCCCCGTGGAGCAGGAGCAGCGGCTCACCCTTGCCGTAGACGGCGTAGTAGTAGTCGACGCCGTTGACCTCGAGATGCCCGCTCTTCGCGGGTTTCACGGTCGCGGGGGTCGCGGCGGGCTTCGTGTCCTTCGCGTCGGCAATCGTTGCGGCCGCGATCAGGGCTGCGGCCACGGCGAGCACGGCGAGCTTGCGAACATACATGGCGGTTCTCCTCCTTCATGCCTTCCCGTCGGAACTCGTATGCCTCCGGTGGTCAGGGTAGGCGACTCCTGCCCCCCCTGCCCCAACGACGATCCGGGACAGCAAAAATCGACAGGCCGGCCTCCCGATGTTACCTGCGGTGTTTCGAGGTAACACCGAGTCGTCCGCCGGCCGTGACCGCTTGGCGTCCCGCCGCCGAGCGGATCGCACGAAATCCGTTGGCTGGCGGCGGGTTGAGCCCGGCCCGCGGTCCTCAAGTGCACCACTTCCGCCCGAACGCCCCAACCGGCACCGGCCTTGCAATGGGTCACCATGCGAGTTGGATGGTTCGAACAGATCGCGGGGGTGCTTGCGGAAGTACGAGCTAGGGCGCCCGTCCATCCGGGCTCGACGGGGTGAACTCAGGCACGACTTGGAGCCCGACGCGATGCGCAGTTCGAGAACCGGCCGCTGGGTTGCCCTGCTTCTTCCGGCCCTAGCGTGCACACCCTGCCCAGCCGCCCGGGCCGGTGGATCCCCTTACCCCGGGATCGTCTCGCAGCAACCGGTGGTTGGTGAGGACTGCGGGACCCCGGCACCTGCTCCGCTGAAGAGGCTCATGCGCCCGGGCAATCTGGCCTGGTTCATGAGCTCCATCATTGTGTCAGTCCGAGTGGATCCCGTGGACCAGCGGCGCAAGGTCAGGGTCAGAGATATGGGAGCGTCCTATCCAAAGAAGGTGATTACACCGTGTCCGAGCCTATCGGGTGCATGCACTCCAGAGGGCGCGGTGAAGCGGCTCATCGTCGGCATCTTGTCCAAAGATGGGAGCGTGGTCAGTCGCCTGCTCGCCCCTGAGTTCGCCTTCTACGCGGAGGACTCGAGCGAGTGCGGGCGGCTGGCCGGTCGTTTGGACCGCGACTCGCAGCTCGCGGCCCTCTTCGACACGGTTGATGCGTCGGATGCACCGGCATGGCGTCCGAGGCTATGCAGGGCGCTCTACTGGTGCGCAGACTTCTATGTCGGCTACGACGTGCGCATCACCCAGGAAGATTCAAGGCGCCTCGTGAGGTTTCGCTCGGTGACTTTCGACCAGTTTCCCAGTGAGCCGTCCGGACCCCAGTCGCCGTCGACCGCCTGGGCGTTCGAAGTGGAGCGTGCTGAAGGCCACGGGGGCTCGGCGGCTCCGGGATTCTGGAGGGTGGTGCGTTGGTACGAATCGGCCTCGTTCAACGACACTAGCTTCACCGTGAACCAGTTCAAGCGCCGTCTCGGAATCTCAGAAGCAGAAGGATCGCAGCAAGCGGCGTCCACGATCGCGAGCATGGCGGCCGAGTCCGGCGTGCGCTTCGCGATCCGCCGGGTGACGCCGCTCGAGGCTTGGCCGGTCGGCTTCGCGCTTTCGTTGCCGAGCGAAGCGGATGTGGAGCTCAAGCTATTCGACGTCGCCGGACGCGTCGCCTGGAATCGGACGCTCGTTTCGCCAATCGGTACCACACACACCGTGGTGCTCGACCAGCCCAGGCTCAACGCCGGGGTCTACTGGATCGTGGCCAAGCAAGGCACCGAGTCTGTGCGGCAGCGCGTGGTGCTGTTGCGGTAGCGCCCCGGACCGGCGCCGTGAATCTGACGATCTTCGACGTGTCGGGCCGTCTCGTCCGCACGATCGAGCGTGGCAGTCTTCCGGCGCTCCGGCATCATGCAGTGTGGGAGCCCTCGTCCTTCCGCGAAACGCTTCACTTCGGCTTCTCGGGGAAGTGCTCACGCACGAGCGGCACCAGGCATGCATTACGACGTGGCGGAATCCCACTCGAGTCACATTCGTCGAGGAGTCGCTCGCCCCGTGCTGCGATAGCGAGCGCATCCGCTACGATCTCAACCGGGCATCGTGCTCGACTGGAGGCTGGAGCTGGGGGGGCGCCAATGGCTGACGCGCCAATAGATGATCCGGGTTCGATCGCTTTTCTCGAAGACGATGGGTTCGAAGGCTTTCGTACCGTGGCGCGGCTGCATGCTGATGGTTGCCAGGAGATCCCGAATGATCGCGGCATCTACGCCGTCGCGCGTGAGTCGCTCGATCCTCCCACGTTCCTGCCACGCAGCGCCGCCGCGCGGTTCCGCGACACGGATCCCACGCTGCCCATCCCCGAGCTCGAAGGGTTCTGGGTACCCGGCGCACAGGTTCTCTACTTCGGCCGCGCCCGCGGACCGGGCGTGCGATCGCTGCTCAGGCAACGCGTGAAACGCTACCTGCGCTTCGGCCACGGGCGTCACGTCGCCCACTGGGGCGGCAGGGCGATCTGGCAGCTCGGCGACCGTTCGGCCCTACTCGTTGCATGGAAGCCGACACCCGACGACGACCCCGCACGCGCCGAGGCCCGGTATCAGTCGCAATTCGAGCACCACTACGGTGCGCTGCCGTTCGCCAACCTGAAACAGGAGTCCGAGGATTGAGCGATGGGCGCGGAGCTCGCTACCTGTGTGGCCGAGCCCCGCTCGATCTCGGATACGACTCGACGGTAGATCTCAGCGGAACACGACTTCGGTGACGTCTTCCCAGGCGACGTACTTCGGCTTCTTCTGGCCGGTGAAGACGAGCAGACCGTCGTTCTTCCGGGAAACGTCCTGGCCGTCCTCGAGCTCGATGATCAGCCCGGCACGCAGCTCGACGTCCGCATACGACCGTCCGCGGGGCTTGATGCGTGCAATGTCCCGGAATGGAATCAGGTATTCCGTATCGCCGTTCATGCCGTGCAGCATCTCGAAATCGCGCGACTCGTCGAGGTCGAAGACGATCCGTCCATCGTATTTCCCGTCGCGCGTCACGACCGTGCCGTTGAGATCGCGTCCGTCGGTGTACTCCGCATAGCGACGTCCCGTGTTCGGGGCCTCCGCGAACGTCACCTTGTCGAAGTCCTCCCAGCCCACCTTCACGCTGCCGACACCGGGCACGATCACCACGACGCCGCGATTCTCGTCGTTCACGTCGTTGGTGCCCGTGAGGTAGAGCTCGGATCCCGACTTGAGCGTCACCAGCGCGCCGTTCCGGTGCTTGCGGATCGCCGCGATCTGCTCGAATTCCAGTGACACGTCGCCGTCGCGGGTCTCGCCGTCGAGCTCATCGATGTTCAGACATTCGTCGTGGTCCCACTGGATCCGCCCGGTGAACTCGTACTTGCCGGATTTCACGGTGCCGTAGAGCGGCTCTCCAAGTTTGCGGGCGAGCTTGCTCGGTGTCTCGACGAATTCGACGCTGCGAATGCGGCTCCATCGAACCGCGTGCCGACCCTGCTTGTCGTCGAGCACGGTGACCGTGGCGCCCACGTCATTGGACCCGTCGCCCAGCCGCATGGTTTCGCCGTTTCGGAAGGTGACTTCCAGCTCGTCGTCGTCCTCCACGTCGATGCGCGTGAGGTCACCGAACCGAACCGCAAACAGATGGGTGAAGCTCTGGTCGCGCCGCCCGACGAACGAGTCCCACCCGCCCAGGTTGGCCCAGCGAATCTCCTCGAGCTGGTCCCGGTCGAGGTAGCGCAGGTTCTCGTTCTCGTACTTGGTGGCGTTGAAGGTGTCGTCCCAGAACGACTCCTCGTTGCCCCAGCGCAGCTCGCCCTCGTAGACGTCGCGATCGACAGTCGTGACCCGCCCATAGATGTAGCCGGAGTCCGAGGCCAGGGCGGGGACGGCCAGGACGAGCCCGAGGGCCAGCGACACGAACGAGACGCGTGCACCCACGACGAACCTCCTCACGATGGGGAATTCCGATACGCAGACCGGGGGCATCATGCCTAACACGGAGCGGGGGGCCGCCAGGTTGCACGAGACCTCGACTGGGGGGCCCTGGACGCCGAGTCGACCTCGGGCTCTACGGCTTGGGCTTCCATCCGCGGAAGGCTCTTCGCTCCTCGGCCGTGTAGCCACCGGAGGCCAGCTTGGCTCCGGTGACGACCGAACACGACACCTCGCAGCCTCCATCCTCGGAGAACAGGTGGAAGTGCTCGCTCGCCTCAGGGTCTATGAGGAGTTTCTCGATCTCCTTGACGAGGGATCGAGCTTCGTTCGGGCTCAGGTAGAGCTGAGCCTGACCCACCGTTTCGTCTGATTCCGGGTTGATCAACCGCATGACGCCTCCATCGGAAGCGGCGACCGCTACGCCGACTTCACCAGGGTCTGCTTGGTCGCGCGGCGCACGAGGTCCACGGCTTCGTCCACCTCGGCGGGCGTGACGTCGAGGGGCGGGCGGAAGCGGAGGCTGTGCGTGCCGCACGGCAGGATCAGCATGCCGAGCTCGTAGGCGGTGCGCTGCACGGCATCGCGGGTCGGGCCGTCCGTGAAGTCGATCGCGCACATGAGGCCGAGACCGCGCGCGTTGGAGAGCACGTCCGGCATCTCGCCCTGCAGCTTCTCGAGCTGGGAGCGCAGGCGGTGTCCGGTGGTCTGCGCGTTCTCGAGCAGGTTCTCGCTGTCGATGATCTCGAGATAGCGCTGGCACCGCACCATGTCGACCAGGTTGCCGCCCCAGGTCGAGTTGATCCGGCTCTTCATGCGGAACACGTTGTCCGGCTCCTCGTCGAGCCTCGGTCCCGCCAGGCAGCCGCATACCTGGGTCTTCTTGCCGAACGCGAGCAGGTCCGGCCGCAGATCCCAGTGCTCGTGGGCCCACATGGTCCCCGTGATCCCGACGCCGGTCTGCACCTCGTCCACCACGAACAGCGCCTCGTTCTCGTGCGCCAGCTCCTGGAGCCGCTTCAGGAACTGCGGGCGGAAGTGGTTGTCGCCGCCCTCAGCCTGGATCGGCTCGATCAGGATGCAGGCGATGTCGTCCTGGCGCTCGCGGAACGCGGCCTTGATCGCCTCCTCGGCGCGGGCCTCGACGGCCGCGACGCGCGTGACCTCCGCGTCATCCACCGGGAAGCGCAGCTTCGGGGTCTCGATCCGCGGCCAGTCGAACTTCGGGAAGTACTGGTATTTCCTCGGATCGGCGGTGTTGGTGAGCGAGAGCGTGTAGCCCGAGCGCCCGTGGAACGCCTCCTTGAAATGGAGGACCTGCCAGCCCTTCTCGCCCTTCCCCTTCCGGAGATTGCGCCGCACCTTCCAGTCGAACGCCGCCTTGAGCGCGTTCTCGACCCCGAGCGATCCCCCGGCGATGAGGAAGAGCCGCGGCAGATGATCCGGCATCGCGTGCCACGCGAAGGCCTCGACGAACTCCGCCATCTCCACCGTGTAGACGTCCGAGTTGGTGGGGTTCACGAGCGCCGCCCGCTGGAGCTTCGCGAGGAACTCCGGGTCCTTCATCTTCGGATGGTTCATGCCTACCGGCAGCGTGGCGAAGAACGAGAACATGTCGAGGAACCAGCGGCCTTTCCGCGAGTCGTAGAGCTGACGGCCCTGGCTCTTCTCGAGGTCGAGCACGATGTCGTACCCGTCGGCGAGCATGTGGCCAGCCAGCGTCTCGTGCACCAGTTCGGGGGTCATCCGGGTCATGACGCATCCTCTTCGAGTTCGGTGGGAATGAATGTCGCTTCCTTGATGGTGTCGAGCACCATCACGGTCCGGGTCTGACGCACGCCTTCGGCGGCGTTGAGCTGCTGGAGCAGCAGACGCTGGAGGCCGTGCATGTCGCGCACGCGCACCTTCAGCAGCAGCGAGAAGTCGCCCGTGATGTGATGGCATTCCTGCACCGTGTCGATCTTCTGGAGCTGCTCGAGGAACGCCGCCTCGAAACGCGGATGCTCCATGAACACCTCGACGAACGCCGTGATCCACGCCCCCACGGCCCGCGGGTCAATGTGGGCCGCGTACTCCCGGATCACGCCCCCCTGCTCCAGCTTCCGCAGCCGCTCGTTCACGGCTGCGGTCGAGAGCCCGACCTGGCGGGCGATCTCGGCCTGCGGGAGCTTGGCGTCCCGCTGGACCAGGGCGAGGATCTTCCGATCCCGGGAGTCGATCCGGTTATTGTTCGCTAGATTGAGCATGGCCAGATACTACATTCGGCTAACCAGCCAAACAACTGAAATGTTTTCAGTTGCCGCACCGCTTGCCTGCCGTGATAGCTTCCGACGGCTCTTGTGCGCTCGAAACTGTGTCCCGCCTCTTCCGACCCGCGCACGCCACCGTAACCCCTTGTCTCCCAACGGCGGCTCTGCCGACAGAGGCCCGAAAATGCCCCAGACACATTATCCAGTGCACAACCGATGATCTTCGCCCTGGACCTCGAAGGCGTCCTGGCCCCGGAGATCTGGCCAATACTGGGCACTCAATTCGACGTCCCGGAGCTTCTCCTCACGACTCGCCAGGTCGCCGACTTCGAAAACCTCATGAATCAGCGGGTCGAGGCCACGCGGAAGCGCGGGCTCACGCTGCGCGACCTCCAGTCGGTGGCCCATGAGATCCCGCCGTTTCTGGGCACCCGGGATCTGCTCGCGCGGCTCCGAGGCATGGGCCAGGTGGTCATCATCTCGGACACCTTTCACGAGCTGGCGGAGCCGCTCGTCGAGCGGCTGGGCGGGTACAACCTGTTCGCGAACCAGTTCGAGACCGATAGCTTGGGGTTCCTCACGGGGTTTCGGCTCCGGATCCGCGGGCGGAAGGAGCGCCTGGTGACGGGCTTTCAGACCGCAGGGTTCCAGGTGGCGGCGGTGGGCGACAGCCTGAACGACCTCACCCTCCTCAGGAGCTGCAACTACCCCGTTCTCTACCGCCCGGTGGAAACGCTGAAGGTCGAGTTCCCCGAGGCACCGGTCGCCACCAATTCGGACGAGCTTCTCGAGAGACTCACGATCGCCTGGCGCGCGGCCCAGGAACCCGAGACCGTCTGAGCTGGGCGGGCGCGCCCGGATGAAGCCTCAGTCGAGCGCGCCCGCCCAGCGGATGACGTCGTCGAAGCGGGTCAGGTCGTCGATCAGCAGATCCGGCGCGCTGGCGGCCAGCTCCTCGAGCTTCCGCCGCCCGGTGCCGACCGCCACCGCCTTCGCGCCGGCGGCACGCGCACACGCAACGTCGTGCTCGGTGTCGCCGATCACGATGCAGCGCCCGGCCGGAATCCCGTACTGCTCCCGCACCCGTTCCACCGCGAGGCAGGCGAGCGCGTTCCGGTCCGCGGCTTCCTCGCCGAACGAGCCGAAGCGGAACCGCTGCCCGATTCCGAAGCGCGCGAGCTTCACGCGCGCCATGGCGGTCATGTTCCCGGTGAGGAGCCCGACCGCCCATTCGGGCCGCTCGTCGAGGGCATCCAGCGCCTCGAGCACGCCGGGCAAGAGTCGCCCGCGCGTGTTCCCGAGCAGCCGCTCCATGTGGGCAATGACCGCGGCCCAGAAGCGCCGCTCCTCCTCGGCGTCGGTCGTGCGCCCGATCGCGGCCAGGACGTCGGCGAGAATGAGCGGCTCGGTGCGCCCCGCGAAAGGGACGCTGCGGAGGTCGTTCTCGACGCCGAAACACTCCCGCACCGAGGCCGAAAAAGCCTCGCGCGAGGCCCCATTCGTGGTGAGCAGCGTCCCGTCGATGTCGAAGAGCCAGGCGAGGTCCTGCGGGCGCGGGGGCATCGGGCGCGGCATGGTACCATCGCGCACCCCATACGACTCCGATCCGGGAGGTCCTCGTTGAGTTCTTCGTCCGACCCGCGCCGTGCCGGCGCATGGCTCGCCCTGCTCCTCGCGCTGCTCGCGTTCTCCCCGACCGGCGCCGCGGCTCCCGCGAAACCCGCCGCTCCGGCCAAGGACGCGGACCCCGGCGCACGCTTCGTGGCAGTGAGCCCCACGGTCGAAGTGGCGGAAGACTTCGCGTGGACCATTCCACTCCGGATCGTGAACACGAGCTCGATGGGGCTCTATCTCGACAGCCTGATCTGCGAGCTCGAGGACCAGGGCCCGGGTGAGACCCGGACGGACCGGCACTCCCGGCAGGACCTGAGGATGCTGCTCAGCCAAATGGAGGGCCTGAGCGGCGGCGACAGCGTCGTCATCAATCATCTGTCGCCCGCCCAGTTCGAGCAGGGCAAGCTCTCGTACTCCTTCTACGGACACCGCAGCAACAAGGACAAGATCATGCTCCAGGCCGTGGTGTCGGCGGAGCCCGGGGTGATGGCGGGCTTTCCCTCGCGCACCGCGCTCTCCGGTGGCCGCAAGGTCGAATGGGTGTACCTGCCGTCCGGCACTGCCGGCCGCTCACCCGGCCTCGTCATCGTTCACGGACACGGGAGCAACGCGCGGCTCAACATGCGCGTCGGCCATCTCTTCGTGAGCCAGGGATACTCGGTGGCGCTCGTGAGCATGCCCGGCTACGGCCTCTCCGAAGGACCTGCAGATTTCATGGGCCCGGCGACACTCGCAGCCGTGGGCGCGGTGATGGATTCATTCGCGGGGCTGCCCGAAGTGGACCCGGCCCGGCTCGGCGTGGTCGGCCAGTCGCGCGGCGCCACGGTGGCGGCGACCCTGGCCGCGACCCGCAAGGACGTGCGCGCGGTGCTGTGCCAGTCGGGGATCTACGACCTGTGGTCGGTCTACCGCGACACCAAACTTCCCGGATTCCGCGAGGCGATCGTCGCCGAGGCGGGCTCCGACAGCGCGGCGTGGAAGGCGCGCTCGCCCATCACGCGGGCGTCCGCGATCAAGATCCCGGTCTACATCCTCCACGGTGAGCGCGATCAGCAGGTGCCGACCGCCCAGGCGCACGCCTTCGAAGGGGCGCTCAAGGCAGCCGGCGCCACCGTGGAATCCCAGTTCCCCAACGCCACACACGCGATCGCGGTGACCACGATGTACAAGACGGGCACTGGATTCTTCGGCCGCACCCTCAAGTAGTCTTCGCCCGCGGCACGCTCGAACAACATCGTTGCGGATTGCGCGACCCCGGCATTCCGCCCGGTGCACGCCGCGCCGAAAGCCTCCCGCACCGTGATACACTCGTCGCCCGATGAATCGCACCGTGCCCTGCTTCTTCGCCTGATTTCCGCCATGTCCCGCCCCCTCATCGCAGTCCTGCTCGCGTCGCTCCTCGCCGTCCCGGCGCTCGCCGCACCGGTCGAGCCGCCGCGGCGGATGCGCGTCGTCGTGAGCGAGGACGCCTCGCTCGAGCGCCTGCTCGCGAGTGGCCTCGACGTGGTGAACGTGCGCGGCAGGCAGGTCGAACTCCTGGTCCGACCGGGCGACGAGGCGCGCCTCGTCGCGCTCGGCTTCAGCGCCACCCTGATCGACGAGCATCCCGGCATGACCGCGGCCGCCGCAGCGCGTGCCGACTGGCAGCGTATGGGCGTCCGGGCGCCGGCGCGCGATCGCGCGGGGCGTGAGGCGGGCACGCTCGTCGCGCCTCCCTATGGCGGCGGATCGATGGCCGGCTACTGGACCACCGCCGAGATCAAGGCCAAGCTCGACGATCTCGTGGCAGGCGATGCGCTCGATCTCGTGGCGAACCAGATCGACACGGTCGGCTATTCGACCCAGGGGCGGCCGGTCTGGGGACTGCGGATCGCGAAGACGGTGGCCGGCCCCGACACCCGGCCGGTGGTGTTCTTCAACGCGCTCACCCACGCACGTGAGCCGGGCGGCATGCAGACCCTGTTCTACTTCGTGGACCAGCTGCTGAGCCGCTACGGCACGGACCCCTATGCCCGCTACCTGCTCGAGAACCGGGTGATCTACATCGTCCCGCTCGTCAATCCCGACGGCTACGCGGTCAACGAGAACACCTACTTCAACAGCGGCGGCACCACGCTCGGCTACTGGCGCAAGAACACCCGCGACAACAACGGCAACAACTCCTTCGATCCCAACGACGGGGTCGACCTCAACCGCAACTACGGCGTGCAGTGGAACCTGAATGACTTCGGATCGAGTCCGAATCCGATCGACGAGACCTATCGCGGCCCGGCGGCTTTCTCGGAGCCGGAGACCCAGGTGCAGCGCGATCTCGTCACGCTGCTCCAGCCGAAGACCGCTTTCTCGTTCCACACCTACTCGGACCTGCTGATCCACCCGTGGGGCTACACGACGACGCCCACCGGCGACGGCGACGCCTTCGACGAATGGGGCGACGAGCTGTCGCGCAGCAACGGATACGTGCACGGCGCCGCACCGCGAATCCTTTACGAGGTCAACGGCGAGTTCAACGACTGGTGCTACGGCGACACGCTGCTCAAGCCGCGCGTGTTCTCGTGGACGCCCGAGGTCGGAGCGTTCGAGGACGGCAACTTCTGGCCGGCGCCCTCGAAGATCGTCCCGATCGCGACGCGCATGCTGCACTCGTGCTACGTGCTGGCCGGAATCGCCGGCACGTTCGTCCAGGAGGACGGCATCACGATCACCGAGGGCTCGATGAACGCCGGGCGCCTCACCAACCTGATCGTGCGCGCCCGCAACCTCGGGCTCGCGACGACGGGCCCGGGGCTCAATGGCACGCTGCTCCCGATCGACCTCGGCGCCAACA
Source organism: Candidatus Eiseniibacteriota bacterium (assembly GCA_036845125.1). Taxonomy (GTDB): domain Bacteria; phylum Eisenbacteria; class RBG-16-71-46; order RBG-16-71-46; family RBG-16-71-46; genus DAIUEO01. The sequence continues at coordinate 13,778 of DAIUEO010000001.1, read as the reverse complement.
TCCTGAACGGCGTGGTGAGCTATCCCGGGCTCGGAACCCGGCAGAGTGCCGATCCGGTCGGCACGTCGCGCTTCCAGATCGCGCTCGACGACACCGTGACGCCCGGGCGCCTGATGCGCTTCCTGGTCGAGTTCCGCGATGGCGCCGGCCTCTACAGCCGCGACACGCTGGTGATCCCGGCCGGCACGCCCACGGTCGTGTTCCAGGACTACGCGTCCTCGGGCCTCGGCTTCTGGACGCCCGCACTCTGGAGCATCGTGAGCGGAGACCCCGCGCACGCAAGCGCCTACTTCACCGACAGCCCGCTCGGCGACTATGCGGCCGCCGCCGACAATCGCTTCTATCTCAAGATCCGGCTCAACCTGTCGGCCGGCGTGCACGCGCACGCGCTCTACGAGGCGCGCTGGCAGATCGAGCAGGACTATGACGGGGTCGCCGTCGAGGCGACGTCCGACACGGCCGCGATCCCGTTCGCGCCGGTGGCGGCGACCGGCACGATCCCGGGCAGCGGCATCGGCGTGCAGACCGCGGGCCAGCCGCTCTACACCGGGGCGCGCTACCGCTGGCGGCCCGAGATTGCCGACCTCTCCGCGTTCACGGGCCCCGGCAAGACGAACGTCCGGCTCAGATTCCGGCTGCGTTCGGACAGCGGCGGCGAGTTCGACGGCATGGCGATCGACTCCCTGCGCATCGTGATCTACAACCCGGCGGCCCAGCCGGGACCGGTGAGCGTGGACCCTGCGGTTCCGCGAGCGCTCGCGTTGTCGGCCCCCGCGCCCAACCCCACTCGCGGACTCGTGCGCTTCGATCTCGATCTGCCCGAGGAGGGCTCAGTCCGGTTCGAGATCCTCGACATCGCGGGCCGGCGCGTGCGGACACTGCACGACGGACCGCTCGGCGCCGGCGCCTGGACGCAGGGCTGGGATCTCACGGAGGACTCCGGCCGCCGCGTCGCGCCGGGGATCTACTTCGCGCGCTTCACCGGTGCGGCGGGCTCGGCCATGCGCCGCCTCGTCGTCATCGATTGACGGGTCGGTAGAACCGGTTCGGCTTTCCTTCCTCCCACGGCCGGTACTCGAGCGCGAAGCGGATCCGCTCGATGAGCGGCGGGTGCGAGTACTGGAACCACACGATCACCGGCGCGGGCTCGGGGTTCGAGCGGTTCTGGGAACCGAGCTTGAGGAAGGTGCGAGCCCCGGCGTCGTTGTCGTGCGTCACCTCGACGGCGAAGACGTCCGCTTCGTGCTCCACGACCCGCGACGCCATGTTGGAGAGCGGATCGGCGACGAACGACAGCAGCGTGACCGCCACCATGAAGAGCGGCACCGACGCCGCGTCGTGGAGCTCGGTGAACCCCCAGCGCGGGCCGAAGCGCGCGACCGCCCGGCGCATGAGGATCCCGCTCAGGAAGAAGAGCACGAAGCTCAGGGCTGACGCGTAGAGCACGCCCTTCCAGATGTGCGCGAGCCGGTAGTGCCCCATCTCGTGCGCCATCACGAACAGGATCTCGTCGGTCTTCATGCCCTTGAGCGTGGTATCCCAGAGAACGATCCGCTGCGAGACGCCCCAGCCGCTGACGTAGGCGTTGAACTTCTTCGTCTGGCGGCTGCGATCGACCTCGTAGACGTTGCGGCCGGGAATCCCGGCTCGCTCGGCGAGGCTGAGAATCTGCGCCTTGAGCTGCTGGTCGCGGAGCGGCGTGAATCTGTTGAACAGCGGATCCACGGCGATCGGCACCAGCACCTGTGCGATGAGAAGGACGGGCAGGGTTCCGGCCGCGAGCCACAGCCACCAGCGGCGCGGGCTCTTCTCGATCCCGAGATAGGCGAGCGCCACGAGCCCGGTCGCCCCGAGTCCGATCACCGTGACCAGGCCCCCCTTCAACTCGTCCAGGAACCATTCCGACAGCGACTGGTTGGAGAGCCCGAAGGCGTGCTCCACGTAGAAACCGCGGTACCAGTTGAAGGGCAGGCTGAGGAGCAGACCCACGCCGGTGAAGAGTGCGAAGTAGACCAGCATCCGCATGTAGCGGTTGCCGGAGCGGCGGTAGGCGGCGTCGCGGAAGCGGGCCGAGAGCCCGCTGAAGAGGAGGAAGAGCCCGAGCGCGACGTCCCAGCCCACCCCGGCGAATCCCAGGGCTGATCGGAGATTCGAGTACCGGCGGTTCTCGGGTGTGAAGTTGGATCGAACTTCGGCTATGTAGTCGCGACCCGCGGCCGGTCCGGAAGCAGCGAGGGCCGAATCCGATCGAACGGAATCGCGCAGCACCTCACCCGAGGCGCCCGCGGTGAACGCCAGGAGTCCGGCGAGGACAGTCAGGGCGAACACGGCGGAGATCCGGTTCCGGCGCGACGCGCACCGGGCGAACGGCATCGATCGGGACTTCTGCGTGCTTTCGTGATGATTCACGCAGTAAGTCGTGTCGCTCGTGAAATCCATGGGCTACACTCCGTGCGCGCGAAATGTCCGGACGGGAAACCCGGGTGTCGAGCGCGACACGGTGCTCAAGCCGATCGTCGATGGCAAGTGCCCCGCAGCGTGAGACGCGGTCCCGAGACCGCGTCTTTACGTTTTTCGGGACCGGCCCACGCTGCGGACGCCGCCACCACCACGCCCCTCAGCGGGCGACGACGACGCGCTTCCTGAAGGTCTGGCCCTCGGCCTGGGCCACCACGAAATAGACGCCTCCACCGAGCCGGTGCCCGGAGGTGTCCATCAGGTCCCAGTCGAGCTCGTGCTGCCCGGCCCCGCGCTCACCTTCGAGCAGCGTGCGGACCCGCCGGCCCTGGGTGTCATACGCGGCGACCCGCACGCCGGAGCGCCGGGTGAGCGTGAAGGCGAAGCGGGTCGTGGAGACGGCCGGGTTCGGGAACGGACTCCCGAAGGACAGTTTGAGCGATGATTCCTGGCCGACCTGGACCGAGTGCCCGTCGTAGTACGCGATGTTCGAAAGCGGCGACCAGTTGCCCCGCTCATCCGACGTCTTCAGTGCGAAGTAGTAGGGCCTGCCCTGAACCAGTCCGGCGATCGTGCAGGTCTGGAGCGTTCCAGCCTGGGTCGGCTTCGGGATGAACGGCACCTTCGGCGCGACCGAGAAGTTGGCCGCGTTGATGGGCTTGTCCGAGTATCGGAGGTCGTACGCTGCGGGAGTTCCGACCATGTCGTCGTCACCGGGCGTGGTCCACACCAGCGTCACGTTGGCCGCCGAGGCGGCATGCGAGGTGCCGGCACCCGTTACTGCTGACGCCCCGAGCAGGGCGACCAGGATTCCCAAACGCATCTGAACCTCCGTTCACGGCCGTGCTGTAAAGCAGGGTGAGCCTTGCTTGCTGTGAACTCGGGCGTCCGATGGCGAAGCCAGGGGGATGCGACCGTCGAGGCACGTCAGGAGCGAAGCTCCCGGCCGGAACTCCAACAGGTCACCGAATCACTGTTGGGGACGTCGGCCTTCTGCCCCCGATGATTTGGCAATTCCCTTCGCCATGAAACCCACATCGTCGCGGCCTCCTATATACACGAGGCGTCGCGAGAGTGTCGATGTTTTTTTCGCTTTTTCCGCGGGTGTTCACCCGATGGCGCAGATGTGCTCTGAGACGAAACCTTGTCAAGGTGTGGTCAGACGACCACGCATCGCGCTAAGGCAGTACGGTGATTCGCCGAACGTGCGTTCGTGACGAAGTGCTGACGACCAACATGTAAAGTCCGGGGCTCACTCGAGCCCCAAGGTCGTCTCGCAGATCCCCGGGGTGCGGAAGGTGCAGGTCAAGATGGGCTCTGCCGCGGCGCCGAAGCCGGCCGCGGCTCACGGAGCGCCGCCTCCGGCCGCCGACCTCATCCCCGAGGTCAAGCACACGGTGGCGGTATCGTCG
>DAIUEO010000001.1:0-9899 GCA_036845125.1 Candidatus Eiseniibacteriota bacterium | reverse complement strand
CGAGCGCGGGCGAATCCATCGAGCCTTCCCTTAGATTTCGGACCCGGCGGCCGGCCGGATCGAAGATGGCGATGCGGGCTATGTCGCGCGGACCGGATCCGAGCGCGAGGCGAATTCGGTCGCGCGAAGGGTTGGGCCAGGCGCTGAGCTCGGGATCCTGCGTCGCGACCGGCACCCCAACCTCGGGTCGCAGCACGTCGAAGGCGATCTGATAGGGCGGCAAACCCGTCGAGATCGGTCCCGAAAGCAGAGCGTCGGTGTCGCAGGAGTAGACGCGCACGCCGGGGTTCGTGAAGTCGTTGTGGCAGAGCCACAGGCGTCCGGTGCCGTCGACCGCGCAATCGGGCAGCGAGAACCCGCCGGGGTTGAAGATCGTGCCGGTGGCGGCGCCGGTCGTCGGATTCCAGCGGATGAGCTTCGTGTTGAACGACAGGTCGCTCACGATCGCGAACGAGCGGGTCGCGCTGTACCACTCGACGTCGCTGATCTCGCCACCGAGAGCCGTCTCGGTCGCGACCGCTCCCAGGCTCTGATGCGTTTCGGGATCGATCGCCACGATCGCGCCGTCGAGCGCGCCGTACGCCCCGGCGCATCCGATGAGCAGCCGGCGTCCCTCGCGATCGAGCGCGAACGCGGTCACCGGGTTCTTCGCCGCCAGCGTGATGCCCTGCACGCCGGGGAGGCCGGAGTCGAGATCGACCACCTGGTTGGTGCGGGTGTCGATCACCACCACCTCGCTGCGGTCGGTGGGTGTGAATCCGGCGTTCCGGTTGAGGCGCTGGACCGAGACGAACAGCCACGGTCCCCAGAGCGCCATGTGGTCCATCTCGGGAATCCCGTCGGCGTCGGCAAAGGAGGCGAGCGAGATCGTGGTGATCGTGGCCCCGGTCTGCGGGTTCGCGACCAGCAGGGCCGACAGCTCGTAGCGCGTGATGTAGGCCTTGCTCGGAGACACGAGCGCGATGTCGGCCGGGTTCGAGCCGTTGCCGGTCGAGAACTGGAACACGTGCGCGTAGGTCGTGCCGTTCAGGATGTGGATGTTGTCGGCGCCGAGCCGGTTGATGACGTAGACCTGGTCCTGGAACCAGCGCACGCGCGCGTCCGAATGCGCCGCCGCCACATCGTTGGTCGCCGCGTAGGTCGAGGCGTTGAGCGCGCTCATCCCGCCGGTCGCGAAATCGGTGGTGATGACGTAGGCGCGCGAGGGCGCGCCGAGCACCGGCGAGGCGAGCACGAGGGCGAGAGCGGCAAGGGCGGTGCAGCGGCGGTACATGGGGTCTCCGATCAGCGTACGGGAGTCGAACCCGGACGCAGGTTGAGGTCGCACGAAACGAAGAACGTGCGGCCCGGCAGCGGGTAGTTCGCGACATCCACCGCGCGCCGGTCTCCGAGGTTCTTCCCTTCGACGGTGAAACGAATGTGGTCCCCGGGCGGGGTCCACGACAGGCCGGCGCTGGTGAGGGTGCGCGACTCGGCCGACGTCCGGTTGTAGCGATCGAGATAGTTGGGTCCGATGTAGACGACCTCGCCGCTCGCCGCGAGCTGCCGGCCGCGCCACGAGAGGCGCAGCTCCGACTGGCGGTCGGCGCGCTGCGGGAGCTGCTTCCCGCGCCAGAACGGCGCGTCCCCTTCGTCGATCGTGGATTGCCAGGTGGTGGCGGCGTTCACGCTCAGCCCCAAGAGCGGACCGAGGCGCGCCTTGAGCTCCTCCCCCTGGATCCGCGCCTTGCCGATGTTGGTCGCGCGCATCAGTCGCTGGGATCCGGGCAGGTAGACGATCAGCTCGTCGGTCACCGACTCGTAGTGCGCGAAGTCGACCGTGGCGCGCGCGCCGCCGGTCGCGCCCACCTCGAGATGGCCGCCCCAGTCGTGGCTCTTTCCCCGCTCCGGCAGCAAACCGGGGTTGCCGAGGATGCTGCCGGTGCGGCCGAACAGCTCGGCGAACGTCGGCGGACGCGAGGCGTCGGAGGCGTTGGCGAGTGCGGCCAGCTCGCGCACGACGCCGAAATCCCGAAGCAGCGCGAGTCGTGCTCCGATCTGCGGCGAGCGCAGCTCGCGGGCGAAGCTCGAGTGGGTGGTGATGCCGGCCACCCCGGTCGAGTGGAGCTCGTCGTGGATGCGGTCCCAGCGCTGACCGGCGTGGAGCAGCAACCGCTCGTCGAGGAGCCGCTCCTGGAGCGTGAGCACCGCCCCCGCGGTGCGCCGCTCGCTCGGCGGCGGATCGGGGAAGCCGGACGGCGGATCGCTCAGCTCGGCGCGCTCCTGCCGGAGCGAGCCGGCGGTGCCGACGGAGAGGCCGAGCGGCAGCGTCCACTCGAGATCGAGCGTCGCGGCACCGGAGGCAAGCCGATCGTCGGTGTCGTGACGTCCGAGTCCGAGCTCGCCCTCGAGATCGCGCGAGCGGCTGTGCTCGAGCACCAGCGCTCCACCGAGCCGCGCCGAGCCCAGGAGACCGCCGCCCGATTGCACGAGGTCGAGCTGCGAGATCGAGCGATCGAGCGTCAGTCGCGGGGTGAGCGCGGGGTTGGTATCGATGCCCGGCAACCCTTGAGCCTTGTGGAAGAACGACTGCCGCGCCTCGACGCGAAGCGACGGTGTGGCCTCCCACGCCGTGGTCGCGAACCCGACCGCGGAGTCGAAGCGGTTGTTGAGGCGGATCGACGTCGAGTCGTCGGCGGCATTGAAGTCGGTGCCGTTGTCGTCGAAGTAGCTGAAATCGCCGTCGGCGCCCTGGTAGCCGCCGTGGAGGAGACCGCTCCATTTCCCGGCGCGGAAGCCCCCGCTCGCGCGCGCTTCGAGCGTGTTGTAGGAGCCGCGCGCGAGGCGCGCGGTGAGCGCGTCGGGATTGCGCGAGGTGACGAGATTGACCGCGCCGCCCGGCAGCGCCATCCCCATCGCGAGCGGCGTGAGCGCCGGGTAGACCTCGACCCGTTCGATGGTCGTGAGCGGCAGGTCGGCGACGTTCACCTCGCCGTACGCGGCCGAGGTGAGCGGTGATCCGTCCACGTAGATTCCGACCTGCCCCGCGGGAGTTCCGCGCAGCGAGATCGTGCTGTAGGCGCCGAGCCCTCCGTACTGGACGATGCGCACGCCCGGTACTTCGGCGAGGAGATCGGAGAGCGATTCCACCGCGCGCACCTGCGCTCCGGTGCGCACTTCGGAGACGAACGCCGTGGGCAGGCGGCGCGCGGCCGCCGAGGGACGGTCGCGGTCGACGCGCACCTCGGGGAGCGTGACCACCGCGGTCGAGTCGAGCGGGACGGCCGAGGAATCCGGCACGGCTGCGCTCCCCGTCGCGAGGAGCACCGCCAGAAGACCCGTGAATCCGATCATGGCGTCTGCCGCGCCCCAATCGAAAAGCCCCGCCGCGAAGAGGGATCGCGTGCGGGGCCGCTAGGGGCCGTCGCCGCGACGCTCTCCATCGAAGCGTCTGGGCATGACCTCCGGGCAGGTTTCCTGGCTTGGGGCCCGTGTCGCCTCGCCTTCCCGACCGAATCGGTCAGTGGCTCGAATCGGGCGGCGCTACGCGTCGCGCGATTCGTCGAGGCTCCGTTGGCCCTTCACAGTGGCGGGACCGCGCGGGGAATTACACCCCGCTTCCCTTTTACCCCACACCTTGTGGGCACCCGGAGGAGATGTCGCGCGGACCATGCGCCCGGCGCGGGTGGGAGTCAAGAATGAACTGGTTTCCGCAGCAGGTCGCGGGCGCGGCGAAACACCGAGTGCCACCTCGGGCGCGTGAGCCGGCCGGTCTGAGTGTTCTGGCGGCTCGGGTGATAGGAGTCGATGAGCGTGACACCCGCGACGCTCGCGCTCGCGCCGTGCGCGAACTTCGGACGCGCTTTCGGCGCGAGCGTCGTCCATACGCCGGACGCCCTGAGCCAGCGCTCGTGGGCGACGTGGCCGAGCGCGATCACGACCTGTACGCGCGACAACAACCGGATCTCGGCTTCGAGATAGGCCTGACAGTGATCCAGCTCTTCGTTCGTGGGCTTGTTGTCGGGTGGAGCGCAGCGCGCCGACGCGGTGACCCAGCAGTCGAGAAGCTGAAGCCCGTCGCCCTTGCCTGTCGACTGCGGCTGATTCGCGAAGCCGTGCCGGTGGAGCGTCTCGTAGAGCCAGTCGCCGCTCGAGTCACCGGTGAACACCCGTCCCGTGCGATTGCCGCCGTGTGCCGCGGGCGCGAGGCCGACGACGAGCAGCCGCGCCTGCGGGTCTCCGAACCCCGGCACCGGCCTCCCCCAGTAGGTCTCGTCGCGGAACGCGCGGCGCTTCACGCGCGCGACCTCCTCGCACCAGGCGCGCAGCCGCGGGCAGAGCTCGCAGGCGATGACCGCGGCTTCGACCGCGGCGAGCTTCGAGAACTTCTTCTTCACCGCGATCCGAGCCATGCGAAGCGACGGACGCTGTGACCGAGATCGTCCTCGATGCGCACGAAGTAGATCCCGGCGCGAGCGGTGCCCCCGGTATCCCGCTCGCCACGCCAGGTGCGACGCGACGAACCGGGCGGAACGCTAGTGCTCCACACCCGGCGGCCGGACGAATCGAGGATCACGACGGTGCCGATTCCTCTCACGTAGTCGACGCGGAACTCGACTTCAGACACAGCCGGATTGGGCAGGATCCCGAGGTCGGGGGGGATGCGTAACCCTCCCGCCTCGGACGCGCTCCCCTCCACCTCGAGCAGCACGAAGTCCCCGGGTGCCAAGTCGATCGACACCACGAGATCGTCCGGCCGTTCCTCGATGCGCGGCACCGGACCTTCGGAGCGCTCGTGCACGATCCCGGCGCCTCGCAGCACCAACCGCACCGAGGACGCTGCGATCGAGTCGCTGGCGGCCACCAACAGGAACTCGCGGCCGTTGCGCTGGAACGAACCGATCGCGGCCCGACCCTGAACCGAGTCGACGAGCCCCACGCCGGTAACGAACAACCCGCCGTAGGGCGGCATTGAACCCGTGTACCCGGTGACCTTCCACGACGACGAGGCGAGAATCTCGCCGGCCAGCTTCAAGCGGCGATTGAGCGCCTTCACGATCGGGTACCAGAACGAAGGCTGGAGGTCGCGCCCGATGATGCCGTCGCCCCAGTTCAGGACCGGGTGCGGATCGGGCGTCCAGTAGCTGAAGTAGCCGATGCCGCGCGCGCCATGGGCGAGCGCGTGCGCCGCCTGCCAGCGCAGCTCGCCCTCGCCGATCGCGCGATACGGCGCATGCTCGATGAGATAGATCACTGCCCACCACGGGATGCCCGCTTCCTGCGCCTTCTCCATCGAGCCCTGCGCGTTCTCGGTGAACTGGAGCCGGTCGCGGGTCGCCAGGAAGTCGTACTGATCGTTGCTCAGCACCTGTGGCTGCATGCTGGCCATGAAGTCCTGGGTGTAGGCGATCCACGCGTCGTGCGAAGCGAAGCGCTGGCGACCGTGGAGGTTGTTGTAGGGAATGCGCGTCGCGTCGCGCGCCTTCAGCGCGGCGTGCAGCGGCGGCAGCAGGTTCCAGGGTGGCAGCGGCTCGTCGCCGAGATACCACCCCAGCAGAGCCGGATGGTCGCCGTATTGGGCCATGATGGAATCGAGCAGTGCGGAGCCCCCGGGCGTCGCCGGATCGAGACCGAGGAACCGCTCGTCGGCGATCAGGCACGCGAGCCCATGCGCGGCGGCGAGATCGAGCCGCGCGAGATTGGTGGCTGCTATCCCCGAGTCGTTGTACGCCGGGAGCATCACGTTGAACCCAGCTTCGGCCAGCTCCGCGATGCGCGAGGAGTCCGCCACCGCGTTGGGCGGGCTGAGCCATCCGAACAGGGTGAAAGCCGGCATCCGTGAAGGCGGGTTCGCCGCGGTGGAGGCGCTACCCGCTTCGACGGGGGCCACCAGGGACAAACCCGCGACCAGGGCGAGCCATGGGATGCGGCCGATCAGACGGTCTGGCTCGATCACCCGGCGAGCCTAGCGCAAAGTGCCTCGCCCAGGGGCGGCCGGCCTCGTCAAACGGCGGTCCGGGCAGTGTCTTGCTTCACCTCCGGCCTGCACCTAATGTCCTCCGCCGTGTTCGACCGATGGCGCGGCCTACTCCTAGGCGGTCCGAAGAACCTTCTCGATCCGCGCATCCACCACCAGCTCGCGCTGATCGCGTTCTTCGCGTGGGTCGGCCTGGGCTCGGACGGACTCTCCTCCTCCTCCTACGGTCCCGAGGAGGCGTTCCTCCAGCTCGGACAGCATCGCCATCTCGCCCTCTACCTGATGGTGGTGATGGTGGCGACGGTCTTCCTGATCTCGGCCTCCTACAGCCAGATCATCGAGCTGTTCCCGAGCGGCGGCGGCGGCTACCTGGTCGCGACCCGGCTGCTCGGTCCGACTCCCGGCGTGATCTCGGGCGCGGCGCTCGTCGTCGACTACACGCTCACGATCGCGATCTCGATTGCCTCCGGCTGCGACGCCATCTTCTCCTTCCTCCCTCTCGCGCTGCAGACCATCAAGTTGCCGATCGAGCTGCTCCTCGTCGTTGGACTGACCGCGCTCAACCTGCGGGGGGTCAAGGAATCGATCCTGGTGCTCACGCCGATCTTCCTGGCGTTCATGCTCACGCACCTCGGCCTCATCGTGTTCGGGATCGTCTCCCACGGCGCGGCGTTCCCCAATCTCATCGCCGACACGGTTCAGGACACGAACGGGGCGATCAACGAGCTCGGACTGCTCGGCGTGATGCTCGTGTTCCTGCGCGCCTACTCGCTCGGCGGCGGCACGTTCACCGGGATCGAGGCGGTGAGCAACAGCACGGAGATCCTGCGCGACCCCAAGGTCGAGACCGGGAAGAAGACCATGTTCTACATGGCGTGCTCGCTGGCGTTCACGGCCGGCGGCATCCTGCTCTGTTACCTGCTCAACGACGTCCAGGTCCAGCCGGGGCGAACCTTGAACGCGTCGCTCTGGAATCAGCTCGCGGGCCACTGGCACGTGGCCGGGATCGAGATCGGACCGGTGCTGGTGGTGATCACGCTGCTCTCCGAGGGCGCGCTGCTGTTCGTCGCCGCGCAGACCGGCTTCCTGGCCGGACCGCGGACACTCGCTTCGATGGCGGTGGACAACTGGGTGCCCAAGCGCTTCAACCACCTGTCGGAGCGGCTCGTCACCCAGAACGGCGTGATCCTGATGAGCGTGGCCGCCGCCCTCACGCTGCTCTACACGCAGGGCGCGGTCCGCATCCTCATCGTCATGTACTCGATCAACGTCTTTCTCACGTTCACCCTCACCCAGCTCGGCATGGTGCGGCACTGGTGGAACGAGCGGGCCCACGGCCGGTCCTGGAAGCACAAGTTCTTCCTGGCGCTGTTGGGCACCGCCGTCACCGGGCTGATCCTGGTGGTCACCACGGTGGTGAAGCTCGGCGAGGGCGGCTGGGTGACCCTGACCGTCACCGGGGCCTTCATCGTGTTCTGCTTCCTGGTGCGGGGTCACTACCGGAGAGTGCGCGGCATGATGTCGTCGCTCGACGAGGTGCTGACCAACCTCCCGATGCAGGATCCCAAGGTCCAGCCTGAGCTCTCGCCCGAAGGCCCGACCGCGATCGTGATGGTCGAGTCGTACGCCGGACTCGGCATCCACACCCTGCTGTCGGTCGAGAAGATGTTCCCGCGACACTTCCGGAACTTCGTGTTCGTCTCGGTCGGCCTCGTGGACTCCGGGCAGTTCAAGGGCGTGGCGGAGCTCGAAGCACTCGAAGCCAAAGTGCAGGGCGATCTCGAGAAGTACCTTCTCTTCTGCCAGAGCATTGGGAAGTATGCCGAGTATCGGTACACCGTCGGCACCGACCTCATCGAGGAGCTGGAGAAGATCTGCGTCGACCTGGTGAAGGAGTTCCGCCGGCCCGTGGTGTTCGCGGGTCAGCTCGTGTTCCAGCGCGAGAACCTCTTCACGCGATCGCTGCACCACGAGACCGCGTTCTCGATCCAGCGGCGCCTGCAGTTCAACGGCATCCAGGTGATCATCCTGCCCATCCGCGTCTGGGAGCAGCGGAAGCGGCCGGCGTAGACACGGCGAAAGGAGCCTCATGTACACGATCGACTTGAGCGGCAAGCAGGCGCTCGTGATGGGCGTGGCGAACCACCGCAGCCTGTCGTGGGCGATCGCGCAGTCGTTGAACCGCGCCGGCGCCCGGCTCTGCCTGACCTACGCCGGCGAGCGGCTGAAGAGCACGGTCGAGGAGCTGGCGAACGGCATGCCGGGCACGCTGGTGCTCGAATGCGACGTCACCAACGACGCCCAGATCGACGCCCTGGCGAAGTCGCTGGGCGAACGCTGGGGCTCGGTCCAGATGTTCGTCCACGGGATCGCGTTCGCCCGTAAGGAGGATCTCGAGGGGAGTTTCGTCGCCACCCCGCGCGAGGGCTTCCAGATGGCGCTCGACGTCAGCGCCTACTCGTTCCTCAACGTGACCCACCGCATGCTGCCGCTGCTCGAGAAGGAAGGCGGCTCGCTGGTCACGCTCACCTACCTCGCGGCCGAGCGCGCGGTGCCCTCCTACAACGTCATGGGCAGCGCCAAGGCGGTGCTCGAGCAGAGCGTGCGGCAGATGGCCTACGAGCTGGGCCCCAAGAACATCCGAGTGAACGCGATCTCGGCCGGACCGGTCAGCACGCTCGCCGCACGCGGCATCCACGGTTTCGTCGGCATGCTCAAGTCGCACGCCGAGAAGGCGCCACTCAAGCGCAACATCACGAAGGAGGAGGTCGGGAACGCCGGGCTGTTCCTGCTCTCCGACATGTCGAGCGGCATCACCGGCGAGATCATGTACGTGGACGCGGGCTACAACATCATGGGCTGGTAGTGCCCATGACCGGGGAGGCCATGAAGCGCACCGTTCCCGCAGCACTCGCCTTCGGCATCGCGCTGACCGTCTCGTGCGCGGGGCCACCCGCACCCGCCACGGATCCGCTCGCCTCCTGGAACGATACGGCTCCGAAGCAGGCCATCATTCAGTTCGTGAAGGACGTGACCACGGAGGGCGGGCCGTCCTTCGTTCCGGCAGCCGAGCGGATCGCGGTCTTCGACAACGACGGCACGCTGTGGGGCGAGCAGCCCATGTACGTCCAGCTCGCCTTCGCGCTCGATCGGGTGCAGGCGCTCGCGCCGCAGCATCCGGAGTGGAAGCAGAAGGAGCCGTTCGCCTCGCTGCTCAGGGGCGACGTCAAAGGAGCCCTGGCCGGCGGCGAGCACGCGATCGCCGAGATCCTGATGGCCACCCACGCCGGGATGACCACCGCCGAGTTCGAGCAGATCGTGACGGACTGGATCGCGACCGCGCGCCATCCGAAGACGAACCGGCCCTACACCGGGATGGTGTACCAGCCCATGCTCGAGCTGCTCGCGTACCTGCGTTCGAACGGGTTCAAGACCTGGATCGTCTCGGGCGGCGGCATCGAGTTCATGCGTCCCTGGGCGCAGGTCTACGGCATCCCTCCCGAACAGGTCATCGGCAGCAGCATCCAGGTGAAGTTCGAGATGCGCGACGGCAAGCCGGTGCTCGTGCGGCTGCCGGAGGTGGACTTCATCGACGACAAGGCGGGCAAGCCGGTGGGCATCCACAAATTCATCGGCCGCCGCCCGATCGCGGCGTTCGGCAATTCCGACGGCGATCTCCAGATGCTGCAGTGGACGGATACCGGCGAGGGCGCGCGGCTCATGATGTTCGTCCACCACACCGACGCCGAGCGCGAGTGGGCCTACGACCGCGAGTCCTCGATCGGCCGGCTGGACCAGGGCCTGGACGAGGCCCAGGCGAAGGGCTGGACCCTCGTCGACATGAAGCAGGACTGGAAAGTCATCCACCCGACGGACACGAAGTAGTGCTCGCTATCTCAGGACCACCATTCCCCGTGTGATCCTCTCGCCGTTCGGCAACTCC